>CAJUGT010000164.1 GCA_910586435.1 uncultured Acetatifactor sp. | reverse complement strand
GTGTCTCATGAAATTTGCTCTCGTGTACCTTCGCAACCCCACCTGTCCAGCGAAATATTGATAATAAATGGCTTAACATTTCTCAGCTGGACTGTTCCGGACTTTTTTGACTATTGTCTGCATAGTTTTTCTATGCTTAAAGTCATGTTAATTTTGCAAATTTCTGATGAAGAATTCCATTGAAAGAGCAGCACAGATCCTTCCGGTATTTCTATGATAAAATATCTCGATATCACCAGCATTTCTTTCTGCCGGGCTGCCTTTGCGAATGCTGAATACATAGTTTTCTTTCGGTCATTTATCATTGGAGTAAGCTTAATAAATCCACTCTTCCTTGTTACCGCAGATACATAATAGTAAATGGCATAATATCCTGCGTTCAAAGCCACGGAGCAGTTGCTGCATAAAGAAATATTTTGGGTGATATCCGGTATCTCCATTTTCAGCGGAAGAATGGCTCTCTCCGGCATGATGAGACCCTGACTGATAAACGACGCGAATATATGGTTTTGGGGATAACCAGGCGGTCCTGCCGGCCCACATGGCCCGGGTTCTCCTCTTGGACCCATGGGTCCTGTAGCCCCCTGAGGACCCTGAGGTCCTGTAACGCCCTGGGGACCGGGTTCCCCACGCTCACCCGGACATCCCGGCACGCCGGGTTCTCCCCTTGGCCCCATAGGCCCCGGTATACCTCTTGATTCCATTGCTTCATAATCAGGTTCCTCCGTACATCCATATTGCGCTTCATTTGATATTGCTGCATTTTGTCCATAATTACAATCACAAGAGGACTGAGAAGCACCTCCATTGGCATTTCTATTTGACATACCCATACCGGACGACTGAAACATTCGGCCCATATTATAGTGATTCACCTGAAAACACCTCCTTCTAATTTCGTATTGCGCGCAGATTGTGTTGTGTGCTTCACAGTACGTCAAACCGCAGGTCTTCAGCGATTTGTACGCATCCACAGTACCCCATACTTTCATGCGGGGCGCAGTCCCCGATGCATTGGGGTACTGTATTATATGCATGGATACTTCATTCCGTTTTCCGAAACTGTTACACTTACTATGACAGTTCCCCCATTCTCCTGCACTCCCCATATTTGGCATGCTTTTTTACGAAGCACGCAAAATCTCATATATTACTTTCATGCTCACACAAAAAGGACATCCACCTGGCACA
The DNA here is from genome assembly GCA_910586435.1 of uncultured Acetatifactor sp. Lineage (GTDB taxonomy): Bacteria > Bacillota > Clostridia > Lachnospirales > Lachnospiraceae > Acetatifactor. The sequence continues at coordinate 6,817 of CAJUGT010000164.1, read as the reverse complement.
GGGTGGAATGCCCTTTGACTTGCGCAATTCAAATTGGTTTATTGAGCGCGGCTTTTACTCCACTTTCCGCAGAATCTCTTTGCCGGACTCCATTGTCTGTAAAGTTCGGTTCCTGGAATATACACAGCCACAATAATTCTGCCGATATAAATCGTATTCTGCGGACAATGTAATAGAACGCTTATATCCATCTCTTTTTTTGAAGTCAGAAGGCAGCCAGACAACCCCATATACTTCTGACAATTCCTGTCCGATTTCGTTTAATTTTCGGGCATTTTTCATGGGGCTGACCGTCAATGTAGTGGCAAAATAATCACTTCCCGCTTCCTTCGCTCTCCTGGCTGTCTCTTCTAAACGCAGCGCAAAACATCGAAAGCACCTTTCTCCGCCCTCGGGACAGTCCTCCATTCCCCTGGCCATATCAAAAAAGCATTTTGTATCATATGTTCCCTCCACAACGGCAATGGGATACCCTTTTCCCTCTCTGTTATACGCCTCTATCAGCCGCTTTTGTTCTATGACACGCTTTCCATATTCTGCGGAATCCGTAATATTGGGATTGAAATAAAATACTGTAATGCTGAAATACTTGCACAAATATTCCAGAACATAACTGCTGCAAGGGGCACAGCAGCTATGCAGAAATAATGTGGGAGGATTTTCCTTTTTCTCTTCGGAAAGTCTCCCCAATATCTTATCCAATTCCTTTTGGTAATTCACCTGATTCACGACTCTTCCTCTCTTCTCCCTTAAGCATATTTGAATATTCAGACAATCTCCGCTCTGCTGGTAACTCCCTGGCTGCCCTTACATTTCGTGACCACTATCTTTTTCTCAATCTTCTCCTTCAGCTCCGAGACATGGGAGATAATTCCCACCAGCCGATTTCCCTCCGTAAGGCGCGTCAGGGCTTTCATTGCCTGTTCCAGAGCCTCCTCATCCAGAGAACCGAATCCCTCATCTACGAACATGGAGTCCATCCTGATTCCTCCTGCATAGGACTGAATTTCATCCGACAATCCCAATGCCAGGGACAAGGATGCCTGGAAAGATTCTCCGCCGGACAGTGTTCTGACGCTGCGGCATGTTCCATTATAATGATCTATAACGGATAACTCCAATCCTGCCTTTTCCTTTCTGTTTTCCCCTTCTTCATCCCGTTTCAGTTCATACTGGCCGTTACTCATGGTGAGAAGCCTTATATTGGCCAGACGTAAGATACGGTCAAAATAAGCCATCTGAATATAAGTTTCCAGTTCTACCTTACGTTTGCCGCTTAAGGTACCGTTGGCCGTATCCGATAGCGCCTTCATCCAGACATATTTCCTCTCCACCCCAATAATATTTTCCTGCCTTGCCTTCACTTTACGGCAAATCTCCAAGTTGACAACCAATGCATGATTCCGGCCATCCCGCCTGACTCCCAATGCCCGTTTCTCCTGCTGCCATCTTTCCTTCCTCTCCAGAACCTCTTCCTCCTTCATGGTTCCTTCCTGCCCTGCTGCGGCAATCTGGCTTATTAAGGTTTCCACGGCCGCCGTTAGCCTTTCTTTTCTCGTGTTATGCTCTGCCAATGACTCTTCTGCCAGTTTCAAGGCAAGCGCAAGCTCGCTTTTGCGCTGTTCCAATGATTTGATTTTCTCTTCCACATCTTCTCTTCGCTCTGTTCCAAGCCGTTCTGCCAACACATCAATTCTGCCCTTCCCGGCTTCACATCCGGCCTGAATCCTTACACATTCCACTTCGATTTCCTGAATACTTCTGCCAAGCTCCTTGATCCTTTCCTCTATTTGCGGAATTTTTTCTTCCAGTTCCTGCTTCTTTAAAAATTTCTTCTGATTCGCCTTCCATTGTTCCTGAACGGATAACAGCTTGTTCTCCAATAACCGCTCTATCCCGGATGTCATTTCCTGGAATTTCTGTTCCGGTATTTGGGTTATGTCAATATATTCCCCAGCCAGTCCAGGTTCTTCTCTGCAAAGAGTCTCAAAAAGCTGGCCTGCCTTCTCATATTGTCTGTTTACAATACCTTCAAGCTGTTTTTCCAGCTCATTTGCCCGTTTTTTCGTCTCCGAAAGCTCTGCGGTTTTCTTCTTGTGCTCCTCCTCCATTTCCTTTCTGTGTTCTATTTGACTCTGAAGCTTCTGTCCACACATCAAAAGAATTTTCTCCCTATCCTGTACATCCCACGCATTCTCCACGGATTCCTTTTCGTCCCATAGCATGGATGTATTCTCTGCCAATTCTTTTATTCCAGGAAGTTCCCATGCCTGCGCAAGGAATTTTGCCGCTTTCTCCTGCTCTCCCCCAAGCTGTTTTCGCAGAGTTTTGTCCTGTCCATTTAATTCCGCCGCCCTCTCCTGCTTCAGCTGAACCAGTTCCCTCAATTCTTTTCTATCTTCCGCTGCCCGCAGCGCTTCCTGTTCCAGGACTTCCAGCCTTTTTTTCTCCTTTTCCGCCTTTTGAAGCTCCCTCCGCAGTTTTCCTGTATTTTGCCTCAGCCAGTTCTCTGTCTTTTCCATCCAAAGTTCCTGATCCGCTTCCCATTCTTTTTCCTTAGGTGACAAAAAATCCGGCAATATCAGACCTGACACAAAAACTTCCCACTGTTTTTCCTTCTCATCCAATTTTCCTTTTGCTGCCGCAGACTTCTGCTGCTTTTCCCTCAGCTCCCCATCCAGACTGTTCTGTTCTTCCCTGGCTTTCAAAAGCGCCTCTTCCAACTCCCCCAGCCTTTCTGTTTCCTGCTCCGCCTGCGCTATGGCCTTTCCTGCGTTTCTGATTTCCTCTTCTGTCTGCTGCCGCAATATTTCAAGCCAGGAGGCCATACTGCCAAAATCCCCCTCCCCATTCCATTTTTTAATACTTTGGTTCTCGCCCGCTCCTCCCTGAACCAGCTTGTCCGCCAGTTCCTTTACAAGTTCTTCCTGCTCTTCCTGCCGTTTTGTCAAAAGCCCCGCCTGGGCGCTGAGACGCTCCGCTGCTGCCTCCGCTTTGGCTAAGCGCTTTTTTTCTTTTTCCAGCTCCGACTTTTCCGGCACGGTTTCCGGCGCTTTTGCCACCATCGGATGATGCCTGGAACCACAGACAGGACATGCTTCCCCTTCCTTCAGTTCTCTTGCCAATACCCCTGCCTGGGCGTCCAGAAAACGTCTCTCCAACTCCTGATAGACATTTCCCTGTCTCTCCTTTTCCCTCGCTGCCTTCTGGTATTCCCTCCGAACCCGCAAAAGCTCCTCTTCCCCGGTTTTGAGATTTTTCAGTTCTTCGGATAGTCTGTCCTGGGCCTGTTTTTGTCCTTCCAGTTCTTTTTCCTTTCCTTCCCACAAGAGCTTTTGTGTCCCGGCATCCTTTATTTTGTCCCATTCTTCTTGCAGAATGCCCAGCTTCTCCCGGTGTCTTTGTCCTTTCCCCTCAAGCTCCTCACAGGCTGCCGCCAGTTCTGTCAGCGTCTCTTTCGCAATTCCAAGCTCCCCTTTTTGTTCCTGAAAGGCCAGAAGCTGTCTTTGCGCCTCCTCCAATCTATGCCCACATCCAACCTCTGCTTCCCCGGCATTTTTCAGTCTCTCCAGTTCTGAATTTCTCTCTTTCTCCTTTTCCTGAAATACTTTTTCCCGAGAAAAAAGCTCTTCCAGTTCCTCTGCTGTCAGCGCCATCTCCTCTGAAACCGCTTTCCACTCCTCATATCCTTTTTGTAAATACTTCTTACTCTCCCGCAGCTTCTCAAGAACTTTTTCCAATTCCAAAAGCAGTGCGTCCCTGTCTGTAAGGGTCTCTATTTTCTTCTCATATTCCTGAAGCAGTGTCTCCAATTCCTCCCCTTTTGTCCGCTCTTTTGCAATTTCCTTCTCCGTCTCCCGCCGCTTTTCCACCTCCTGTTCCATACCGCGTTTTCGCAGACACAGTTCATCCTTGTGACGCAACAGTCCTTCTTTTACGTTTTCCAGACACTGCCTCTCTTCTCCCAGGGAGTCAAAGCTTTTTAGCATTTCACAATCCAGAGCCAGGTTTTTCTCCAACTCCTGCCTCTCCTGAACAAGTTTTGATTTTTGCCCCTCATTTTCCGTAAATACCTGTTCCAGTGCCGAAAGCTCCGCTCTTTCTTTCTTCAGCGCGTCAAAAAGAGTCAGATTATCCATCTGCTCTTTTATCCGCAATGAAAGTAGGCCGCATTCCTCCGCTTCCTCTCTGGCCTTGGCAAAATGTTCCTTTGCCTGCAAAAGCTTCGGTTCCTCCTGTTCCAACAGTGTCTGATTCCTTGACAGTTCTTCCTGCTGTTCCCTGATTCTATGTATATTTCCAATCAACTGGTTCTCCTGCGCAATCCGTATATCCAGCTGCTCCATTGCGGCATCCAGTTCCTTTAATTCCTCTTCCTCCTCCCTGCATACTTCTTCCAACAATACCAATCCTTCTCCAATCCTGCCGTCAAATTTCTCCTTTTGAAATTCTCTGATCTTTACGACTGCCGGCGACTCCCCTTCACATAGAATGCCGTCCATATATTGGTTAATGCTTCGTTTCAACTCATCGTATTCCTTCCCTTGAGCCTTCACTTCCGCCTTCAGCCGCTCCTGCAAACGCTGGTAAAGCCCTGTTTTAAAAATCTGCCTGAAAATATCACTGCGCTCTTCCGTTCCCGCCAGCAGAAGCTTCTGAAAATCTCCCTGGGCAATCATGGCAATCTGTGTAAACTGCTTCCGATCCAGACCGATTAGTTCCGTTATGGCCCTGGTAACTTCTCTTGACTTGGTAATCGGAGCGCGTCCGTCAGGGTAGATCAATTCCGCTTCAGCCTTCTGCAATGTATAGCCCGTCCCTCTGTTCCTGGGACGCTCATATTCAGGATTCCGTTTCACGATATAATGTTTTTCACCATACGCAAACACATATTCCACATAAGTAGGCGTCGTATCCTGGGCATATTTGCTGCGAAACATATCCGCTCTCCGGACATCGCCGCTGGGTTCCCCATACAGCGCAAATACAATGGCGTCAAATATGGTAGTCTTCCCTGCGCCGGTATCTCCCGTGATAAGGTACAATCCCTGTCCCCCCAGTTGTCCGAATTCTATCTCTGTCTTGCCCGCATAGGGTCCAAAAGCACTCATGGTCAGCTTTATCGGTTTCATTGTATTCCCCTTTTTATTAACTCAATGTCTATTGTTCCGTCTCTATAAGCCGCCGGACCAAATCCGTCTGTTCCGCACTCATAGGCCGATTGTTCTGCAACTCAAAAAAATCCTGAAAAAGCTCTAATTCCGATTTTCTTTCTATCTCCTGAACCGCTTCCACATTTCGGCTCTGCCTGGTTCGGCTGTTGTCATACCCAAGACGCATGAGGTTTGGATAAATGATTCGCAATTTTCGCAGGCCATCAGGAATATCCTCCTCATCCGTCAGTATCACCTGCACATAATCCTCCCTGTCCATATCCTCATAAAAGGAACGCGCCGTAACCTCCAAATAAGTGCCGCGAATGATTCTCATATCATGCAGCGGAAGCAGTGGTATCGTATGTATTAATACATTTTCTTTCTCCCCCAGTTCCACCACCGTGACGGATTTCTCCTGTTGGGCCTCCGAAAAAGAATATTTCAGCGGAGTGCCGCAGTATCGCACCGTTTCCCTTCCCACATACTGAGGGCTGTGAATGTGTCCCAGAGCCACATAATCAAACTCATGGAATACCTCCATATCCACATTGTCCAGCCCGCCCACCACAATTTCTTCTGACTCGCATCTCCCTGCGCCGGTGACAAATTGATGGGCCACCAGCACATTGCGCTTCGCAGTGTCCACATTCATGCGCTCTATGGCCAGCTTTACCGCCTCCTGATAGCTTTCCGGAAACATTTCCTCCGCTTCCTGCTCCCCTTCCAAAACATGGCGGACCAGGGCAGGCTTGATAAAAGGCAATAAATAAACGCAAATCTCCCCATGGGCATCCCACAAGACAACCTTCTTCACATCGCCGTCATATACAGGGGAAAGATGCACTCCCTGCCCCTTCATCAGTTGTGAGCCAAAGGCAATTCTCTCTGCGGAATCATGGTTGCCGCTGACTGCAAACACTTTCATTCCCAACCCGGCAAGCCGGGTGAGAAATCTGTCAAATACCTGCACGGCCTCGGCTGAGGGAACCGATTTGTCGTATATATCACCTGCGATAATCACTCCCTCCGCCCGCTCCTCTTTTGCGATTATAACTATTTTATCCAAAATGTATTTTTGGTCTTCTATCATGGAAAATTCGTGTACACGTTTCCCGATATGAAGATCTGAAATATGAAGTAACTTCATGTCTTCCCCCATTTACCTGTTTCTTCTTTCACTGTAAATCTGCCGCTGCCTTCCCTCTCAGTATAATGAATCTTCGCCCTTCTGGCAATCAAAAATTTGTCCAGAACCAAGATTGTTTCACATCAAAAAAGAGAAACTGCCTCCATAACGCTTTCGCAGTTCCTCTTTTTTTAGTGCCTTACCATCCGTCCTGTTCCATTCGACTTGTCACTGTCCGTTTCTATTTTACCAGCAGCTTTAAGCCGCTCTCATCTCAGTGCCACAGAAGCGCCTGGTATCTAGGGTATTCACCTTTCTTCTTACCACCATGTTCAGTTTATTTTATAAGCCGTTAATTTCTTCAAGGGTTAAACCTGTTGCTTTTGCAATTTGATCATGGGACATATTCATTTCTAAAAGATTTCGAGCAATTTCAATACATGTTTCATCTCTTACTTTCTTCATGCCGCTGTTGTAATCAATTTGTGCCATCTCACGCATATTATACAACCGGACCACTTCCTTATCGTTAGCC
>CAJUGT010000163.1 GCA_910586435.1 uncultured Acetatifactor sp. | reverse complement strand
AGCCGCTTTTGCGTCTGAAAACCCTTCTCTGTGTCTGAAAGACACATTGCACCCCTGTTCCGAGACTGTTTTTAAATTTCCTCCTGACATTTCTTAGCTGGACTATTCTGTTCCGGTTCAGAAATGCGCTTTAGCGCATAAGCGGCATTCATATTCACCTTTCTGTCAACATTTCAGTCTTGTATTAACTTTCATTACTGCCACGCTGATCTGGGACAGGGTTGGTATTTCCTTTACTATGTCCATCCCTGCAAGTTGTTCCAGATTTTCCCCAAGGCATATTCCCTCAAATCCATAACTGCTCTTAGATATGGAAAACAGGATTTTTCCAGCCTTCTCCGCATCGTCAGCTTCCCCTTTTACCAAGATGTACTTTTCTTTCAGATCTTCCACAAAACCTTCTTCCACAATGTTGCCATGTTCCAAAATAATGGCATAGTCCGTTACATTTTCCATATCCGCAATATTATGAGTGGAGAAGAAAACGGAATGTTCCCCATTTCCCTGTGCCAGATACTCCCGTATCTGCTCACAAAGTCTGTCACGCATCAAAGGGTCCAAAGGAGAAGCCGGTTCATCCAGGATTAGCAATTCCGTCTCCCGTGCCAATACGGCTGCCAACATCAACTTCATTCTGTTTCCATCCGAGAGCTTTCGCACTTCCTTGACCTGGCTCTGTGTAATACCCAGATTATCACAAATGGCACGAAATTTGTCTTTATGAAAATGTTCAAATAACAGTTCGCTGATTTCTTCCACTTGAGCGATTGTCCATTGGGGCAGAAAATAACTGCCCGGACCTGTATATCCGATTTTTTCCTGAATGCTGCCGTTTATCCCTTCCTCCATGCCAAAATAGGATATTTTTCCCTTATAATCCAGCCGTATTCCTGCAAGCATATTGAGTAATGTGGTTTTTCCAGCGCCATTTTCACCGATTAACGCTGTGGAGAATCCTTTCGGAATCCGCAGCATGGGAATGTCCAGTTCAAACCCCTTATATTTTTTCTTCAGCTCCCACCCCTGTACTATATTACTTTGTGTTTCCGATTCATTATAAATAGCTTTTTCCATGATGCATTCTCCTTCTAAAGCCAAACATTTTTCCTTCAACTATTGACCATCCTTCATACTGAGAAGTGTTCCCAGGGTTTCCATCAATTCATCATCCTTCATTCCGGCAATTTCCGCAGCCTGTATGGCACTCAAAAGAAATTCTTCCACTCTCCGCAAATGCTGTTCTCTCAGCATTTCACAGTCCTGGGCATTGACATAGAACCCTTTCCCCTGCGCCGCAGTGACAAGACCTTCCGCTTCCAGCTGTTCATATGCCTTCATTGTGGTAATAACACTGATTTTCAGCTCTTTCGCAAGTCCCCTGATGGAAGGAAGATACTCTCCCTCTTTCAGTTTGCCTGCCATAATATCAGCTTTCAGCTGTTCCGCTATCTGATGATAGATTGGTACACCCGAATTCTGTAATAATTTCAAATCATCACCGTCCTTTATCTGTTTATATGTTATATATACAGTATTATCAGTTGTTTGTCAAGGGGTTTATTGCAGAAAATAAACTGATATGTAACAGTTCAGCCATGCAGAAATGATTGTACAAATTGCCCGTGGGAGCTTGCTCACTAAGGGCAACTTGTACAATCATTTCTATAGGGCGGACGCCCGACATGAAATAAGTTGCCGACAGCCATATTAATTGTTGGCAAAAATGTATATTTCGGCAACTTATGAATGGCATGGCTGAACTGTTACACTGATATTTCAGCAGGAACAAAAGCATTTGTCAGCAACGGGCGCAATAAAAAACAGACTGCTTTTATACAGTCTGTTTTTAGGCTTCAGGCTTTTATGTGTTTTGGCCGCCCTTTTCAGAAACCAAAGATACCAAAGCTTTTGCTGCCGGTTTTTCAACCCCATATGTCATTATCACGGCCACAGCCAGAGAAATAATAACAATTATCGTCTGATATTTCCACATCCATGTCAAATCCCCAGTCATATTGGGCGGAACTTCTCCCTCCCAGAAAGGAATATGACACTCCTTGCATTTCACGGCAATATATTGGTGCCATATATAAAAGTTATAAGATACAGCTGCTAAAAAACGAAATATGGTGTGCGCGAAGAAATATTTTAAACACCCACAGGCAAAAGGCAACGCCAACAAAAAACAGGAAAAGACCAGGGAAAGCTCAAACCTCTGCCGCAGCTGTTCCACCTGAAGTTCTTCGACCCCCAAACGCTCCATCATCCTGCCCATGTATAGGATACAACCAAATACTGTCAATGTGGCGGCGCATTTGGTGTACCGATTTTCCACAGACCTGCCCTTCAAAGTGATATACAGCATACAGAGCAGCATCCCATTGGCGTAGCATCCCGCAAAAGTTAGTATTTGATTGCCATACACCCGAATCATATCCGCCTTTTCATATACAATATAATTGGCGGACACAATGCCGCATCCCCACAACGCAATGCATGTAGCCAGAGGCCATTTTCTGAAAAGCTTCGCTATCCATGGAAGCAATATGTAGTAAAGGACTTCTATCTGAACAGTCCACAGTACACCGTTAAAGCCGGTACTAAGATAAGTATCGGGAAACAGCGGCGCTATACATAAGATATGGGTCACAAGATCTTTTATAAAAAAGGCATCCGCTTTACAGTTTCCTTCCGCAAACGAAACGACCATCATAATTATCAAAGCGAGATAATAAGACGGCAATATCCTGGCCGCTCTTCTGATATAGAAATTTTTTGTGTCAGGCCAGGCTTCCTTTAGCAATATTGCTCTGGCATATGGGAAAAAATTACAGAAAGCACTGAGCAATATAAGCATATCCACGAATTGAAATCCATATCTTACAAATCCCTCAAAGTTTATTGATGTAATTCCAAAATACCTTGTAACATGGACTGCTTTTTCCGGAAGAATGATTCTCGGCGTAATCCAGCTTTGCTGCCAAAAATGGAACCATGCCACAAATCCTACTGCCAGGACCCGGACCCCATCCAATACATCAATATGTCTGTCCACTTTCAAGGCATCCATGCTGCCACTTCCCCTTTCATCTGAACAAAATCACTGCGCTTTTGTCTCAAGAATGGTCAAAGTTCCTCCGCTTTGCAGAATAAAGCCAATCCCTTCCAGCTTTCCTCCTGGGGGAACAATCCTGTTATAATCCATTGCGGATATGGAAAGAGTACTGCCATTCACCTGATAATTGCCATTCCAGCCATTATTCAATGTAATATTATTGTCAAATATCAGAGTAATCGTCCAGTCACTGCGCTCTGTGTCCGTATCATTCTGAAAGGTAAGGTTATATTGATAAAATGAGTCGTTACCCTGTCCCCATGAATTGACCCTCTCCACGGAAAGTCCACTGCCATCACTGTATCCCGTATCTTCGCCCTGGCCTGGACCTTCACTGCCCTCTGGGCTTCCTTGGTTCCCTCCCTGGACTGGGCTTTCACTGCTCCCTTGGCTTCCTGTGTTTCCGCTCTGGACTGGGCTTTCACTGCCCTCTGGGCTTCCTTCGTTCCCTCCCTGGACTGGGCTTTCACTGCCCCCAAGGCTTCCTGTGTTTCCGCTCTGGACTGGGCTTTCACTGCTCTCTTGGCTTCCTGCGCTTCCGCTCTGGCCTGGACCTTTACTGTCCCCTTGGCTTCCTGCGCTCCCGCTCTGGCCTGGACCTTTACTGTCCCCTTGGCTTCCTGTGCTTCCGTCCTGGACTGAGCCTTCACTGCTGTCCGGGCCTAAACCATCATTGTCTTCCCTGCCTGTTGTTCCCCTGTCAGGAAAATCTCCGGAGTTTCCCTCAGAATCCGCAGAATGCAGCATATTGTAAAGCCATTTTCCGGAAGCACTTAAATCTTCTGCTTTAAATCCGCTCACCTTATTGCAGCTGCTTTTCAACATTGCAGATGACTCGGATTTGTTAGAAAGGTTCCAGGCCACATAGCTGATTTGATATTCATCCAGGGTGTCCACCCACTGATTTGCCTGATTTTCATCTATGGAACCATTGCCGCTGGCATCACAGATACCGTATTCCGACACAAAGATGGGGAGGCCTCCTTCCACTGCCGTAACCATGGTCTGTCTCAAAGCATCTGTATGTGTCGCCGCATAATAATGCAGTGTATACATAATATTTTCGCAGTCCTCAATGGGATCTTTCGCAGCCTGATCCACATACTGGCTCCAATTGGGAGTACCTACCAGAATAATGCCGTCCTCATCTTGTTCCCGTATCACTTCTATGACTTGTTCCGCATACTGCTTTATATCCTTCCAGGCAGTACCTCCATTGGGTTCATTGCAAATCTCATACAACACATTTGTATAATTTCCGTAATTTGCTGACATTTCAGCAAAAAAATCTTTCGCCTGTTCTACATAGGTATTCGGATTGCCGTCTGATAATATATGCCAATCTATAATGACATATAACCCGCATTCTGTGGCATATTTCACCCCTGCATTTATCAACTCTTTTAAAGCATCCTGATTGCCGTCGGTACAATATCCTCCGCTTTCCGCCGTATACATGGCGAGACGTACAACATCCGCCCCCCATTCCTCTTTTAACTGACGAAAACACGCTTCATTCACATACTCAGGATACCATGACAGACCATGGGTGCTGACACCTCTTAACTGTACCGGATTACCCTCATTGTCTACCAGTTGTGTGCCCTCTACTGACAGAGGCGATAGCGCCGACACTGCATTTTCTTTCTCTTCCTTCCCCGTCTGGGCTGTGCCATCTACATTTTCCGTCCTTGGCGGCGCTCCTTTCTCCGGCTCTGATGTTCCCTGGGACATACCGCTCCCTGACGTCGATGTTTCCTGAGAATTATCGCTCCCTGTCGTCGGCTTCCCCTGAGACATATCATTCCCTGACGCCACCGTTCCCTGAGACATACCACTCCCTGGCATCGGCATTCCCTGAGAAGTATCACTCCCTGACGCCACCGTTCCCTGATGCATGCCACTCCCTGGCATCAACATTTCCTGAGAGCTATCGCTCCCTGCTAGCTCCGTTCCCCGGGGTACATCACTCCCTGACGCCACCGTTCCCTGAGGCATGTCACTCCCTGGCATGGACATTTCCTGAGAGTTATCGCTCCCTGACAGCTCCGTTCCCCGGGGTACATCGCTCCCTGGCATCACCGTTCCCTGAGACATACTACTCCCTGACGTCACCGTTCCCTGAGATACACTCCCCTCCGGCGTCTTTTCTTTATGTGCCTCAGAAGCTTCCTCCTTTTCTTCCAGGTTTAACGAAGAATTGACGCCGGCACTCTCGGAATTTTCCTTATATACATCCATTCCCTCCGAATTACCGCATCCCATAACGCTACCCATAAAGACACATAGGAACAAAACCCACATGGTCCAATTTGCGCATGCCAATACAATTTTCTTACTCACATCCATCACCTGCTTTATTCCGGAATTTTATCAATCCATTCCGGCTGTGCTGTCCACCGGCAGAGATAGGACAATCCCCTGAGCCTTACTGTTAATTCCACACTTTCTGCCGATTGCCTGCATAATATTCAATTTATCTTCCTTCCGGGCAAGTATCAGTACCACCTCCCGTTCAGGCTGGACACTGATACCCCAGAACTTCATCTTATCTTCATTTCCAACCCGCCTGCTGTGAAATACGGTGCCGCCTGTGGCACCCACAGGTTTTGCGGCATCCATAACCTCTTCGCTGAAGCCCTGGTTTACAATTGCCATAACCATACTGAATTCACTTTCTGCCATTTCAGTCTCATCCCTTTCTAAAGCCTTCGCTTCTTCTCCTGTCTGCAACGCCTCTATCATTTTCACCATTTGCGCGCTTCCGCTGGACATTGGAATTGTGAACGCAATCCCGGTGCCCGGCATCCCCAAATGCAATAGTTTCGTGAGTTTTTTCAGCATTTTATCCGCAAATACTTTGGGCACCATGCTCATAAGAACATTTTTCTCCACTCCGCCCAACCCCAACATATCCATAATTTCACTGGAGGCAGTCCCCTGCGCATGAAAGACATGCTGAATTGGAACATCCTCTTCTTTAAACAGCTCCACTCCCTTGTTCACCAATTTGGGTGTCGCAATGAGCAGCAACACTCGGAAAGCCGGCTTTGCAGTGCCTGACATTTTTATACCTCCCTGCCCGAACGGGCATCCATTTATGATTCACGGGTGAAAGACCCAACATTTTGCTGTTGAACAGAACTCCTGTTTTAAACTTAATTCTCATCAAATTCAATAATTTCATCCATAGCATCCAAGACGCCCGTTTCCGCCACTGTAACCCGTCCTGCTGCCTTCAGTTTATATTGATACAGCATTCCCATAATCTGAACCGCAATCAACGGTGTCAATGCCACCAGCGCTACCACTCCAAAGGCATTTGCCATAAGATTTCCTCCAACTGCGTCACAGGCGCCGATGCTGAGGGGCAGCAGAAAGGTAGTGGTCATTGGCCCGCTGGCCACTCCACCGGAGTCAAAGGCAATACCCACAAACATTTTGGGAACCAGTCTTGACAGAACCAACGCAATGATATAACCTGGTATGATAATCCAATAAATAGGCAGCCCCGTAAGCACCCGCAGCATTGCCAGCCCCACGCTGACAGAAACGCCAATGGACAGACAACGGTTCATGGATTTGGCGGACACAGCGCCGTTTGTCACGCTTTCCACCTGATGATTTAACACCTGTATGGCCGGCTCCGCCTTTACTATATAATATCCAATCAACATACCAATGGGCACCAACAGCCATTTCCAGCTGGCGGAAGCAATATCGCTTCCCAGAGAAGAACCCACCGGCGCAAATCCCACATTGACACCACAGAGAAAAAGAACCAGACCAATGTATGTATACAAAAAACCCACTGTGACACGGGTAATCTGTCTGCGCTTATAGCGGTGGCTTATGCATTGAAATAAAATAAATACCGCCACCACAGGAACAAGTGAGATAAGAACCTCTTTCACATAGGGAGGCATACTGACCAGGAATTCCCACACCACATCCCGGGTGGTGGAAACCTCCGCCACGGCTGACGCAGAGTAAGCGGCCTCTGTGGGTCTGAAGAAAAGCCCCAGTATCAAGACCGCCAGAACCGGTCCCACGCTGGAAAGGGCCACCAAACCAAAACTGTCACTGGAAGCATTCTTATCTCCACGGACAGAAGCAAGACCAACACCCATAGCCATGATAAAGGGAACTGTCATGGGGCCTGTGGTCACACCGCCGGAGTCAAAGGCAACCGCAAGGAAATCTTTTGGCACCAAAAATGACAAACCCATCAAAGCCACATATAATACTATCAATATAGTGGACAGATTAATCTGAAACACAATTCTCAAGATTGCAAGCGCCAGAAATATCCCCACTCCCACTGCCACGGTTAGAATCAAGGTGAGATTGGCAATAGAAGGCACCTGTTGAGCCAGCACCTGCAAATCCGGCTCTGAAATCGTAATAATCATTCCCATAAAAAATCCAATCAGAAACACCACAAAAATGTTCCTTGTCTTAGATATCTGCACACCGATACCTTCTCCTAAAGGTGTCATGGCCATCTCTGCGCCCAGCTGGAAAAAACCCATACCAATCACCAACATAACAGCGCCCACAATAAACATGACCATTGCTCCCAAGGCAACAGGAACCAGAAGAATGCTTAACAAGAGCACAATTCCCGTTATGGGCAAAACGGCAGAAAGAGATTCCAATATTTTCTCTTTGAGCTTTTGATTCATATTTTATACCCCCTATTACAATTCCACGTTGCGCTTCAGCGCATTTCATCCTTTCTATCCTGAAAGTCATTATGCTTCCAGCCGGATGTTGGTGATTCCAATAAAACCACATGAATAAATAAATGATATTCTATTTCCCAATGTTTGTCAATTATTTTGGGAAACCAGCCATTTCAATGAACTTTTAGGAAGTAACAGTTCAGACACCCCTCCCGCGAAGTCAAAATCGCGTCTCTGTGCGATTTT
>CAJUGT010000162.1 GCA_910586435.1 uncultured Acetatifactor sp. | reverse complement strand
TGGATTCCGTCTCCGGTCTAAGGGCGCCCTCAAGTGCTTTCGCAGAGCTTCCCCCACCCCAGCCGCCTGTATTGTTGCAAGTGTTGTTAATAAAGGCCAAAAAGAATGTGTCTAATACATATAAATGATATATATCAAACGCTGGACCCATTGTTTATCCGTTGAGATACAAAAAGTTGAGGAATTATGTAAAGCTGATTTATTATCCTCATATTGCGTCAAACCAAGTACTTGTATTGTAAAACTTTCGGAGAAACAGGTGTCCGGGGCATGGGGGGTTACGTGACAGCACAGGAGGGCGCCCTTAGACCGGAGATGAAATCCAGCGTCTACGCAGGCTTGGACACAGTACTTATGTGTCCTAGCCGAAGTTGACGCTTAGTTCATCGCAGGCGTTGCCCGGGCCGAACGTAACCCCCATGCCCCGGATGCCGTCCAATTTGCTATGAAAGACCAATTCCACTATCTGAACAGCCCCCCCTTACCACTCTGTTCTTATGACTTTCCAGTTTCTTCACTTTGATAAAAGGAAAAATCGTTTTTTCCACTCTTTTTCACATGATACATTGCGTCGTCCGCATAAATTACCAGCTGCTCCATATCTTCCGTGTCTTTCGGATATGAGGCAATTCCAATACTTCCGCACACTCTGGCCTCTTTTCCTGATAGGTTAAAAGGTCTGGTAAAAATCTGACGGCATTGATACGCAGTCTTCTCCACAATCTTGCTGTTACTGCTCTTCAATATAAGGATAAACTCATCCCCCGCAAAACGATACGGCGTAAGCAACTCCGTTCCCATCTCTTTCAGCCTGCCCGCTACCTGCTGAAGCGCTTCATCCCCTGCGGTATGCCCCAATGTATCATTTATGTTCTTAAAGTCATCAATATCTATCATAATAACAGTACAGGGTTTTTTCATGTCAATCTGCTGCTTCAAGTCATCCATGAACTTACTTCGATTGGAAATTCCCGTTAGAAAGTCATGCTGTGAGGCAGATTCCAATATTTTTCCTGTTTCCTTCAGCTGCATCATCAGTTTCCTGCGTCTGTAATTGTCAAAAGTAACCCATCCAATAATTACCACCAACGCTCCTATCAGCACAATACCGGGTACCAGAACTTCCCTGTTCTTCTCAAAAAACGTTTCTTTCTCATTGACAACCACTGTGCCCTCCGGTAATACAGACATACTGATGTCAAACTTTTCCATGACATCCGCATCCACACAATACATTACAGGACTGTCCACAATGGTTCCCATTTGTTCCAGGTTGCCCTTCATAATTTCCTTTGCAAGCTGCGCCGCAAGTTCCCCCGATTTGTACATGGATACAACATTTCCACCAAGCAATCCTTCACCAATACCACCCTCTACCATGCGCAGCGCCGGTACGCTTGCGTGTTCGGCAATCATCTTAACCGCCTCAAAGCTTGTATACTTTTTCCCGTCAGCATCCTCCGTCATGGTGATATATATCAATATACTGTTTTTATTCACGCTTTTGAGGGCCAGTTTTAAATACGGCGTGGTAAGCTGTGACGAATTAATCTCCGAATATTCCATTTCCGGATTGCTTTCCATATATTGATTCAGCCCCTGCCTCACCGCTTCACCCGTAAGGGTATCATCCACAATGGCCACTACTTTTTTGGCAGAAGGATTAATTCTAAGACCCAGTTCAATGTTTTCCGCCACCGACAATGTCTCTATCACTCCTGCCACCGCCGGCTCCGCAACAGCTTTCCGGGCCAGCTCCTCACTGTTGACCCCCTCAAAAACCAGCGGAATATCCTGAAACAATTCCTCCCTGTATTCCAAAGCAAATTTTAACGCTGCGTCATCCCCAAGAATTACCACATCATAGGGCTCCAACTTTGATAAACGATATGCCAGGCCATCATGAAATAGCCTTAAAGCCTCCTCATCATCCACCCTCTTGGTGTCCATAAATTCATAGTCCAGAACAACACCGTTGCCCAATCCGTCACGAATTCCTTCCATCTGCATCTGGACAGTGTCCCAGGCATAAGAATAAGAACTGATAAACAATACCCTATCCTGAGAAAAATCTGCTCCCGCCGCCCGGCATACCAATTCCGGTCCCACCAAAGGCAGTCCCGAAAGAATAGTCAGACGGCCTGCTTCATGCCCCCAATAGCAACCTCCGACGCCATATATCAGCAAAATCACCAAAAACAATCTTATAATAGATTTATATACTCTGCGCTTTGCCATGTCACTTCCCCCATGCTATAACTGTTCTGGTACTATTTTACCACTTTTTAACATTTATTCAAGATAAAATTAGTAAATAAAACCCACAGGAAGTAAATATCCTGTGGGTTTTATTATGGTTTTTCTACTATTTTGTTACCATGCCTTCCGTTTTGCTATGATACAAAGGGGCTTTGACACCTATATGTCCCATGAGTCAACAACCCCGCTGCAAGCAACGGGGCATCAAGCTTGTAGCGCTGCAAGCAGCGGGGTATGTGACCCTTGAGGCATTCGCCAAATGGATGCTGGCACATCCGCTTGGCTCATTGCCTGCGGAAATCAAACAATTCCCTGTGCTGTCATGGCTTCCGCAACCTTCAAGAACCCGGCAATATTGGCACCGGCAACATAATTCCCCTTCATATTGTATTTCTTCGCCGCATCGTCAAGATTATGGAAAATATTAACCATAATCTCCTTTAACTTGGAATCTACTTCCTTAAAAGTCCAACTCAAACGTTCGCTGTTCTGACTCATTTCCAGCGCCGAAGTGGCAACGCCGCCTGCGTTGGATGCTTTGCCAGGACAGAACAATACTTTGTTCTGCTGCAAATACTCCGTTGCTTCCATGGTGGTGGGCATATTAGCACCCTCCGCTACCGCAAAGCAACGGTTTGCCACCAACATTTTTGCGTCTTCCAGATCCAATTCATTCTGAGTAGCGCATGGAAGAGCAATATCACATGCCACAGACCATACCCCTTTTCCCTCATGGTATTCAGCGCTGGGCCTTGCGGCAGCGTATTCTGTCAGCCTTGCGCGTTTTACTTCTTTTACCTCTTTCAGCAGATCCACATCAATGCCTGCCGGATCGTAAATCCAACCTGTGGAGTCCGAACAGGTCACAGGCTTTGCTCCCAGCTGTTTGGCTTTCTGGATTGCGTAAATTGCCACATTTCCAGCTCCGGAAACTGCTATGACTTTATTCTTAATGTCTCTGCCATTGCATTTTAACATCTCCTCTGTCAAATACAGCAGGCCGTAACCAGTGGCTTCCGTCCTTGCAAGAGAACCGCCATAGGAGAGTCCTTTGCCTGTAAGAACTCCTTCATAGAGACCTGTCAATCTCTTATACTGTCCATACATATAGCCGATTTCTCTTGCGCCTGTTCCAATATCTCCCGCAGGAACATCTGTATTTGCGCCAATATACTTATACAATTCATTGATAAAGCTCTGGCAGAATGCCATTACCTCCCTGTCAGATTTGCCCTTGGGATCAAAATCAGACCCACCTTTACCGCCACCGATGGGAAGTCCTGTCAATGAATTCTTAAAAATCTGCTCAAAGCCCAAAAACTTAATAATGCCCAAATTCACACTCGGATGCAGTCTCAATCCGCCCTTATACGGCCCGATTGCGGAATTAAACTGTACACGGTATCCATTGTTCACCTGTACCTGGCCCTTGTCATCCACCCACGGAACCCGGAAAATTAACTGTCTCTCCGGCGTCACCAGTCTCTCTAACAAAGCATCTTTGCGATACTTCTCTTCTTCAGCCTCAATTACCACGCGAAGCGATTCCAGAACCTCCTTTACCGCCTGATGAAATTCAGGCTGCGCCGGGTTTTTCGCAACTACCAGGTCAAATACCTCATCAACATACGACATATCAATGCCCTCCTAATTTTTATTGATCAGATGTCATAAAAGCTTCACCGGCCATTCACAATATTCAGTCTCCTGCTTTGCTATCATTAGAAAAAGACATGGAATCACCCATGCCCCATATGACACCGTAATCCAAAGGTAATTATAACCTTTGAGCCAGAATTTCTCAATTCACTTTAATTCACTAAACTGTAAAAGTTTTTTCATTATTTTTATACAATTTGCACAAACTATACTTGAGATACTGCTCTGAATTCATTACAAATATTCTTTCAGACACATAATATTCTTCTCTTCAAAGTCAATCAGTTCCTTAGCCAGGGCTACCGATTGAATTCCCGCATTCTCATGATGTTTCAGCACTTTTTCCATCTCAAGAATATTGTTATGATTCTCCTTTATCATCAATTCCGCCAGATGTCCTGTACTTGTGTTTAGCATGGTATTGTAATGAATCCCTGTCTTAAGTTTGACCTCAGACAGCGCATTGCCCTGATAGAGCTGCGCCTTTGCTTCCATCAGCTGTTTGCATGCCTCATTATGAAATTCCGAATATCTTATGGATTGCCTGGATATTTGCAAGGCAAGGTCATCATCACTCACTTTGCCTGAAATTGTATCAATGGCCTTCATTGCCATATCCGCATTCCGCTGAATCTCTCTGTAAACCGCCGCTTCATGTGATGTCATATGCCGCCTCCAATTTCCGGCGACAGTACATATTCTTCCAGTCTGCCGCCTCTTCTAAATGGCCAAAAAGCCTTTTACAGATTCTCTCTGTAAAAGGCTTCCCTGATTTTCTTTTTTTATTCAATTATTGGCTGACATATTCCGCTTTTACATAGGCTACCCTATCCTCATACTTCACCTTGCACCAGCCCTCTTCATTTCCCAAAAGCTCCAGGGTCTCCCCCGCAATCAATACACCCAGACTTGAGGCTTCCAGGCTTGCCTCCGAGCGAATCTTGACATTCTCAATGGCAGTCACCAGGCCAATAACTTCCTGTCCGCCCACGGATTCCTCCATCTGTAAGAATTCAGATTTAATATATCCTTCGTTTCCCTCACAGACCACCTTGGACCACCCGTTGATCAGTACTTCCTGTACCTGAACCCTGGTACCGCCCGTTACCTTGCCGATTTTATCTGCCTGCTCACTGTCAGAACTTCTCACATTAACTGTAGTAGTCGTGCTTGCGAATTGGGGACCCACAATCTCCTCCGGCTGAACAGGCTCTTCCGGGACCACAGGTTCGCCACCTGCTTCCCCTTCCATACCTTTTTCATTCTGCCCTTCTTCCTCTGATGCCTGGGCCACCAATGCTGAACCCACTGCCACATCCACCTGAGAACCCAGCTCACGCAGGTATACCCAGAGCTCAGGCTTATCCTCTATCATATCATTATACTCAACAGTCACACGATTGTTAAATTCTACCACATCATCCTGCAATGAAACCGCAGCAATATAATCTTTCTCTTCCTCCGTAAAATTGCTCTCATTTTTAATATAGAGATTTCCCTCACCTCCATCACAGATGAAAAATACTTCATACCCCGGGAACTCTTCTTCATGGTTTATAAAGCGAATCCTGTAATATACATACGCAAGTGTAGTGCCTTCCACAGGTCCTGGCTTGGTGTATATCTCTACCGAGGGATAGTAATCCAGATACTTGGCCGTCTCAGCAAAACGCAACAGCTCATTCTCTGACAGAGCGTCATAGATACTTACCAGAGTATCGTTATCACCCAGAGCGCATGCATTGTAGTATGTGGCTATCAATGTATAAATTGCGCCATCCTCATTCAAGACCAAAGGAACTTCCTCTGACACAATCTGCAATGGTTCCGCTTCTGCCGGCACCTCCGTATGAGAAACCACTTCCGGCGCCTGGGGCGTCACATTCGGTACCGCCATCTCCGGCATCATTACCACCGGTACCGGTGATGCCGTAATATCCTCTTCTAAAATGGCTTTCGCCCTGTTTGCGTTTAACCCCACAGACACCGTTACAGCCACTGCCGCAGTCACAGTAATCGGAAATACTATTTTAGAGTGCGCCAAAATAAAATCCACAAATGCATCTACTTTATCTTTCCGCATAAATTACTTCCTTCCCTGATAATATACCGACAAGTTTCACCCCTCTAACCGTTCCCCTCAATACTGGATACGCTGCCCACACGGGCATAAAGAATTCAGGGTGATGTAAAATGCATCCGACAGGAATCGAACCTGCATTAAAGGCGTCGGAGGCCTTCGTTCTATCCATTAGACTACGGATGCAAATATTACAAAATTGTTACATCACCCTGAACTATAATATCACAAAATATATAAATTGTCTACCTTGAATTGAAAGATTTTATCAGAAAATTATTTTGACTCTTTTTTCACGGAAATCATAGTAATATAGACTGTCAGAAAGAACCTCTTCCGGCGCGACCTGTGTATTGTTGACCTGCACTATCATTTCCTTAAGGGATTCGGCCTCTCCTCTGCCTGAATCGGGCAGAAGAATTACCTCATGTACGGAACTGGGCAGCACATATATACTTTTCTCCCACCTGGACGCTATCTCTTCAAGCACCCCCGGATAAAGCATACATACGGCTCCCTGCAACCTTCGGTCATTGCTTAACACAAGCATTGGGTCTTCCTGAGGAAATTCATCCTCCCAGGATTCTCCTTTGATACCCAAGTCCCCTCCCATGATTTCTTTCAGTATCACATTGAGAGAATTACATTCCCATGGAAAAAGTCTTGGTGTATTGTCCTGGGCCAGCTTCAGCAAGTCCGCCGTACTGGCTTCCCACAAATTCTGGTGAGAATTATGTACCAGTATGGTTCCTTCTCCTAACATATCACCCTGATAAGCGTAATAAAAGCACAGTGCCAAATCCAGAAACTCAATATAGGGCACATCCAAAAGTAATTCCTCGTTACCCTTTCTGCCAATCAGACGGTAACAAATCCTCGCCTTTACTTCTTCAAAAGAGCGGAAAAAATCCATATCAATTTTTCCCTTGGGGGCATCCCTGCGATAAATGGATACCAGCCGCCGGATAATTCTTTTCCAGGACTCCCCCGATTCATATTCTTCCCAAAAAGTATCCAGATAGATTGTTGGAACCACGTTCTTCTCGCCGGAGATGATTAACATTCCGTGAAGGACAACGCCGTTATTCTTCCTCACTTCTTTATACTCTACCTGATACTCTCTTCCAAGCTCTTTTCCTACCGCATCGCAGACTTTCTCCGCAAATTCTTTTATTTCCACACTTTCCCTCTTTCCGCGCTGTCTTAGATTGTCAGCAATATATTTAATGACCGCACGCAACAGCGCCTGCGCACAGGCCTGCCGGCAGCTGTACGGCTTGTCCTCCGCCGAACCCACTGCCTTCTTCTATTGGGAAAAATGATGGCCTTACAAGCTATCAAATGTGTATGAAATAAAATTTTAACGCAGTATATCAAAGAAAAAAAGAATTCATTCCTTATACACGGGACAAATAGTCACCTGTCCTGGTATCAATCTTAATTTTATCACCCTGCTCTACAAACAAAGGCACCGAAACCTGCGCCCCTGTCTCCACCGTGGCGGGCTTTGAAGCACCTGTAGCGGTATCTCCCTTAAAGCCAGGTTCCGTATCCGTAATCACCAGCTCCACAAACAAAGGCGGTTCCACGGAAAATACGTTGCCATTATGAGAACAGATTTTACACATTTCATTCTCTTTGACAAATTTCAAAGCATCTCCCACGCTCTCAGAATTCAGCGCTATCTGCTCATAATTTTCCGTATCCATGAAATAAAATAAATCCCCATCAGAATACAGATACTGCATATCTTTTCTATCAATACGCGCCTGAGGGCATTTCTCAGTGGGACGGAATGTCTTTTCAACCACACCGCCGCTCTTGATATTTTTCAGCTTCGTCCTGACGAAAGCTGCGCCCTTTCCAGGCTTTACGTGCTGGAATTCAATAATCTGGTACACATTATTATCGTACTCAATCGTAATACCATTTCTGAAATCACCTGCAGAAATCATATTATCTTCCTCCTAATTTTGATCACAATATAATTCTCTACTAGTTTAATATAAATACATACCAATTTCAACTACTTTTTGAAAAATTTTTTCGCACTGTGAACTGTTAGTATTACTATTCAGACCTGATAGGGCCAAGGGGCTTGTGAATTTGCGAAAGAGACGGCGGCCGGGGTGGGGGAATCGCTGCTCGGCCCGGGCAACGCCTCCGCCGGACTAACCGCCA
>CAJUGT010000161.1 GCA_910586435.1 uncultured Acetatifactor sp. | reverse complement strand
ACCCTTCTCTGTGTCTGAAAGACACATTGCACCTCCGTTCCGAGACTGTTTTTTAATTTCTATTCCAGTTCCCGCTTGCGGGAACTTGTTCCGGTCTCTGCACTTCGGTGCCCCAACCAGGGAAGGGGTCTTTTATATAATACAGTTTACTGTAAGAACCGTTTCTGTGCAACTATATTTTTTCAAAAGCTTCATTTAACTCTTCACATCCCGGCAGGACAAATCTGCCATTTTGTATAATCATGATTCTGCTGCCGTCCTTTCTGACAGCCGTCAGTTCCCCCAATTCGTCGTATGGTATGGTAATGTCCGTGTGACAATTAAAATATGCCTCCTCCGGCTTTGTCTTGCGAAGTTCGGACACTCCATTGGTCCTTGCCACAATTTCCTTTCCGTCAGGATTATAGACACTGACATCTTCTACATGAGCGTAACAGGTATCACCCACCGCAAAATGCGGCCCCATTTTCTCTGCGATTAAAATCGGCAATTTCGCCTCCACTGCCAGCCGCCTGGCCGTCACATAGGCAGTGGTATTGGTTCCAATGGCAAATTCCCCCATGGGAAGTGTTTCGTGATGGCATAAAATATTCTCCCGGACAAAATTTTGATTCTCCTCTTCCCCGTCAAAATTTCCACAGGAATATTCACAAATCATGCCCTCCTCAAAAGTAATCGCCAAATCCCTATACTCTAACCCGTTCAAAAATACCCGACTCACATGGAGCAGTCCCTCCGTCCCTTCCAACACAGGTGATGTAAATACTTCCCCCACAGGAATATTGACATCCGCCACACAGTTTTCAAATTTTGTTTCTTTTTCCGGATGGGAAAGGGGGTACAGTTGAATCTTCAAATTTGTCCTGTTGCCATTGCAGCCTCTGACTTCACAATACTCCGCTTCATCCAGCGCATTGATTAAAATCTGCTGCACATTGCGATACCTCATATAGTCCAATGTATTAATTCGTATTGTCTCCCGAAAAAGCTCCTGAAATACCGGCCCAATCTCCGGAACAGGAAAGGCAATCATGGTAAAGCTTCTCTCTTCTTCAGGAATATATGCCCTTTGCAGACGTCCTGCCAGAGAGCGGTATTCCACCCACAGATGTTCCTGCTCCTGACTCAGCCGCAGGGCTTCACTTTTTGATATGGGCTGAAAATCCGCTTCCCCAAAAGTTACCACCGCCGCAGGTCCTCCGTAGCTACCCGCCTCATCCTTATATTTTTCATATGCGGTTCGAGTCACATCCAACTTGCGATTCACATAATTTCTGTCCAAAAACAAAGCGCTGTCATCTTTATGATCATAATCATACTGCCTGTTGGGCACAGCCCCACAGAAACCGCTGATTCCCAATCCCCTGTTATCCAAAACGCTGTAAGCCCTGCGAAAAGTCAACGCTTTCAGCCCCATCTTCTCAAAATTTTCAATAGCCCTGCGCATCATTCTCTCAAATCCAAGGCGATAATACAATCCCACCGTCCGCTTCCGGGATAAATCCTTTCCCGTAACTTCAAAGCCGATTCGATACCCCTCTGTAAAAGTATCCGCCATCAAATAAATGGTCTCCTCCGGCAGGGTTGACAGAAATTTTGCCATTTCCAATTCGCTCTCACTGACATATTCTCCATACCCGTAAAGAGTCCTTACGTCAGACAACTCACTGTTCATTATCCGCCCTATGTGGACATTCGACACAGAAGTTCCTTCCTCTGACCTGCTTCCTTCCGCGCATACTTGCTCTCTGATTCTGCGCTCCGCAGCCACATCCGCATAATCAAAAGCAAACCAATACAATATTCCTCGTATTTCTTCCCCCGAAGGAAGCGTTCCATCCTCCCCGGCAGCATAAGAAAACGCCCCATACACCTCCACAAACAGCTCCATCCGGATGACCACATCTTCCAGCCTGTCCTCATGGGCAAAACCAATTAAACTGCGCAGCTCCGCATACAAAAAGGACAATATTCCCCCAAGTTCCTCTCCCAGTTTTCTCACGGCAAAAGAGGGATTCCCATAACTCTCCTCATAATGACCGGGCAAAATATCCGCATACAGGGCATAATTCCTTTCTTTCAATTCCTCCAGAGTCGCTTTTTCATATCCTCCCCCGGCCAGAAAGCGCAGCGTATCATCTATCAGAAGCAGGAACTGCGCACAAGACTTAAAGTAACCTTCCACTTCCTCCTTCCCGAAATGCTCTTCCGGGATTTGTCGGATTCTCTCCAGCACAAGACCGTACCGCTCCCACAAAATATCCTGTTCATCCATCAAAATTCACCCCTTGTTCAGTCCTTCTCTATCCCACTCCCATATATAGAATCAATCCCTCACCGGCCAAAACAATCACATTCAATATCACTCCCAGTACCGGGAAAAATTTATAATATCCCTTATCACATACGGTTACAATCCCCAGCACCAATCCAATGAAAGAATATATTCCGGAAAGCAGCCCCGTCACTCCATACTTTACGGGAAGTTCTCCCGAACCTTCATAAGCGTAAAACACTGAGACTCCCAATGATACCATACTGATTATTCCCAGAATCACTGCCATCACTGCCCGATGAGAAGTTCTCCTGTCGGTAAAGATATATCCTCTTCTCATATTCTCATTTCACAACTGCCGAAATTCTTATGACAGCTTAAACTCTAAAAAGGCACTCCTCTTAGAACCACATTCAAAATAACCCACTTGCCCACAGATTATTCTGCCACTGTTCCCTAAGGGAATGCCTGCCAACAGCTCCTCTATCAAAATAAGATCTTTGACTTACCCGCAATCAATTTTGCCCCGGCAACTATCAGCAAAATTCCCGTCACAAGCCCTACCACAAGCTGAATCACTCCTACGGCAATATTGGCAGCCCCCGCCCCCTTCATCACCTTATACACCTTCTGCTCCATTCTATTGCTCCCTTCCTGCTTATTTTGTACTGCGTCTACGGATTCAAAACACATTGCCTCTTTGATTTTTCCGTCCTCACACCCCGTATTTTTCATAATATTGATCCAATGCCGCCTTTACTTTATCATCAATGTATATCCTGCCCTCAAAGGGTCTATTGTACAAGCACTCTATGACATCCTGCATAGTAACAATTGCGCTGTACTCCAGCCCATATTTCTCCTTCAGTTCCTCTGGAGCGCTCTTTTGTTCTCCCATCCCCTTTTCCAAACGGTTCAAAGATACCATCAATCCCTTTATCTCCACATTGGCCTGGCTTTTCAGAATCGGGTAAACCTCTTCAATAGACTTGCCGGAAGTAGTCACATCCTCCACGATAATAACCCTGTCTCCATCTTTAAGCCTGCTTCCCAAAAGTATACCCACATCCCCATGATCCTTTATTTCTTTACGGTTGGAGCAATAACGAACCTCCTTGTGATACAGTTCACTATAAGCAATGGCGGTAATCACACTCAACGGAATCCCTTTGTATGACGGCCCAAATAATATGTCAAAATCATCTCCAAAACTTTCATGAATCGCCCTTGCGTAATATTCCCCCAGCCTCTTTAGCTGAGATCCGGTCGCATAGACGCTGGCATTCATGAAAAAGGGAGATTTTCTTCCGCTTTTTAAAGTAAACTCTCCAAATTTCAGCACTTCAGACTCCACCATGAATTCGATAAACTCTTTCTTGTATGGTTCCATATCCCTTGAGACCTCCTGTTTTCCATTGCTATAATTATTTCCAATTTTACCACACGTTGTATGGGTTTTCAATCTTTTTGTCAAAAATAAAACAGGACAAAACCACTCTTTTCAGGAACAATGGGCTTTTAATTTAATCAAAATCCCCTTAATTTTTTATGGAATTTTTAAAATGATATTCCACTTTCTTTGAAATAATATAGAATGACATTTAGAATTCATAAAACACAGGAAGAAAGGGGCATCTTATGAAATTAGGCGAAATCATTTACGCTCTGCGGACGGAAAGGAAAATGGGACAAAAAGAACTTGCCTTACTCCTGAACCTTTCCATCGGAACGATCTCAAATTATGAAAAAAGTGTACATTTTCCCGATTTATTTACAATTCGTAAATTAGCGGATATTTTTGACGTCACCGTAGATTATCTCTTAGGGCGCACTGGATACCGTTGTTCCCCGGAAGCCTTAAAAGAATACATCACTACGGAATACACCGTATCCGAGTTTATCAATACCATAATCTCTCTGGATACGGCTTCACGCACATCTGTCACAGATTTTGCGGACTACTTGAAAAATAAGCGCAGCGCCATGACTTCCGCAGAACCTTCAGACGAAACATGCGTCTAAACGCGCTGCCATCCCTGTAAACTCTACTGCTTTTGCCGCAGTACGATAATTTTATTGGCCACCCTCCGAAGGGGCGGGGCATATCTGAGAAAACGATAGACAGGATACATTTCCTTCAATCCTTCCATCAGAGTAACGCTTTTCACTGCTTTAAATCCAGCCGCCAGACGCTGAAGCTGCCGTCCGTTTTTTACTCCCCAGGTGTATTTATGGACTGTGCCTTCCTCCGTCTTTTGTACGGCATTTTTCACCGTATAAGGCGCAGTCACTTCCATGAACACTTCCGCCTGCTTGAAATGGGCACTGATATCCTTGAAAATTTTCTCCACTCTCTCCTTGTCAAGGTACATGGATAACTCTTCCACTATGAACAGTACGGGCCCCTTGGATTCCACATCTTCCGTCCAGGTTTCTTCTGTCACAGATTTTGATATCATGGCAACCCGTTCCTGTTCTCCGAACAGCCTCCGCCTGACCTCAGCCACTTCCGGCAAATCCAGATCATACCATTGAATCACGCCATTGTCCACACGATAAAACCTGGTATCCATGCCGCAAGCAATATTGACAATCCGAGCGTCAGGGTGAGCTTCCACATATTCCTTCACCATCTTGTCCAGAAGAATGGTTCTGGCAATGGCGCCATTTCCCATGACAATATCCCCTGCTTCAGCCTCAAAATCATAATCCAGCCTTTCTACAATCTCTATGGCCTTTGCGTCATAGAGATAACCGCCTTCCCTCTTTGACTCCCTGGCCCTGGCATACAGAGCATGGAGCATGGGCGCCGGAATTTGTTCCGCACTGATTTTCTCCATAGCAACAGAATCCTCCCAATCCGCTTTGCCCTTTAAAACAGTCAATGTCCCAACGCTGAAGAGATATCTTCTTTCATTGCCAACACTGCCGCCCTGGAAGCATCCGCATAACCTCTCTCTCCGAATCGGGCATACGCCTCCTGCTGATACGCAGCAATAATCCCTCTGGAAGAATTGACAATCGCTCCCAGGCCGTCTTCGTCAAAGTAATGGATAAGATCCGCTCCCTTCCCCCCCTGGGCGCCGTAACCCGGCACAAGGATAAAGGCCTTTGGCATAATCCTGCGCAATATTTTGCCCTGTTCGGGGTAAGTGGCTCCTACAACGGCTCCCACATAACTGTACTCTCCCTCTTCCGGCATACAGCTCTCCCCCCATGCCGCCACCTGTTCTCCAACGATTTCATAAAGGGGCCTGTCCATGGAATCCGCACCCCCTCTTTCCCCAGAACCGGAAGCCATATCCCTGGCCTTAATCAGCCGATCCTGAAGTTCTCCGCTGCTTGGGTTGGACGTTTTCACCAGCACAAAAATCCCTTTTTTCTCTTCCTGACATACTTTCAAAAAGGGTTTCACATTGTCAGACCCCATATAAGGATTTACCGTGGCAAAATCTTCATCAAAAGCAGAGTATGATTTGCTTCCCACTTGTACTTTTCCAAGATGCCCCACCGCATACGCCTCGGAAGTCGAACCAATATCCCCCCGCTTTATATCACCTATCACCACCAATCCCTTTTCATGGCAATAGTCCACCGTCTTCCGAAAAGCCGCCAAACCAGGAATACCAAACTGTTCATACATGGCAATCTGTGGCTTCACCGCAGGTATCAAATCATATATGGCATCCACAATCCCTTTGTTAAACTGCCAGATAGCCTCTCCGGCGCCTTCCAGTGTCTCCCCATATTCCGCGAACGCTGCCTTTTGGATATATTCCGGCACCATTTTCATCATAGGATCTAATCCCACCACTATAGGCGCATTGGTCTTACGGATTTTAGATATTAACCTGTTAATCATATGCTGCTCCTTTGAATCATTATTTTTTCCATCCTTTCATTGCGTTTATCTTACCATTGCGGATGATAAAAGTCAACGTTCACACAAAATAAAACATCACTGTGAAATTATTGTCTTTATAAACCCCTATTTCACTTTAAATTAATACAGTTACAATATCTTTAATAATATTAAAAGAATGCAAAAGAAAAAGGAAGTGAAAAAATGAAAGAACTGGGTGAAATCCTCACAGAACTTCGTATTGAAAAAGACCTGAGCCAGAAGAAACTGGCTAAACTATTATGTCTTTCCATCGGCACCATATCCAATTATGAAAATAATGTACACGCTCCCGATTTGAATACACTGCGCAAATTGGCTGACTTCTATGGTGTGACAACGGATTACCTGCTCGGCAGAACAGGGTATCGCTGTACGCCGGAAACATTAAAGGACTATATTACCACTGACTACACCATCACCACCTTCATAAACAACATTCTATCTCTGGATTCCGGTTCCCGTAACGCCCTTTTAAAATACGCCGATTACCTTCAGCATATTCACAGCCAGACTGACAAAAAGAAATGAAATTCTATCTGAATACCATGCATTGCGGACTGCGCAGCCACGTTCCACTATGCTGCAAATCACCTTTGGACAAATGTGCTGAGGCAGCTCCAAAAGCATGGTATATTGGTATCAGAATGTTTCAGTCAGATCCAAGTCTGCGCAATTCCGTATATGCCAGCAAAAGCGGCCCTACGCCTTTGGCGTCATTTTCCACAATCGGCTCAGACATATAATATTCAAAACTTCCGTCTCTTCTTGGATTCTTTTCCGGTCCCAGCCCCGCCACCAGACAGATTCCTCCCAGATTTAACTTTCCATCCTTCTCCTTCAGATATCTGTCGCAGATGCCATGAAATGCCTTCCTGCCGTTTTCCCTATATTCCTCCGGCAAAAAGCCAAGGCGCACACCCTTTAACAGGGAATATGCCATAATTGCGCTGCCGCTGGTCTCCAGGTAGTTGGGATCTTTTCCTCCCAGGGTCGGCAGTTGATACCACATACCGCTCTCATGCTGATATTTAATCATGTCTTTCATCAGACGAACAAATGCGCTTTTTAATTTTTCGTACTCATTTTGATACTCTTTCCCAGGCTCACATTTACTCAAAGTATCCAGCAGCGCCATGGAATACCACCCCAAGGCCCTCAGCCAGAAATTTTTGGACAATCCGGTCTCCTTATCACACCAAAAGGCCTGTCGTGAAGCATCATAGGCATGATAATAAAGTCCTGTATCCTCATCTCTCATTTTCCGGATTACCGTATCAAACTGTGCGAAAATATCCCCGTAATTTTCTCTGCGGTTGAATTTTGTCTCATATTCCATATAAAAAGGCTGTCCCATATACATCCCGTCCAGCCATACCTGATTGGGATATATTTTCTTATGCCAGAAATTCCCTTCCTCAGTTCTGGGCTGTGTCCGCACCTGACTGTAAATTAACTCTATGGCCTTTCGATATTTTTCCTTCCCATTCATCTCATAAAGGGCAAAAAGAGTTTTCCCCGCATTCACGCTGTCAATATTGTATTCCTCCACCGAATAACCAGTGATGATACCATCTTCTTCCACCCTGTGGTCAATAAAGGCATCCGCAAACTCATAATACTTCTTTTCACCTGTGGTCTGATAAATTTCCAACATGGCCAGAATCATGCATCCGTCTATGTAATTCCATCCTGCCCCTTTTCCGGCCCGTGCCTTCTCAATGTTCCAGGCAGGCACATCCAAGGTGCTCTTCTGTATTAACTCATCAATATATCTCTCAAACACAGGTATTCTCATATCATACCCTCCTCCGAAAACGCTGTCAGACGCCGCAAAGTCTTCCCGGCCCATATGCTGTTTAGGTTTCTTCTGTTATTATAGTAACCAAAATTTCCCATTTCGTCAACCTCTTCATTGCGGGTTACACTTCCGGGGACTCTCCCTTACTGTTCAGACCTGATAGTGCCAAGTGGCTTGCTGGTTTCTTCCAGGGCAGCAACGGGGGGCTGGGCGAAAGGGACGGCGGCCGGGGTGCTGCTGGCCTGGGGCGTAAGGGACGGCATCCGGGGCATGGGGGGTTACGTTC
>CAJUGT010000160.1 GCA_910586435.1 uncultured Acetatifactor sp. | reverse complement strand
AGGTTGCACAATGCGCAAATAAATTGAAATAAGGGGTTCTTATCCTCCAATATCCCATTTTCCAAGGATATTTTTTCGCTTATCAGTTTGACATCATCAATGGTAATCATAATATCCATCCTCCAACTCCCGATTTATCAGCCGCTTGTGACGCATATTTATTGCCTCATTTTCATTGCGTACACAATTACAAAAAGGGAGCGCTCTCCTCCTATTCCGGTGTAAATTCCACTCTCCTGGTAAAGGAACGGGGCTCAGTCATGCCGGGAATGGCAATCGTCTCTCCCGTATCAGGGTCCGTAGAAGTAGTCCCCCCTGTGGTTACAGTATAAGACATTGTAATAATCCCTGCTGACGCCTTTAGCCCATAATAATTGGCTGCCAAAGGAAAACCAGAGGTCTTCGTATCTAACAGCACCATGCCGTCATCCGCAATCAGTGTGACCACCACTTCCGTCCCCGACACATAATCCGGCGCTTCTTCCACTGTGGGCGCCATGATACTGGCATTGTATCTGTATACCGTCTGTGGTTGTGGACTATTTTCCGGCCCCTTGCTGACCTTGATATCCAGAGCAGTACCCGGTTCCACATAAGACCCCTGGGAAAAGCTCTGATAACAAATCATCCCCTCTTCAAATTCGGAATTGTACACCTGAGCCACACTGCCAATCTGTAGTCCGGCTTCGATAGCCGTTATGGTCCCGTCCTGTTCGGAAAGTCCCAATAACCTTGGCACCCACACCCGCTCTTTGCCCACACTCACTGTCACCGTAATATTCGTCCCGTTGGCAACTCTGGTCTCCGCCTCCGGTACCTGTGATATGACAAGCCCCTTCTCCACGTCATCCGAATACCCTTCCGCCCTTGTGACCGCAAACCCTTCCTTTGTAAGGGCGGCATACGCGTCTTCATAAGACTTTTTTGTCACGTCCGGCACCGGTATGGCCTGGGGGCCGGCGCTTGCGGTAAGCAAAACCGTGCTCCCCACCGCCACTTCCGCGTCTGTCTCCACATTTGCGTCAATCACCAGCCCCAATGCCACCGTGTCGGATTCTTCATACGTAACTTCCGATTTCAACCCAAAAGTTGTCAGTTCATTCCTGACCTCTTCCACGCCCCTGCCCTTCACTTCCGGCATTTTCACATACTTTGTGTCATCTGTCTGGTCGGAAGATGGTTCTGACGTGGTAATCGGCCCGGTCTGATTTCCCTGGTTCCCTTCCTCCTCGTGAGTGCCGAAGACATTAATCACCAATATAATCACAATCACACATATAACCACCCCTCCCAGCAAAGCGAGAAATGTGGTCACACGTTCCATTTTAGGGTTATAGTCGTAGTCATCCTCCTCCCCCTCTTCTTCCGCCTCTTCATAATCTTCTTCCACCTCGGAACGCAGACGCAGTGGTTCCTCCCGTTCCGTATATTCTTCATATTCATGAGAAGTATCCTTATAAGCAGTGCGGCGCTTAATCTGTTCCATATCGCCCGGCGTAATCATACGGGTTCCACTCTCCAAATCCGGATCATTTTGCACTACAAAATTCTCATCGGGATACATAAGAGACTGCTTCAGGTCACTGACTAATTCCTGCATGTTCTGATACCTGCGATCCGGCGACTTCTGGCAGCATTTTAATACTATCCCCTCCACGCTATCCGGTATCTCAGGCACAAATTCCTTTGGAGAAGGCATTTCTTCCTGAATATGTTTGATTGCGATGGCCACCGTTGTCTCCCCATTAAAAGGCACCCGCCCTGTCAGCATCTCAAACATGGTAATGCCCAGGGAGTAGACATCACTTTTCTCGTCACTGTACCCGCCCCTGGCCTGTTCCGGTGAGGTATAATGCACGGACCCCATTACATTAGAGGTAATGGTGTTGCTGGTGGCCGCCTTGGCAATGCCAAAATCGGTTACTTTCACCTTGCCGTCCCTGGAAATAATAATATTCTGTGGCTTGATGTCCCTGTGGATAATATGATTGTTATGGGCCGCCTCAATTCCCATACTTACCTGAATTGCGATACTTACAGCCTCTTTAAAGGAAAGCCTGGCCTTTTTTTCTATATATTTTTTCAGGGTAATGCCTTCCACCAACTCCATGACAATATAATAAATATCATTCTCTTCCCCCACGTCATATACATTCACAATATTCGGATGCATCAGCCCCGCCGCAGCCTGGGCCTCCGTCCTGAATTTGGATACAAAATTAGCATTCTCACTGAATTCCTGTTTTAAAACCTTCACTGCCACAAAACGGTTCAGTTTATGGCATTTCGCTTTATATACATCAGACATGCCCCCGGTACCTATTTTCTCAAGTATCTCATACCGGTCGCCTATCATCATTCCAATCTTAATCATATATGCTCTCCATTCTCAGACACCGCATCGGCTATCAGGATTACGCTGATATTATCCCTGCCTCCATGCTCATTGGCGGCCTTGACCAATTCCTGTGCCTTCTCCACCACATCCCTGGCTCCATCCAATATCATCCTCATTTCTTCATCTTCCAGCATATTTGTAAGGCCGTCCGTACACATCAAAATCTCATCGCCTGCTTCAAGTCGTACTACAAAGACATCTATCTTTACCGTATCTTCAGCCCCCACCGCTCTGGTAATGATGTTTTTATTACTGTGATTCCTTGCGTCCTCCCTGCCGATTTCCCCTCTTTGCACCATTTCCTCCACCCAGGAGTGATCTCTGGTGATTTGACGAATTTCCTTATTGTTCAACACATACAGTCTACTGTCGCCCACATTTGCCACATAAAGACGATTCTCCACACAGGTGGCAGCCACCACCGTAGTTCCCATTCCTTCCAGCCACGAAAAACGTGCTGCCCGTCTGCGCACCAGCGCATTGGCAGCCTGAATCGCTTCCTCAAGAATACATACGGGGTCTGTTTCCGAAGAATTCCTTACCATTTCCACAATGGTTTCCACGGTAACTCTCGACGCATACTCACCCGCATTGTGCCCTCCCATGCCATCTGCCACCAAAAACAGATTGAAGAGGTTCCCCACCGGCTGTTCCGATGAATACACATAATCTTGATTCATTTGTCTTTTTCTACCTATATCAGTTATGGAAAACGTTTTTAACACGTTTCATTTCCTCCAAAGTCCCGCAGCTCCAAGCGATGTCTGCGGCGGAGCTGCCCACAGGCACCATCAATGTCCCTGCCCATTTCCCTTCTAATAGTACCATTTATTTTATTTTTTTCAAGCATATTTTGGAAATCATGTATTCTGCCCGGTTCAGGGCTGACAAATTCCCGCTCCCTTACCGGATTGACAGGAATCAAATTAATATGGCAGCACAGCGGTTTCGCAAGCCTGATTAACTGCTCCGCATCCTCCTTTGTGTCATTGACACCGCCCACCAGACTGTACTCTAAAGTAATCCTCCTGCCGGTTCGCTCAAAATAATGCTGACAGCTTTCCATCAACCTGGCTATGGAATATTGATTGGCTATGGGCATCAGCTTTTGGCGTTTTTCATCCGTGGGCGCATGAAGGGAAAGCGCCAAAGTAATCTGTAAATTTTCCTCCGCAAGTTTTTCAATTTGCGGCACAATGCCACAAGTGGACACTGTAACATTCCTCTGGCTGATATTCAGACCGTTTTCATCTGTGAGCAATTTGATAAACCGAAGTAAATTGTCATAATTATCCAGGGGTTCTCCCGTCCCCATCACCACTACATTGCTCACCCGTTCTCCTGTCAGCCGCGTTATCGCGTACACCTGATCCAGCATCTCCGACGGAAGGAGGTTCCGTTCCAGTCCATCCAGGGTGGAAGCGCAGAACTTGCATCCCATCCTGCATCCCACCTGTGAAGAAATACAGACACTGTTGCCATGTCTGTACTTCATCCATACACTTTCCACCACATTTCCATCGGAAAGCATAAACAAAAATTTCTTTGTGCCGTCAATCTTTGATTCCTGGACACGCACTGCCTCCAATGCAGTATAATGATACTTTTCTTCACAGGCGTCTCGCAGAGTTTTGGGAAGATTTGTCATCTCCTCAAAACTTCTGGCAAGCTTCTTATGCATCCAATCATACATCTGCCCGGCCCGGAAAGATTTCTGCCCCATGGCGGCAAGCTCTTCTTTCAACATGGAAAGGGTCAGGGATTTTATATCCTTTTTTTGCTCTATCACATTACACACCCGTTTATCCTCGTCTAAACCTGGCAATAAAAAAACCGTCCGCTTCCATATACCCCGGTAAAAGCTGAATGCAGGCAGCATTTTCTTCTTCCGTAAGACCGGCCCATGGTTCTTTTCCCGCCCTGCGCATTTCCTCTTCAATCTCTTTCTTCCGCTCCCACAGCTTCTCAGGAAGTATCTCTTCCAATGAAGCCGGTATAAAGCCCAATTCTTCGGTCATAAAACGCACCATCTCCTGATTTTCTCCCCTGTGAATTGTGCAGGTACTATACAGCAATACCCCACCCTGTTTCACATAAGGAGCGCAGGATTTGACAATTTTCTTCTGCAATTGGGAAAGTTCCTTTATCTTTTCCTGGGAAATCTGATACTTAATATCCCTCTTTTTCCCCATGACCCCCAGCCCTGAACAGGGAACGTCCAACAGAACCACATCGGCCTTTCCTGTCAGTTTCTCATCCGTATCTGTGGCATCATAAATCTGCGTTTCTATATTTGCCGCTCTCATACGACGGATATTTTCCTCAATGAGAGCCACTTTTTCTTCTGATATGTCCCTCGCAAGCACTCTCCCGCTTCCAATCAGCTCACCTGCGAAAATACTTTTCCCCCCTGGCGCCCCACAACAGTCTACAACAAAATCCCCTTCCTGAATTCCCGCCGCCACTACCGCAAGGGCGGAACTCACATCCTGTACCGTGTAGATTCCCTCTTCAAATCCCGGGAGAGAGCGTATGCCCTCCTCCCCTCCCGTCCTTTCCAGCAAGTACATGCCGGAAAGATAAGGATTTGGCGAAAGCTTTGCTCCCTGTGCCTCCATAAGGGCGCAATATGTCTCCTGTTCCTTTTCGGACATTCCGGACTGAAAGCGCAGGGAGACCGGATGAATTTGAAGGAGTCCCTGTAAAATTATTTCCGTAATCTTCCAGCCATATTCCTTCAGCCACAACTCCACCAGCCACTCAGGCATGGAATATTTTATGGAAAGATAAGGAACAGGTTCTTTTGTCGCCTCCGGCATGGGAAGATTCCCTCTCTGCCTTGCGATCGTCCGTAAGATACCGTTTACATAGCCCTTCAGACTTTGAAACCCTCTTTTTGCCGCCAGCTTGCATGCCTCATTGCAGACGGCACTGTCCGGCACGGCATCCATATATAACAGCTGATAAACGCTCATACGCAGCAGACATCTGATCAATGGGCGCATCTTCCTCACAGGCAGCTTGGAATAACAGTCCAGATAATAGTCCAATTCCAGCTGCCTTTCTAATGTCCCCTCTGTGACACGCTTATAAAACGCCCTGTCTCTCTCCTCCAGATAACTGAATTTATCCAGCACTGCTTTGACCAGCTTATGGGAATACTCCCCTTTTCGCTCCAGGTCAAGCAGCGTGTCCAATACGATTTCCCTGATATTCTCCGCCATGCCTGCTCCTAATCATCCTTACGGCCGTTTCTTGCGCCAAAGAGCAAGACCAGCCGAAGCAACTGTAAAATAGCGGAAGCCGCCGCTGCCACATATGTCAAAGCCGCCGCCCGCAGCACTTTTTTACAGCCTCTGTTCTCTTCTTCTGTCAAAAGTCCATACTGCGCAATTTTCGCCACCGCCCTGGAGGACGCATTGAATTCCACCGGCAGCGTGACAAGCTGAAACAATACTGCCAGCGCAAATGCCCAGATACCGATTTCTATCAGCACCCGGTTCCAGCTTAAAAATACCCCCAACAAAATTAACGGCAGTCCAAGTCTGCTGCCTATATTGGCCACAGGCACCAGCGCCGATCTGAAACGCAGCGGTGAATATCCTTTGGCATGTTGAACAGCATGTCCACATTCATGGGCAGCCACCCCCACCGCAGTCACTGTGGACTGATGAAAATTACTCCGTGAAAGACGCACCGTATTCGTCCGGGGATCATAGTGATCTCCCTGTTCCGAAGGCAGACATTCAATCTGTACATGATATAGCCCTTCGCCGGCAAGAATACGACTGGCAGCCTCCTGCCCTGTAATACCCCTGCTGTTTCTCACTCTGCTGTATTTTCCCATGGCACTATGCACCAGTGCGCTGGCTCCCATGCAAAGTACCATTCCAATGATCACTAAAATATAGCTTGCGTCCCAGTAAAACATCCTTTCCCTCTCCCCGCTACCATTATTTTGCCAATCTCACCTGTCACACAGCCATTGTCTCTTGAAAGACGTCACAAAACCGCTGCCGGAAACTTCCTTCAGCCCAGAACCTCTCCTGGAAGCATCCTGACCCCCAGCAGAAAATCGTGTACGCTCATCCGCTTCTTCCCTTCCAACTGCACTTCGGTGACACAGAGAACACCTTTTCCCGCAGCCACCATAAAGAAATCCTTCTCCACCCTTATGATTTCTCCCGGCTTACGCGCAAAAGCATTCTCAGCAATGGAAGGCGAAGCTTTCCAAATCTTAAGCTGTTTTCCCCCATACCCTGTGAAAGCACTGGGCCATGGGGTCATGGCACGGATTTGCCGCTCTATGGCCCATGCGTCATTGGCAAAATCAATCCGCCCCATTTCCTTGTCAATCATAGAAGCGTAGGAACTGTCCTCCTCCCTTTGCTTCCGCGGTATCAATTTCCCCTGTTCCAACAGGACAAGAGCCTCCGTGACAGCCGCACCTCCCAGAACTTTCAGTTTATCATAAAGTGTTTCATATGTGTCTTCAGGTATAATCGAGATTTCTTTCTGGTAAAGAATATCCCCTGTATCAATCCCCGCATCCATATGCATAATGGTAATTCCGGTCTTCTCCTCCCCTGCAAGGATGGCATGCTGAATGGGGGAGGCCCCCCTGTACTTAGGAAGCAGAGAGGCATGGATATTAAGACTTCCGCAAGGAGGAATATCCAGAATCTCCTGAGATAGAATCTGCCCGAAAGCCGCCACAATATACACATCCGCATCATATTGTCTCAACGCTTCAACCGCTTCCGGCGCTTTAATCCTCTTAGGCTGCATAACGGGAACCCCGTACTTCCCGGCAACGGTCTTTACCGGAGGCGGCAGTAATTCCCTGCTCCTGCCTTTGGACTTGTCAGGCTGTGTCACCACCGCTACAATTTCATGTCCTGCCTCAAAGAGGGCTTCCAAAGCAGATGCCGCATACTCCGGAGTTCCCATAAACAGAATTTTCATCAAGTCTCACGCCTCCTCTTCTTCCTCACGCTCCACATCCTGCAAAGGCCCCTCCACTTTATCCACATACAGCTTTCCGTCCAAATGGTCCAGCTCATGACATATGGCACGGGCAAGAAGTTCCGTTCCTTCCAGCTCATACTCCGTCATATTGACATCCAGGCCCACCACCTTTACATAATTGGGACGCTTCACCGTACCTGATTTCCCTGGCACGCTCAGACAAGCCTCCGGTCCAACCTGTTCCCCACTGGTCTCCACTATCCTGGGATTAATCAGAATATGGGGATCCTCCCCTGTGACATCTATGACCACAATCCTCTTCAAAATCCCCACCTGGGGCGCTGCAAGTCCCACTCCATTGGCTTCATACATGGTATCCAACATGTCTTCTATTAATTCTTTGATCCTTGGCGTCATCTCCACCACTGCTTTGCATTTTTTTGTCAGCACTTCTTCTCCGATCTCACGTACATTTCTGATTGCCATTTTATTTTCCTCTCTTTTATACCTTTTTTCTCTCCTGATTTTACTATGATATGGCCAAAGATGCAACTTAAAAAAACGGATTCCGGCAACAGTTCGGCACTGGCTGCGCCCCCGGAGTCTACATCATATGCACCGGGTCAAAGTCAAACTGCACCATTTCCTCTCGAATCTGACTTTTCTTCACTTCTTCCTCCAAAAAATCCTTGACACACACCAGTTTCTCATATTGTGGACATTTTACATAGAACACAAACCTGAAAATGTCATTTATTTTGCCGATTGCCGCCGGTGCCGGACCTATCAGCCGCAGCTGACTTCTGCCATCCATGGTCTCCGGAAAGTGTTCCCTCACTGCCCCGGCCAGGCTCTCTGCCAGACAGCCCCCCCGTCTCTCTTCTTTCGCAAATATTTGTACCGCAACCATATGCGACACGGGAGGATACCCCATAATTTCACGATAAAGTATCTCTTCCTGATAAAATCCCTCATAGTCCTGCTGCGCCG
>CAJUGT010000159.1 GCA_910586435.1 uncultured Acetatifactor sp. | reverse complement strand
GACACGAAAGTGGCTGAAGATTTCTTCCCAGTCAGGGGCATCGAAGTGCAGAGACCGGAACAAGTTCCCACAAGTGGGAACTGGAATAAAAGAGACAAACTGGGATAAATCTGGAATACAAAAACAGTCTCGAAACGAAGATGCCCGGAAGAAATTTCAGACACGAAAGTGGCTGAAGATTTCTTCCCAGTCAGGGGCATCGAAGTGCAGAGACGGAACTGGAATAGGAGAACAAATATGAAAGAAATCGAATTGAAATATGGCTGCAACCCAAATCAAAAACCATCCAGAATCTATATGGAGAATGGGGCGGAACTTCCGGTGACGGTTTTGAACGGCAGACCGGGGTACATTAATTTTCTGGACGCGTTTAATGGCTGGCAGCTGGTAAGGGAACTGAAAGAGGCCACCGGCCTTCCTGCGGCCGCTTCATTTAAGCATGTGTCTCCGGCCGGGGCTGCTGTGGGACTTTCTCTGGATGAGACCCTGGCAAAAATATACTGGGTGGATGATCTTGGGGACATATCGCCGCTTGCCTGCGCCTACGCAAGAGCCAGAGGAGCGGACAGAATGTCTTCCTTTGGAGACTTTATTGCGCTGTCCGACATCTGCGATGTGGATACCGCAAGGCTTATTAAAAGAGAGGTTTCGGATGGCTGCATCGCCCCGGGATATACGGAGGAGGCCCTTGCCATGCTGAAGTCCAAGAAGAATGGCAATTATAATATTATACAGATGGATGAGAACTATAAACCGGAACCGGTGGAGAGAAAGCAGGTATATGGCATTACTTTTGAACAGGGAAGAAATGAGCTTGACATAGACAAGGGGCTTCTGTCAAATATTGTCACCGCTGAGAAAGAGATACCTGACGCCGCTCTGATTGACATGAAAATTGCCCTGATTACCCTGAAATATACCCAATCCAACTCCGTATGCTATGTAAAAGGAGGCCAGGCCATAGGAATTGGAGCAGGACAGCAGTCCCGTATCCATTGCACCAGGCTTGCCGGAAGCAAGGCTGACAACTGGTATCTTCGTCAATCCCCCCAGGTGATGGGATTAAAGTTTGTGGACAAGCTGGGCAGGGCGGACAGGGACAATGCCATTGATGTGTATATAGGAGATGAGTACATGGATGTGCTGGCAGATGGAGCATGGGAGCAGATATTCAAGGAAAAGCCCCCTGTATTTACTGCTGAGGAAAAACGTGCATGGCTTGACGGAATGGTGGATGTCACACTGGGGTCTGACGCTTTTTTCCCTTTCTCGGATAATATAGAGAGAGCACATAAGAGTGGTGTAAAATACATTGCTCAGCCAGGGGGATCTGTGCGTGACGATGCGGTAATACAGTGCTGTGACAAGTATGAAATGGTGATGGCGTTTACAGGTATCAGGTTATTCCATCATTGATAAAAAGAGAAGCAAAGGTATGGCAATGGTCAAATTGTAGGGGGAAAGGATTATAGTTTATGAGGCTGTCAGACTTGGAACGCTATCATCAGATAACTATACAATGCCATGACAATCCGGATGCAGACACGTTGGCATCCGGATACGGCCTTTTTTG
Organism: uncultured Acetatifactor sp.; assembly: GCA_910586435.1. Classification (GTDB taxonomy): domain Bacteria; phylum Bacillota; class Clostridia; order Lachnospirales; family Lachnospiraceae; genus Acetatifactor. The sequence continues at coordinate 6,992 of CAJUGT010000159.1, read as the reverse complement.
TTATTTTAGAGAAAAGGGCAAAAACGTGCGGCTTGTGTACAGCGGCAGGAATAAAATACAAAAATCTAACTTGCGCCTGATGGTTGAAAAATTAAAGCTGCCTGTGGAATACATTGACGCTTCTGACGAAAGAACAGTGCAGCTGGAAGGATTGTTAATTACTGTGGACTGCCAATATGGTTCCGGTAATGTGACCGGGCTTAAGGCAAAGGATGTGGCGGTGATTGACCACCATCAAATGGATGGGGATGCCGCCTCCATGTGTATCATCAACCCTAATCTTGGGAGCTGTGCCACGCTGGTATGGAAACTGTTGCAGGAGGAAGGGTTTGATATTGACAGTGACGCTTATCTGGGCACAGCGCTGTACTATGGACTATACACGGATACCAATCAGTTTTCGGAACTGTATAATCCCCTGGATATGGATATGCGGGAAGCCGTAAATGCCGATAAAGGCCTGATTACATTGTTTCGCAACTCGAATATTTCCCTGAAGGAGCTGGAAATTGCGGGAATTGCCCTGATACGGTACAGTTACAATAACGACTATGAATTTGCGGTAATTAAAGCCCAGCCCTGCGACCCAAATATTCTGGGATTGATCAGTGATTTTCTGCTTCAGGTGGATGCCATTAAAACCTGTGTGGTATTTAATGAGGTCAACGATGGGTATAAATTCTCGGTGAGAAGCTGCATCTGGGAAGTGAACGCAAGTGAGCTGGCAGAATTTCTGGCAGATGGTATCGGCTCCGGGGGCGGTCATTATGAGAAAGCAGGCGGTTTCATATCCATGAAGCTTTATGAAGACAAATATCCCACCCTTCATTCAGAAGGATATTTTAACAATCGGATGACAGAGTATTTTGACAGTTATGATTTGATATATACAGATCGGTATGAAGCGGACATTCAACCCATGGAGCAATATGTCAAACGCAGACTGCCCCTGGGATATGTGAGACTGGAGGAGCTGCTTCCCATAGGTACTCCCATAACCATACGAACTATGGAGGGGGATATTGACATGAAGATTGAGAAAGACTTTTATATCATTATCGGAAGTCAGGGAGAAGTGGATTCTGTCAGCGGAACACAGTTTTGGGAGCGGTATCAGCCTTTGGAAGGCAGCTGTCAGGTGGAGGAGTACCTTCACAGACCGGACTATATTCCGGTGATCAAAAACCGCAGGGACGGAAAGGATATGCTTCTTATGGACCATGCCAGGGGCTGTGTTTCTGTCAGAAATGAGAAGATTTACGCCATACCGCTGGAAAAGGGAGTCAAGATATTCTCTCCTCAGCTGAAGAATAAATATATGTCGGGCAGGCCGGGGGACTATCTGGCAGTCAGCTGCGAGGATATTCATGATATTTATGTGGTGAAAAAGGAAGTTTTTGACGAATCCTTTGAGTCATGTAAAGCAAAAGAGGATAAGATATAGTCCTTTTGAGAGTACTGCTTACTCCTTGGAACCGCAAGGCGTTTTCCTGTGTTTTTTCATGAAAACCTGGGACAGCTGTGCGCAAAAGGGCTTTTTTGCCGTTTTTGCGCATTCGTTACTGTGAACGGAGTGACCAGTAGTACTTTTGGGCTAAATTGTAGCCGCCAATGTGAAAAATTATATTGATAGCCTGTAAGGATATATGTTATAATATACCTTAAGCTGTTGTACAGCGAGGAAAGGCAAATAAAGATGCATTGTGTTTGTACAAGGCATCTTTTTAGCGTCTTTATGGAAACCGGAACATGGATGAGGCAATTTGTTATCTTACAGTCCGGGAGTGAGAGGTGTAATTAGAAAGGCAAGGACAGAAATGAGTGAGACAGAATCAAGAAATTTTATTGAATTGGCAATTGATAAGGATCTGGCAGAGGGCGTATGTGATACGGTAAAGACCCGTTTCCCGCCGGAACCCAATGGGTATCTGCATATTGGCCATGCCAAGAGCATACTCTTGAATTATGGCCTGGCACAGAAATATCATGGGAAATTCAATATGCGCTTTGACGACACCAATCCCACGAAGGAAGAGGTTGAGTTTGTGGAGTCCATAAAAGAGGACATTCAGTGGCTTGGAGCTGACTGGGAAGACAGGCTGTTTTTCGCTTCCGATTACTTTGAGGAGATGTATGAGGCGGCCGTAAAGCTGATTAAAAAGGGCAAGGCATATGTGTCGGATTTGACGGCCGAACAGATAAAAGAATACAGGGGAACCCTGACGGAGCCGGGAAAAGAAGACCCCTTTCATACTCGGACGGTGGAAGAAAATCTGCGCCTGTTTGAAGAGATGAAGGACGGAAAGTATGCAGATGGGGAGAAGGTACTCCGGGCGAAAATTGATATGGCTTCCCCCAATATCAATATGCGGGATCCTGTGATTTACCGTGTGGCACATATGAAGCATCATAATACCGGGGACAAATGGTGTATATATCCCATGTATGATTTTGCGCATCCCATTGAAGATGCCATTGAGGGAATCACACATTCCATATGCACATTGGAGTTTGAAGACCACAGACCCCTTTATGATTGGGTGGTAAGGGAATTAGAATACCCCCATCCCCCCAGGCAGATAGAATTTGCGAAACTGTATCTGAAGAATGTAGTGACGGGAAAGAGATATATTAAGAAACTGGTGCAGGAAGGGATTGTGGATGGCTGGGATGATCCCCGGCTGGTTTCCATCGCTGCGCTGCGTCGAAGAGGGTTTACGCCGGATTCCATAAGGATGTTTGTGGAATTGTGCGGCGTCTCCAAAGCCCATTCCATTGCGGATTATGCCATGCTGGAATATTGTATCCGTGAGGATCTGAAGGTAAAGGCGAATCGAATGATGGCCATACTTGATCCCATTAAACTGATAATTGACAATTATCCGGAAGGACAGGTTGAAATGCTGCCCTGTGTAAACAATCCGGACAATGAGGCATTGGGAAACAGAGAAGTGCCCTTTGGAAAAGAGCTGTATATTGAGAGGGAGGATTTCATAGAAGTGCCGCCCAGAAAGTATTACCGTTTGTATCCGGGGAATGAAGTTCGTCTTATGAACGCATATTATGTGACATGTACCGAATGTGTGAAAGATGCCTCGGGCAGAGTGACAGAGGTACACTGCACTTATGATCCGGAGTCCAGGGGCGGCAGCAGTCCTGACGGGAGAAAGGTGAGGGGTACCATTCACTGGGTAAATGTGGAAACAGCCATTTCCGCTGAAGTTCGTCTGTATGAAAATATAATAGATGAAGAGAAGGGGGTTTACAATCCAGACGGCAGTCTGAACCTGAATCCCAATTCTCTGACGGTCCTGAAGGACTGCAAGCTGGAGCCGGCGTTTGCGGGTGTAAAAGGCGGTGACAGTTTTCAGTTTATGAGACAGGGATTTTTCTGTGTGGACAGTAAGGATTCCAGGCCGGACGCGCTTGTGTTTAACCGTATTGTGTCGCTGAAGAGTTCCTATATTCTGCCTAAGGACAAAAAGAATTGATGAAACGTGATATCTATGCTCAAGACTGCCAGAATCGCAAAGCTGCTTAGGGCAAAAATATGGCTGGTCGTCTTATCATACATGACTGTAAATATATTTGACGTGCAGTATAAATTGTTAAACCCCGGATTTGGCATGGAAATGAGGAAGATATGGGAATCTTATCAGGATTAAAGCGTTTGGGGCTTGGTAATTTTGAAAATGTGGATATTTATGAAAAGGAGAAGGAGGAGTCACGGCAGACAGTTAAGAAAGAAGCTGCGGCTCCGAAACCAAAGCCGGAAGAGAAGGACTTGATATATGAAAGGTCATATGTATGTCCTGTATGCGACATTGATTTTAACTCTAAAGTAATGAAATCAGGAAAAGCCAGGCTGGTGGGCGCTGATCAGGATTTGAGGCCCAGATATGACGTAATTGATTCCATGAAGTATGATGTAGTGTTGTGTCCTGTATGTGCGTATGCGGCATTGGCAAATTCTTTTACGCATATTTCACCGGGGCAGATTAAGCTGATCCGGGAGAATATCAGCGCAAATGCTAAAATCAATAGTTATAACGATGAAATATATACTTATGAAGAAGCACTGGAACGATACCAGCTGGCGCTTGCCTGCGCAGTGGTGAAACGTGCCAAGGCAAGCGAGAAAGCATATATCTGTCTGAAGACGGGATGGCTTTTGAGAGGGTATGGAGAGAGCATTAAGGAGGCGGAAAATCCTCCGGTATCCTTGGAGGAATTGGAACAACAGGAAAGCGAATATCTGGAAAACGCTTATAAAGGTTTTATGGAGGCCAGACAGTCAGAGAATTTTCCAATGTGTGGTATGGATGAACTGACAATGGACTATTTGCTGGCGGCGCTGGCAATTCGCTTTAAGCATTATGATGTGGCGGCCAGGCTGATCAGCGCTGTGTTGACGTCTTCCACGGCCAGTTCCCGTGTCAAAGATAAGGCAAGGGATATGAAAGATCAGATTTTGAGGGAACTGAAAAAAAAGTAGAGTGTATCCGGAAAATCTTTTTCACAACATGCCCACGGGGAGATGGCTATGTATGAGATGACCATCCAACTGCGTACAGATGGCGGAAGCTGTCTGTATGAACAGATTTATGAACATATTAAACAGGAGATTAGGAAGGGGAGGCTTCTTGCGGGCGAGAGGCTTCCTTCCGTGCGTTTTCTGGCAGAATATTTGCAGGTGTCCAGGTGTACGGTGGATTATGCGTATGAACAGCTGCTCAGCGAAGGGTATATTGAGGCAAGACCCTGCAAAGGGCATTTTGTATGTCCCATAGAGGAATTGTTTCAAATAGGAGATATGGAAACGGCGGGGGGAGGACGAACTGCTTCAGCCGGGAGCGCAGTATCACCCCAAGGGGCGGACGCCGGGGCGAAAGGGGAGAACTATATTGACTTTTCTCCTTTTGATATTGATATGTCAGGTTTTCCCTTTGGCGTGTGGAAGAAAATTACCAAAAACATTCTTACATATGCCAACAGTGATCTCTTTTCCAAGGGGGAGGTGCAGGGGGATTATGATCTGCGCCTTACAATCAGCAGGTATCTCCATTCCTCCAGGGGGGTAAACTGCCGTCCGGAACAAATGATTGTGGGAGCCGGAAATGATTATTTGCTGATGCTTTTGGAGAAGATTTTAGGGCCTGATATGCGCATAGCCATGGAAAATCCTACCTACAAGAGATCTTTTCAGATATTCCGCACATTTGGATACCATATTTCCACAGTGGACATGGATGATTGTGGGATGCGGACGGAAAAGTTGGAGAGAGAGAAGGGGGATATTGCGTATGTCATGCCATCCCATCAATTTCCCATGGGAACGGTTATGCCAATCGGGCGGAGGATGGAATTGCTCAGATGGGCGGATAGAAAGCCGGGAAGGTATCTCATAGAAGACGATTATGACAGTGAATTTCGGTATCACGGAAAGCCCATACCGGCATTGCAGGCATCGGATCGGCATGGAAGAGTTATCTATATGGGGACCTTCTCCAAGGCGATTGCTCCTGCGATACGAATCAGTTTTATGGTACTTCCGGAACCTTTACTGGAGAGGTTTTTGAGAAAGTGCTCTTTTTTCTCCTGCACCGTGTCCCGAATTGACCAGAGGGTGTTAAATGAGTTCATTCGGGAGGGATATTTTGAGCGTCATTTGAATAAAATGAGAAAAATTTATGGGGCGAAACATGAACAGCTTTTGGAAAGCATGCAGCCTTTGAAAGAGTTTTTTGATATATCGGGAGAAAATGCCGGACTGCATGTTCTGCTGACATCAAAAACAGGGGTAGAGGAAACTGAATTGATTCAAAAGGCTGCGAAATACCATGTGCGTGTCTATGGTTTATCACAATATATGGTGAAAGAATCATTGGAGAGCAAAACGGTACTGGCGGGATTTGGCGGCTTGTCAGAAGCTGAAATCAAAGAGGGAATGGAACTTTTGCAAAGGGCATGGAAATAAGGCGTGTCCGGAGATAAAGAATAAAATGCATATGGATATAAGATTGAAGAGTGTCCGGAGATAAGAATAAAACGCATATGGAAATAAGGTTGAAGAGTGTCCGGAGATAAGAATAAAACGCATTTTGATATAATTTGAAAGGTGTAGGGAGATAAGATTGTATCTTCGGATGTAAAAGAACAGGCGGCAAACTACCCGGGATTAGCTGTATACAGAGCAAGGGGCCAAATCCGGACAAACTTGCCGCCTGAATTGATTGTGTATTGCGAAGCCAGTACTGATTACGCAAAGTTGATTGCAATGTTGTACCGATATGGAATGTCTCAATTGTCACTTATGGGAGGTTCTTCGCCCGGGCCGTCATCCTCATCGAAAAATTCTTCCACCGCTTCAGCAGCATTGTCAGCCGCCTTTGCGACCTGTTCTGTCAGGGGAGTGAAAGTGTCCTGGGCATCTTTTTCGGTTTTGGCGGAATCGGATGCGTTCTCAATAGGAAATTCTTCCGTGCCGGCGCCGGCTTCCTCGGAGGGAGACTCTTCAGACGTTTGCTCCTCTGTTGGCGTTGCCTGTTCTTCGGATGCAGTCTCGTGATTCAGAGGAACATAACTGCGGGTGCTGTCTGAACTCTCCTCCGGCTCTTCGCTGAAATCATCATAATCTTCTTCCTCGGAGTTCTGTAAAGCATCCTTTTTCCGCATATAGAAATAGAAAGCGGCCGCTGCGGATGCCGCCGCTGCGGTTAAAAGTAAAGTTTTGCCGAATTTTTTTGCCATGATTTGCTCCTTTCATTTCATTTTAGTCAATACTATATTAATACTATTTTGGTGGATTGAAAAGGGAATATGCACAAATTTCTGAAAAAATTTATCATTTTATTCCGGTTTAGTGGAAAATATGGTACAATGTTGGCACAGAAGGGCATTGTGTCAACTTCTGATTCCAAGTGCGCTGAAGCGCACGAAATCATGGTACAATGTCCGCAAAGGGCAGAGCCAAGCGTCCAAAGACGCAACTG
>CAJUGT010000158.1 GCA_910586435.1 uncultured Acetatifactor sp. | reverse complement strand
GTGGAGAAAGAAGCCTCTTCAGAGGAAGCGTAATAGGAATTGCCGTAAAATACGCCGCAGCAACGCGGAATTTGGAACAGTCAGGGGCGGTTCGGCTGTTTGCCCGAACTGTCCGTTAATAGTGGAACGGAGGAATGAAAATGAGCTTAGTGCCTTATGTCATTGAACAGACCAGCAAGGGAGAGAGATCCTATGATATTTATTCCAGGCTGTTAAAGGACAGAATTATATTCTTGGGGGAAGAGGTGAATGATACATCCGCCAGTATCGTAGTGGCGCAGCTGTTGTTCCTGGAGGCGGAAGATCCTGAGAAAGATATTCATCTGTATATCAACAGCCCCGGCGGGGTCATCACGGCGGGCATGGCAATATACGACACCATGAATTATATCAAATGTGATGTGTCCACCGTATGTATCGGTATGGCGGCCAGCATGGGTTCCTTCCTGCTTGCTGGAGGCGCAAAGGGAAAAAGGATTGCTCTTCCCAATGCGGAGATTATGATTCATCAGCCCGCAGGCGGAACAAAAGGGCAGGCCACGGAGATTGACATTGCCGCAAAGCATATACTGAGAACAAGAGAGAGACTGAATCATATTCTTGCGGAAAACACGGGCAGGGATTATGAGACGATTTGCGCGGATACCGAGCGTGACAACTGGATGAGTGCCCAGGAAGCCAAGGAGTATGGTCTTGTGGATATGATTCTTACATCCCATGATATCCAGGGTACCGATAAGTAAAAATGTAGGAGTGTAATGATGGCAGGGAAAATGATAGGAAATGATATTAGATGTTCCTTCTGTAATAAGACACAGAATCAGGTTCGCAAGCTGATTGCGGGACCTGCGGGAGTTTATATCTGTGATGACTGTATTGATATTTGCGCGGATATTCTGGAGGAGGAACTACAGGATGAGGAGGACGAGGAGGAAGCCTCAGTCCGCCCCGACATCAATCTTCTGAAACCTGTGGAAGTAAAGAGATTCCTGGACGATTATGTGGTGGGCCAGGAAGAAGCAAAGAAGATATTGTCCGTGGCAGTGTATAATCATTATAAAAGGGTGATGGCACCCAGAGATCTGGATGATGTGGAATTGCAGAAGAGCAATATCATTATGGTTGGACCTACCGGATGTGGTAAGACATATCTGGCTCAGACCCTGGCGAAGATTATCAATGTTCCCTTTGCCATTGCGGATGCCACAACTCTGACGGAAGCAGGATATGTGGGTGAGGATGTGGAAAATATTCTGCTGAAACTCATTCAGGCAGCGGACTATGATGTGGAAAGAGCACAATATGGAATCATCTATATTGATGAAATTGATAAGATTACAAAAAAGGGTGAAAATGTGTCCATTACCCGTGATGTCTCAGGAGAAGGTGTACAGCAGGCGCTTCTGAAAATTGTGGAAGGAACGGTGGCAAGCGTGCCGCCCCAGGGAGGCAGAAAACATCCTCATCAGGAACTGATTTCCATTGACACTTCCAATATTCTCTTTATCTGCGGAGGAGCTTTTGACGGACTGGAAAAGATTGTGGAGGCTAGGCTGGACCGCAAGGCCATTGGCTTTAACACGGAGCTTTCCAAGAAGTCAACGAAGGAAATCAGTGAACTGCTTCAGGAAGTGACTCCTCAGGACTTGGTAAAATTTGGATTGATTCCCGAATTTGTGGGACGTGTGCCGGTTTGTGTCTCGCTCAGGGGTCTGGATAAAGAAGCCTTGGTCCGCATTATGAAAGAGCCGAAAAATGCATTGATCAAACAGTATCAGAAACTGTTTCATATGGATGGTGTGGATCTTACCTTTGAAGACGCGGCAGTAAATGCCATTGCGGGCAAGGCCTTTGAACGTAAGACAGGCGCCAGAGGTCTGCGTTCCATTATGGAGAGTATTCTGATGGATACCATGTATGAGATTCCCTCTGATGAGACCATTGAAGAATGTGTTATAACAGAGGATACCGTGGAAGAGGGCAGAGCACCGCTGACATTCCACAAAAATGACCGCAGAAGAAAACTGGATACGGCCATGTAAACTGACAGGACAGAAGAGTTTGTTTGGGAATGACTGTCTGAAGTGGACTATGGTGAATGAATGTGATACGGATGCGCAAGCATCCGTATTAAAATTAGGAAAGGTATTTTATGGTAATAAAAAACGTCAATCTGGAAACTGTATGTGGTATCTCAAGTAAATTGCCGGAGAATCTGCTGCCGGAGGTAGCGTTTGCCGGAAAGAGCAATGTGGGAAAGTCCTCATTGATTAATTCGCTGATGAACCGCAAAGCCCTCGCCCGTACAAGTTCGCAGCCGGGTAAAACCCAGACAATTAATTTCTATAATGTGAACAATGAGATTTATTTTGTGGATCTTCCGGGATATGGATATGCGAAGGCAAACGAGAATGTGAAAGCGCAGTGGGGCAAGATGGTGGAAAGATATTTGCGAAAATCAGAGAAGCTGCAAAAAATCTTTCTGCTTTTGGACATCCGCCATGTGCCTTCGGAAAATGACAGAATGATGTACGACTGGATATTGCGCAACGGATATGAGCCTGTGATTATTGCCACCAAAGCGGATAAGATAAAACGGAGCCAGCTGCAAAAACAACTGAAGATGATAGGAGATTCTCTGCGGCTGCGGAAAAGCGCGGAGTTAATTGCTTTTTCGGCCCAGACAAGACAGGGAAGAGATGAAATATATGCAATTCTGGATAAGATACTGGAGTGTGTTTGAAAATTGTGACGCACAGCTGTCAGAAAGCAATTTTCAAACACGCTCTGGAGCGCGAGTAGAGAAATAGAAAACGGCTGAGGATATTCCCGGTATACGGCACCATGGGGAGGATGATATGAGAAAGTACAGTAAGGCGCTGGTAAACCTTGCAATTGCGGCCGCAATTCTGCTTGGAATGTTGTTTCTGCTGCCAAGGGCACTGGTTTTTTTCTCGCCTTTTGTGGCAGGCTGGATTATTGCGCTGATTGCGGGTCCGCTGGTGCGTTTTTTTGAAGCAAAAATCAAGTTGAAGCCTAAAATTGGCAGTGCTTTTGTCATTGTTGTAGTGATTGCGCTGGTGGTACTGCTGATTTACTTTATCTGTGCTCAGCTCTTTGAGCAGTTTGTGGGGCTTCTTGGCTCTTTGCCCAATATGTGGGAAGGCATGGAGTCGGACCTGAACCAGATTGGCGACAGATTGGATGCATTGACGGACATGCTTCCATTTAAGTTGCAGTTGAATTTGAATAATGGCGCGGAACTTGTGTTGGAATACTTAAGCGATTTCTTTGGTAAAATGAGCACTCCTACGATTGCGGCGGCTGGAAATTTTGCCAAGCAGCTTCCGGCAGTTTTCATAGGAGTGATTATGGCATTGCTCTCGTCTTATTTTTTTGTTGCGGAGCGTGTGCAGCTGAACGAATGGTTCCGGAAGGTGACACCGGCTTCTATTCAGCTGGGATTTCGCATGGTGCGGCATAGTCTGATGAAATCTGTGGGAGGATATTTGAAGGCGCAGCTTAAAATTGAGGTATGGATGTATATCCTTCTTCTGATTGGCCTGGGAGTACTGCATGTGAGCTATTATGCGCTGATTGCCCTGGTGATAGCGTTTCTGGACTTCCTTCCGTTTTTGGGGACGGGGACCGTTCTGATACCCTGGGCAGTTATCCGTTTCCTTGCGGGAGATTATAAATCCGGTATTGGTCTGCTGGTCATATGGGGAGTGGGACAATTGGCCAGACAGCTGATTCAGCCCAAGATTGTGGGGGACTCCATAGGTGTGCCGCCATTGCCAACCCTTTTTCTGCTTTACATAGGATACAAAGTCTCAGGAGTGCTTGGGATGATTGTAGCGGTACCCATAGGACTTCTTATTTTCTCACTGTATCAGGAAGGTGTATTTGATACTACCAAAAACAGCGTTTTAATTCTCATTGCCGGAATCAACCGTTTTCGCAGACTGACAGAAGAGGATTTGGCTGAGATAAGAGAGAAAAAAGAGAAAAAAGAGAAGAAATCCTCTGACGAGGAAAAAAATTAATATATTTATGAAACTTTTGGTATGGAAAAGTAGTCTATTATAGGAGAGTGTGATTTACACTCTTCTTTTTTCAATGCATAAGGCGCTTGGCCAAACTGTAAATGTCACTGAAATGTCATTTTCGTTTTATATACTGAAGAAATCAAAGGCAGTATTCCGCAACAGTTTAGAGCGTCCTGCTGAGGAGACTTTTGAAACAGGAATATGTATGCAACTTTGATACAAAGATGTGTTAAAAATAATTAAATTATGGGTGGGGATGAAATATTTTATATTTTTTTGCAGTAAATTGAAATGGTGCAGGATATTATACTATGTAAGAGGTTTGGGCGGAACGGATCGGCATGACAAAAGCAGGTATGGAGAACCGGGATTTACAACAGAAAATTGAGGCATACACAGATATGCTGTTCAAGCTCAGCTACATACGTCTTCAGAACCGACAGGACGCAGAGGATGTGGTGCAGGAGGTGTTTTATCAATATCTGAAAAACATTTCCAACTTTGAAAGTCAGGAACATGAAAAGGCATGGCTTCTGCGAGTAACATTGAATGCCTGCAAAAAAGTGTGGCGCAGTGCATGGAAACGTCATCAAAGGGAATCATACCCGGCGGACTTGGCAGAGGAAGGATATTTTCACGGATGTGGGGATGGCTTTGAGACAGGGAAAGCTGTTGGAGGCGGAATGCTTTCGGAGGAAATATCAAGTCCTGAGGAGAGCGCAGTCAGGCGGGAAGAAAAAAGGATGCTGTTGCGGGCAGTGCTGGGTTTGCCCGAAAAGTATCGTGATGTGATTCATCTCTTTTATTATGAGGAACTCTCAGTGAAAGAAATTGCGAGGATAACTGGACGAGGGGAATCCACTGTCACCTCACAGCTTACCAGAGGGAGGGAGCTGCTGAGAAAGTCTTTGAAGGAGGAGTATGATTTTGGATAAATTTCGGGATGCGTATCAGGAAGCATGTAAGGAATTGCCGGCTCCTTCCATGGATTTGGAGAAGGTGCGGGATGAAGCGCGCCATCAGCGTATGCTGAGAAACAGGCGCAGGTATATGATTACAAAGGGATGTACGGCCGCAGCGGTCTTCGTCCTGTGCGGCGCAGGAACTGTGGCGGCCAAAAATTATCGGGACAGTGTCATTGAAGTGGGTGAGAAGGGGTTTACCATAACCAGTACACGGGATATGCCGGCAGAAACCAGAAATCAGAAAAGCCAGGAATACGAACCGGATGTAGCGTCATTTTTGAAAATGGGGGGGGTATTTTCCATAGAGGAAGGTATCCCTGAAGGGGAAGAACTGACTGGCCAGGGAGACGGCAAGGATGTGGGGGGAGCGTACATTGTGGAGTCTATGATAGAATATGATATTCGAGAGTATGATTCCATTGAATCCTTTTGGGAGACGGAAACTGTGACGGCGGTAATTCCGGAGAAAACTTTGTTTGAAGAGGAATTTACCAGGGAAAGTGTACAGGTTCTTGACGAAGGACGGCGTGTCATGGCCAGCATGTCCAATGATGATGTGTATTTTTTCATGACACAGTCGGATAACAGGGATTGCGAGAGTTACAGTTCCAGTACTACATATGATGGTCAGTGTGCCAATAAAAGAAATTTTACTAATAATCAGGGGATGAGCTTTGTGATGTTTGACTCTGTGGATGAAGAGGGAAATGTGATATCAATCCACGCAGTAATTTCGGCCAATGGCTGGGACTTGTCCATGACATTTGAAGGATTTGGGGAGGATGTTGTGGAAAAAGTATTGAAAACCATTGATTTGTCAGCGTATTTTTTATGAGGTGGGTAAAAGGACAGAACGAAATATAAAAAGGATGGTATTTACTATGGAGAAGAGAATATTAGTGTATAATAATCAGACAAAAATAGCGGAGAAAATGGAGCCTTTATTTGCGGGTGAGGGGCTGAGTATGTTGGTTGCGCCGGATGTCAGGAAGTTATATGATATCTTGGAGAACTCAGAAATACATTTGATGCTTGTGGATGTGGAGTTAAATGACAAGGGATGGGACAAAGGGATTGAGATGATTTCAAGGCTGAGGCGCAAGAGCAGCATACCTTTGATTGTGGTATCGGCCCAGTCTGCGGAGACGGCAAAGATTATGGCGCTGGAAGCGGGCGCCGATGATTATGTGACCGCTGAATGTAATCCTCTGGAGCTTTTGGCCAGAGTAAAATCCCAAATTCGCAGATATACCCAGTTGGTCAATCTCTGCGCGAATATTGACAGAATATATGAAGTGGATGGTCTGGTCATTGACGATATACAGAGAAAAGTGACTGTGGAAGGCAGGAGCGTCAGACTGACTCCCATTGAATACAAAATTCTTCGGCTGCTGGTAAGGCAAAAGGGCAAAGTGTTTTCCAACAGTCAGATATACGAAAGCATTTGGCATATGCAGGCAATTGGCGCAGACAACACCATAGCGGTACATATTCGTCATATCAGGGAAAAAATAGAGAAGAATCCCAAGGACCCCAGGTACTTGAAGGTAGTGTGGGGAAATGGATATAAGGTAGGGTGAGAAGAAATGCCGTGAAGCGGGGAACAGTGAACCGCTTTGCGGCATTTTTTAAATAGGGAGTAAATCATTGTTATGCTTGCGGAACAAGGGGAAATTGTATTGACAAAAGGAATTAGATATATTATTGTATTATAAGAATGATACAGAATGACATGATTCCTGTATCAAAGAGGAACCTGCTCAAAGCCATTCTGAAGGAAAGGATGTCAGCAGGATAATAAAGAAGAGGAGAGTATGGGAGATGGATGGAGTGGAACTGCGTGTGCCGGGGGATGCGCCGGCTGCGAAGAAAAAAGGCATCAGCGGAAGTACGGTTAAAATTGTTGCGATCATTACCATGTTCATTGACCACATAGGAGCAGTACTGCTTGCGAGGGAACTTATGGTTCAGGGAATAAGAGAGCTTGCCGCAAGCAATGATGCTGCCAAAATGATACAATGGCTGACAGATCATGCGGCGCTTTACTATGGGTATACGGCTATTAGAGCCATTGGCAGGGTGGGATTTCCCATTTTTTGTTTTCTGCTGGTAGAAGGCTTTCACAGGACCAGGGATGTGAAAAAATACGCTATGAGAATGGCTCTTTTTGCGCTGATATCGGAGATTCCTTTTAATCTGGCTCTTACGGGCAAGGTGATGGAGTTTGGTTATCAGAATGTGTATTTTACTTTATTTTTGGGTCTCTTTGCTCTGTGCGCCTATGATTTTTTCGCAAAATACAGACAATCCAGCCCGGACAGCGGCCTGTGGATGATTCCGGTGGTGCTTGGAGTGGTGTTTACTGCAATGTATGGACTGATTTATGTGAATACACTTGTTGTTATTCGGGCCAGTGAGAACTCGCTTCTTATCCTTGTAGTACTTTGCGTCATTGTGAGTGTCTGCCTTGGGATTTATGGCAGAAAGCGGGGCATAAAGCGCGTCCAGGTTGTGGGGGCAGATATGACGGTGTTGATACTGATAATGTTCCTGGCTGACTTTTTGAGAACAGATTATGGCGGCATAGGGGTTCTGACCATCACGGCCATATATGTTTTCCGCAAAAATAAGAAAATGGCAATTACGGCGGGCTGTGCGGTGCTGACAATTATGAGCATTGCGGAAATAACATCATTTTTTGCCCTGATACCCATTGCGCTGTACAATGGCAAGAGGGGATTGAAAATGAAATATTTCTTCTATGTCTTCTACCCAGCGCATCTGCTTTTGCTGTATTTGATTGCGCTATTGCTTGGTTTGGGAACTGTGGCGGCAGTGTAGGGGCTGCGGCGCAGATTCACAGTGTGCCGGGAAGCCAGGGAATGGGGAACATAAAAGGGGAAGAAATCAGGAGAAGAGAAATGTTGGAAATTATTGAGTTATCAAAAAAATATGGCAGGACCTTAGCGGCGGATAAGATTAGTTTTGCAGTACCTGACGGCCGGATTGGCATTCTGCTGGGGCCAAATGGGGCGGGAAAATCCACTGTGATAAAAAGTATCGCAGGGCTGCTGCGGTATCAGGGCACAATTCGCATCCAGGGGAAGGACGCACGGACATTGGATGCAAAGAGAGCGTTTGCGTATGTGCCGGAGCTGCCGTATATGTATGACGCACTGACCGTAAGAGAACATATGGAATTCATCACCAGGGCGTATGGTGTGGATGTGCCGGAGGAAGAGCGGGAGAAATTGCTGGAGAGGTTTGAACTCTCTGATAAACAGGAAAAACTTGGGAATGAATTGTCCAAGGGAATGATGCAGAAGGTCAGCATATGCTGTGCGCTGGTGATACGGCCCAGGGTGATTTTGCTGGACGAACCCATGGTGGGGCTGGACCCCGGGGCCATTAAGGAGCTGAAAAATGTTCTTTTGGAATTGAGAGAAGAGGGATGTACCATATTGATTAGCACCCATATGCTGGAGATGGTGAAGGAATTGTGGGATGTGACTTTTGTAATGAATCAGGGGCATATTCTGGGGACATATGCCAGAGAAAGTC
>CAJUGT010000157.1 GCA_910586435.1 uncultured Acetatifactor sp. | reverse complement strand
TTGGCAGTTGCGTCTTTGGACGCTTGGCTCTGCCCTTTGCGGACATTGTACCATGCTTCCATGCGCTTCAGCGCATATGGAATCAGAAGTTGACACAATGCCCTTCTGTGCCAACATTGTACCATAATCCTGTGCGCTTCAGCGCACATGGAATCAGAAGTTGACACAATGCCCTTCTGTGCCAACATTGTATCATACAATCTGTGTTGTTTCACGAAAGTAAGGATTAAATTTTCTTAAATCTTACATGAACTGATGAGATTTGGCGCACATAGGTCTTGCTGTAATCAACTCTTTTTACTTACAGGTCCACACGCAGAATCAGCTCCAACACCCTTCTGGCACAGACTTCCATTTCCCCACGGCTTAGGGCTCCTTTCTCCATGGCCTGAAGCAATCGCTCCGTAAATCCACATCCCATTTTTACATCATTTCCTGCCTTTACCTCTCTATAATGCTCCCCTCCGGTCCACCAATCCGTTGTCACCATGCCGTCAAATCCCCATTCCTGCCGCAAAATATCTTCCAATAATTCACGGTTTTCCGAAGCTCTGCATCCATTGATAATATTGTATGAGGACATAATACTCCAGGGCTTAGCCTCTTTTACAATGATTTCAAAGGCCTTCAGATATATTTCGCGAATTGCGCGCTCAGAAGCCCTGGAATCACTGTTTTTTCTGTTTTCCTCCTTGTTGTTCAACGCAAAATGTTTTATGGTTGCCGCAACATGATTGCTTTGAATCCCTTTCACCATGGCTGCGGCCATTTTACCTGTCAAAAAAGGGTCCTCGGAATAATATTCAAAATTTCTGCCGCACATTGGGCTTCTATGAATATTTATGGCAGGTGTAAGCCATGCTCCAATATTATTTTCTTTCACCTCCACGCCGCCAGCGGCTCCCACCTGCTCTGCCAATTGGGGATTCCAAGTACAGGCAAGCATGGTGGCACAAGGCCACGCCGTGGTGTGAACACCGCACTCCGGTAAAATTCTCAGGCCCGCAGGTCCATCCGCTGTCATCACGGAGGGGACGCCATATTCCGGCAAATTTCCGTATCCGAAAGTATTGGCGACACCAGTGTTGGGCTGTCCTCCAAGAAGTTCCGCCAGCTCTTCATCTGAAAGCTGTGCCATAAATTCCTCCATGGTAAGAGTGCCTTCCGCAACTTCATCAAATCTTCGCTTGCTCTTATCCGGCCTCCACAATACATAATGGTCACGGAACCTTACCACCGGAGTATATCCGTCCACCTCCCCAAGCTTCAAGGGTTCCAGTAAATTCTCTTCCGCAACAGCCTCCCAAGCAGGCAGCTCCTCCATGCTTCCGTCCGCCAGCATCCTCTTTTTCAACTGAGACGGAACCAGTTTGGAGCTTAGTTGTTCCACAATGGTATCTTCTTCCAAATTCAGCACATATTCCGCTTCTTCCGTATCCCTGACGGATGTTCCTATGTGAAAATGGTATTCCCCTTTTTCCAACACATAGGCTGCCTTCGCCACCTTTCCCAAATCATCATAAGAAGCCATATGCTTTAAAGCAATGAAAAGTGTCATCGTCTGGGTTTCTCCGGGCTGAAGCAATCTCGTCTTTCCAAAAGCCCCAAGACTCTTTGCGGGTTTTCCCAATTTCCCCTGGGGCGCTTCATAATATACCTGCACCACTTCTTTGCCTGGCATATGGCCCGTATTACATACATCCACACAGATCCGGAACATTTCTCCCTGTCTTACCACCAGGGGCTTTGACAAGGAAAAGGAAGTATAGGACAGGCCAAATCCAAAAGGATAACTTACTTTCTCCCCAGCGCCGGGAAGAGTCTCAAAATAACGGTATCCCACATATATATCTTCTGTATAATCCACATAGTCAGGCGATTCATGAAAACCTGAGGTAGAAGGATAGTCTTCAAGCTTCTTTGCAAAGGTATCAGAGAGTTTGCCACTGGGATTTCCGTTTCCAAACAAAAGCTCCGCAGCTGCCAGACCTCCCTCAATGCCTCCCTGCCATGCCAGCAGTACAGACTGAATCCCCTTTTCTTCCCGAAACCATTCCGTATCTACAATTCCTCCAACATTCAGAATCACTATTACTTTGTCAAAAAATGACTTTACGGTTTCCACCATGGCCCTTTCCTGCGGAGTAAGTTCATAATCCCTGCTGTCCCTGTCCCAACCCTCTCCTGAGAATCGGCAGATGCTGATGACAGCCGTATCCGAAAATGCCCTGGCCTTCCGGCACAATTCTTCCGGCAGCTTGGGCTCTTCTGTCATTCCAGGCTGTTTTCCGTCCCCATATTGCTCAGCTACATTCTTCTTATAAAACTGTGCCAGGTCATCAAACACGGCTTCTCTGCCTGCCACTGCCAGAAATCCTTCATACAGATTGCGGCTATAAGAGACGGTCACATCGCCGCTGCCGCCCCCTCCCTTTACATAATCAAAAGTTGCCTTTCCAAACAGTGCCACTTTGGTTCCCTTTTTCAGCGGCAATACATTTCCTTCGTTTTTCAGCAGCACCATTCCTTCCTTTGCGGCCTCTTTTGACAAGGTAATATGCTCCTCACACGCAGTAATCCTCTTACCATCTTTCCCCAGGGGAAGTACCGGTTGATACCTGGCTCTGGTCCATCTCTCCATTTCCTGCTCCTGCCTTTCATTTTGTTGTGGAATGACTTTTTCTTCTATTACGCTATCTTCTATTCTATACTAATCCTACCCATAATTCAATTAAAAAACTCAGATAGTTTTTTCCTTCCATAACCAAGGCTTCTGTTCACAATAACTGACGCAGAGAGTCACATTGTCAAAAGGATATCACCATGCATCCTTCAGCTTTTGCTGACATTTTCCTTTGGACGCCCATGTGTAATCGGGGCTTTCGCATTAAGAGTCATGGACGCTAGCTGATTACCTGACATCCTGTATCTTGTGTAAAATTTCTTAATGCGACAGCCCCGCCTGCGCAGCCCTGTGCATAAAAAACTCCCTCCAGGGACTGTCCGCCCCAGAGGGAATTACATATATTCTTACAATATTTTTATCAGATGGTAAACTTATGTACATCCTTTATCAATATGCCAACCTTATCACCCAACTCCTCCACAATCATGGTAGAATCATCCACCATTTTTGCCAGCTCCGTAGACATTGCCGCAGTCTCTTCGGAAACCGCCGCATTGTCCTGTGCCAGCTTGTTCAGAACAGAAAGGGATTCTGTCACATTGGATCTCTGCTTTTCAATTTCATTGGTCATATCATCAATAGAATGTACGGATGTAACACATTTTACCAGCTCCTGGTGCAGTTTCTCCATAATATGCTGGGTCTCCGTCAGAGAATTTACCTGAACATCCACCGCCTGATTGATTTCATTCATCACCTGAACGGATTTTGTTGCGTTGTCCTGCAGCTCTTCCACCGTCTTGCTGATTTCATCTACGGAAACCGCTGACTGATTGGCCAATTTTCCGATTTCATCGGCAACCACCGCAAATCCCCTGCCAGCTTCCCCGGCCCTTGCGGCTTCAATACTTGCGTTCAATGCCAGCAAACTGGTCTGATCCGATATCTCGTTGATGAGATTAGCCGCCATATGTATCTGTTCCACAGACTTATGAGTGCTTGCCGTCTGCTCTGCCATGGCGGAGATACTTTCTCTTGTCTTATTATTTACTTCTATCAGACGCACCAGTGTTTCCATGGACTGTTCACTGATCCTGTTCATTTCTCCGGCATTGTCATTCAGATTCGTCACTTCCGTGCCGGTTCTGTTAATCTTGTCCCCCATGGTATTCACATTGTCGTTGGCTTCATCTGTGGACGCCGCCTGGGTTGTTACATTTTCCGCAATGGAATCCACCGCTACCGATACCTGGGAAATAGATTCCTTCATATTGTCAAATGCCGTATCAAAGCTTCTCAAGGCATTGTTAATACCGTCGGAGACATCGGTAATTCCTTGAAGAAGTCCCCGCATATTTTTCTGCGCAATTCGCAGCGCCTCCGCTGTCTGCCCGATTTCATTGCGCTGTTTTACATCCACGGCAATGGTGAGATTTCCTTCGGAAAGCTTCTCGGCAAAGAGTTGAATCTTCTTCAAAGGCGCTACGATCTGCTTTCCAAAGACAAATGCCATCACAATGGCAATGATAATGACAATAATAAATACAAGCTCAGCCCTCCGCAGGACATTTTTGTATTCCCTGTCCAGAACCTTTTCCATTTCCGACAATTCCTGTTTCATTTCATCCACATAATTTCCTGTGGAAACCACCCAGCCCCAGGGCTCAAACATTTCCGAATATGAAATCTTTGGCGCAACCGTAACGCCGTCCGATTTTGTAAACGTGAATTCGTTATATCCGCCCTTCTCCGGCCCCAGACATACATTTATCACCGACTGCGTAATCATTACCCCGTTCTGGTCCTGCATATCATAACGGTTACTTCCCTCCTGATCCGCTAAAATGGGATGCATGACCAATGTGCCGTCTTTGGCGTCTATCCAGATATAACCGCTTTTATCCTCCCGATACCGCATGGCACGGACACTTTCCCTGGCATCCTCCTGGGCCTCCGCTTCTGTCTTCTCTCCCGCCATATATCGGTCATACTCCGTTTGAATCACAGACATAGCGCTTTGTATCTGGGATTTTATCTCCGAATTATATCCATCGGTAGTTGCCTTGGCATAAGTATTATATGCTGAAGTAGACATGGACTTAATCGAAAAGGCCGAATTTCCTCCAATCCCAACGGCCGTCAAAACAGTAACCGCACAACAGATCCACATGATGGAACTGATTAAGCTCTTTTTCCTTTTGTTCATTGACAATTTCCTCCTATCTCATTCTATTTTATTCCTGTTTTCTGAAAAAAGCAATAGCTTTGAAGATTCTATCAAAATTTATTATTTTTTTGCATACTGTTTATACTCATCTGGAAATAATGCAAAATGCGATAAATTCAGTAATTTGTCTAAAATGTTTGTATTAAAGCAAATGTTTTATTTCCAGAATATTCCTTGCCTTTTTGGGGTCATACTATTATAATCGTAAGTATTGTCATCTGTCAGCGAGACTGTACACTGCCACGGTATTTCCGATTAAGAATATCAAAAAGGAGTAGTCCATGAAAAAATACTATCTAATGATATGTTCCCTGCTCATTTGTCTTCTTTTCCTGCCCTTTTCTCCCGCAACATCTGTCAGAGCTGCCATGGAAGAAAACGAAAGTCTGCCAGTATCTGAATCAAACACTTTGGATATCTTTTTCCTCCACGATACCCATTCTCATTTAAACAGCTTTTCCACAATACATGAGAACCGGAATATAACTCTGGGCGGCTTTGCCCGTATCAAAACCCTGATTGACAAAAACAGCAATGCTCTGGTTCTGGATGCAGGAGACTTCTCCATGGGAACCCTGGTGCAGACTGTTTTTCACAGTGCCGCTCCTGAATTGCGAATATTGGGAGCGTTGGGATGTGATGTTACCACTTTGGGAAATCATGAGTTTGACTATCGTTCCGAAGGACTTGCGAATATGTTAAATGCTGCCGTCGCAAGCGGAGAAACGCTTCCTGCCATGGTTCTGTGTAATATTGACTGGGAAACTATGGAATCCGAAGGACTCACAGAAGAGCAAAGGATGCTGAAAAGTGCCTTTGACAACTATGGAATAAAAGATTATGTAATGTTAAACAAAAATGGGGTGAAAATAGCGGTATTTGGTGTCTTCGGAGAAGATTCCCTTGCCTGCGCCCCCACCTGCGTACTGAAATTCAAAAGCGCCCCCGAGGCCGCAGCCGCAACCGTGAAAGAGATACAGGAGAAGGAAGACGCAGATTTAATTATCTGTGTTTCCCACTGCGGCACCAATATAGACAGGAACAAGTCAGAAGATGAGATTCTGGCAAAGACCGTTCCGGACATTGATGTGATTATCAGCGGCCATTCTCATACAACTCTCACAGACCCACTCATATATGGCAATACCTACATTGTATCCTGTGGCGAATATGGCAAAAATCTGGGAACACTCTCCCTTTCCAGAGATTCCGGCACAGACGAATGGCAGCTGAGTTCCTATGACCTTCTGCCCATTACAGAGGATGTCCCCATCAATGCCGATATTCAGGAGAAAATTGACCACATGATGGAAACTGTGGACAATTCCTATCTGTCCAGGTTTGGTTATGTCCGCAATCAAGTCCTGGCCCAGAACAACGTGATTTTTTCTTCTCTTCATGATATTTCCAATGTCCACACAGAGCATAACCTAGGCAATCTTCTGGCGGACGCCTTTGTTTACGGGGTAGAAAGCGCAGATGACTTCGACGGGCATCCTGTGGATGTGGCTTTGGCCCCTTCCGGCTGTATCAGAGACACCTTTTCCCTGGGTGACATTACCGTAGAAGATGTGTTTAATGCCTACTCACTGGGTATCGGTTTGGACGGCGTTCCGGGATATCCTCTGATTAGCATGTACCTCACAGGCGCCGAGTTAAAAACCGGAGCCGAACTGGACGCCTCCATGTCGGATTTTATGACTACCGCACGGTTATATCTGAGCGGCATTCATTTTTCCTTTAACCCCAATCGGATGATATTGAACAAAGTGACAGACTGTTATCTGGTTGATGAGGCCGGAAACCGTATTGAAATTCAGAATGACAAACTCTATCGTGTGGTATGCGATTTGTACAGTGGGCAAATGCTTGGAGCAGTGACCGATATCTCATATGGCATCCTTTCCATCCAGCCCAAATTTGCCGATGGCACTCCTATTGAAAATATAGAAGATGCCATCATCACTTCCAACGGACAGGAAATCAAAGCGTGGGCCACCGTTGCGGCGTACCTGAATTCTCTTCCGGATGCCAATGGTGACGGCATTGCCAATGTACCGGAATCCTACGCCGGTACCCAGGGGCGCAAAGTAGTGGAAGACAGCAGGGCGCTGGGGGATTTGTTAAAAAATCCCAATAAATATGCCATTATGATTTACGCCATTATCCTTATTGTTATAGTGATTTTTGTAATTCTCATACTGCTTGTCATAAAGCTGTTCAAAAAGCCGGCTCGAACATCTGCAAAAGGCCATTCTTCATAATTCCCTTCTCAAGGTTGCCGACTGGGCCATTTTAGAGATGGGCGCTTTATAGACCAGGAGAGAAAGCAGATACTGCAAAAATCCTCCGAGTACGACCAGCAAAAGCCCCAAAGCGGATATTTGCAGATAGGCATGGGAATTCAATTTCACCATATCCCAATTGAACAGACTGTTAATTCCATTGAACATGGAAAAATATAAAAATATAAATATTACAGTGGAAACCACAAAATATTTATAAGCCACTGCCAGATATATCATCATTATCACCATACCCAGCGCGCACAGAAGTACTTCCATTTTCATTGTCTGGACGGCCTCAGGTTGTCCCCAGGCAATGATTCCATGAATCAGAACATTCAGCACATACATCACTATGAAATTGCCGCAGGTAAAAAACGCAGGAACCGCTGTCTGCATTTTTTTCTTCACCGGGGAGGACTGTACCATATTTGAGGCACTCAATGAATAAATCATCTGTGTGGGTAACATGGCTGTGGCAGTAAGCATATATCCGCCCGCATAGACACTATTCCTGCTTGCGCCCCCCATGATAAATATAAGCCCAATTGCAAAAAATGTTCCCATTAGAATAAAATTTGCCTTACGTCCATAAGCATATCTTAAGCTTTTAAATCCTAACTTCCAATTATTTATCACAGTATCCATCCTCCATTCTTTTCATTGCCGCTTTCACGCACAGAACACTGAAAGCAACACCAACCAAGATATAAAACAGGGAATACCCCCATAAATTTTTCATTCTTCCGCTAATAGACCAAAGACCTGTTTCAAGCATCGCAACGCCATAGCCCACCATAGCATTCGTCCAAACCATGCTTCCATATCTTGCGATAAAGATTCCAAATATGGAACAACACCAGGAAATTGCCACCGCATACGCATAAGTACTCAAAAGAGCCTCCGTTGTACCTGACGCCTGAAGCGCAATATATCCTTTTCCGCCCTTTGACCAAATGGGAACCACAAAGCAGATTCCAAGCACAATCAGGGCTGTCAGAAGCTTTCTTACAATGTCCATGCGCAAAGCGTTTCTCATAATCTTATTTCCTCTTTCGGAGGTCTTCAGATAGTCCAGCCTTTCCGCATCCTTTGCCTGAATTCCTCCAAACAGCCAATTATCACATACAATTTCAGCTGCCGAGAGAAGTACTGATATGACGATTGGAACAGCGCCTCCCAATGCCCCCCCATAGACAAAGACAATTCCTGCCATAAAAATTGGCACTATAAAATACACCAGGACACGATACATCAGAGATGTAAACACCAAATAACTTTTCAACTTGTTTTTCATCTTAACTCTCCCACCCATTTAAAGTTCCCGCTTGTGGGAACTTGTTCCGGTCTCTGCACTTTGGTGCCCCAACCAGGGAAGGGTTATTCAGCCGCTTTTGCGTCTGAAACCCTTTCTCTGTGTCTGAAAGACACATTGCACCCCTGTTCCGAGA
>CAJUGT010000156.1 GCA_910586435.1 uncultured Acetatifactor sp. | reverse complement strand
CCATGTGTGTGTTGTTGGCGCTCTGCGCCCCTGCTCTTAACGCTGTGTTGTTCATCATTTCTACCTCCAATTTTATTTTTTGACCATAACAAAAGGACACTCCCAAATTCTCACTTGGAAAGTGTCCTTGAAGTACAAAATATTAAAATTAGATGTCGCACAAAACGTATTATCAAGTATTATTCCGTATTATGCGTAGCAAATTTGTAGTAAATTTGTAGTAAATCGCAACTCAAAATCGCTGAAACCCTTGATTTTACTGGTTTTCTTTACCCAAAGTTTTCATCGTGGGGAACAATATTACATCTCTAATAGAAGGAGAATTGGTCAACAGCATAATAAGCCTGTCAATTCCATACCCTATGCCTCCTGTAGGGGGCATACCGATTTCCAGCGCGTTCAGGAAATCTTCATCCGTATGGTTCGCCTCCTCATCTCCTGCGGCAAACGCCGCTTCCTGGGCCGCAAACCTCTCTCTTTGATCTATGGGATCATTTAACTCAGAATAGGCATTACACATTTCCTGCCCATTGATAAATAACTCAAAGCGCTCCACATAATCCGGCTTGTCCGGCTTTCTCTTGGTCAGTGGCGAGATTTCCACAGGATGGTCCATAATAAAGGTGGGCTGCACCAAATGTTCCTCCACAAACTCCTCAAAAAACAGATTCAGTATATCCCCTTTTGCATGGCGTTCCTCATAATGCACACCCTTTTCATCGGCAATTTTTTTCGCCGCCGCTGTGTCTGGAATCTGGTCAAAATTCACACCCGAGTACTTTTGCACAGCCTCAATCATGGTCATGCGCTCAAAAGGCTTTCCCAAATCAATTGTCTCTTCCCCATAGGGAATCAACGCAGTACCGCAGACCTCCTCCGCAACATAGCGGAACATACTCTCTGTAAGCTCCATCATTCCATAATAATCCGTATACGCCTGGTATAACTCCATAAGCGTAAATTCCGGACTGTGCCTTCCGTCCACCCCTTCGTTTCTAAAAACCCTGCCTATCTCAAATACCCGCTCTATTCCTCCCACAATCAACCTTTTCAGATACAATTCCAGGGAAATACGAAGCTTCACCTCTTCGTCCAGGGCATTATAATGTGTAATGAACGGTCTGGCAGCTGCGCCTCCCGCATTTGCCACCAGCATGGGCGTTTCCACTTCCAAAAACCCTCTGCCCTCCAAAAATCTGCGTATGGCGGTGATAATCCTGGAGCGCTTTACGAACGTTTCCTTCACTTCCTGGTTCATAATAAGGTCCGTATAGCGCTGACGATAGCGGAGGTCCGTATTGGTAAGACCATGAAATTTCTCTGGTAAAATCTGCAAACTCTTGGACAGCAATACCACCCGGGAAGCATGTACGGAAATCTCTCCCGTCTTGGTCTTGAATACCTCTCCCTCAATACCCACAATATCTCCAATATCATATTTCTTAAAATCCAAATAGGACTCTTCCCCTATGCTGTCCCTGGCCACATAGCACTGAATACTTCCCGGCAAATCCTGGATATTGCAGAAGGACGCCTTGCCCATGATACGTTTGGACATAATACGCCCTGCGATATGGACGCTTTTTCCCTCCAAATCCGCGTAATTATCCTTGATATCTGTACTGTGATGCGTCAAATCATATTTCGTATGTTTGAAAGGATCTTTCCCTGCCTCCCGCAGGTTAGCAAGCTTTTCACGCCTTACCTGCAGAAGCTGGTGTAAATCTTGTTCCTGTACATTCCCGTTCTGTCCTTCTGCCATTTTTTATCCCTCACCTTGTTTCTACTTGTCTTTCTACTTGTTATTCTTGTGTTTCCCTGCCTTTGTACTTTGCGGCTCAGGACCCTGTCCTTCATTTCTCAAGTCCCGTCTGCCCATCCTTCATTTTTCAACCCATCCAGGCAAATTGTTTATTTTCGTTCTGCCCAGTCACGCAGTCATTGTTCTGATGCTGTTGCGCTTCCTTTCAAATTCATTTTAATTGCTCCATTGGATTTCAAAGCACTCTGCCTGCTTGCTCCGCTGAATTTCTAAACACTTTGCCTGCTTACTCCGCTGAACTTCAAAGCACTTTGCCTGCCTGCTCCGCTGGATTTCTAAACACTTTGCCTGCTTACTCCGCTGAACTTCAAAGCACTTTGCCTGCCTGCTCCGCTGGATTTCTAAACACTTTGCCTGCTTACTCCGCTGAACTTCAAAACACTCTGCCTGCTTGCTCCGCTGGATTTCTAAACACTCTGTCTAATTACTCCACTGGATTTCAAAGCACTCTGCCTATTTGCTCCGCTGAATTTCTAAACACTTTACCTGCTTGCTCCGCTGATTTTCAAAGCACTCTGCCTACTTGCTCCGCTGGATTTCCAACACCTTGTATGTGAATACGCCCGACGCTGTCTCCACATCCACGCTGTCCCCTACCTTACGGCCAATCAAAGCTTTTCCTACCGGACTTTCATTGGAAATCTTTCCCTTTAAGCTGTCCGCTTCCGTAGAACCAACAATTTTATATTCCAGCTCTTCGCTATATTCCATATCCAACAGCCTGACACAGCAGCCAATATTTATCTTGTCCAGATCAATTTCATCTTCCACCACCACTTCGGCATTTTTCAGAATCTTCTCCAGCTCCTCAATTCTTGCCTCAATATCACGCTGTTCATCCTTTGCTGCGTCATACTCGGCGTTTTCGGACAAATCCCCCTGTTCCCTGGCTTCTTTAATCTTCTGTGCTACCTCCTGACGTCTTACTACCTTCAGCTCATGTAATTCGTCCTCATATTTTCTGAGCCCTTCATAAGTCAGAATATTTTTCTTCTCCTGCATTTTAATACACCTTTCTAAACTAATTTCATTTTCCCTTTGACATCACTGTACAAAATCATAAGCCTGACCGCACTGGAATCGCTGCCTTCCACAGAATGCAAAATGACACCTCCACAGACGGCAGCGAAACGGTACAATCGGGCTTTTTTCCTTTTGATTACCCCGTATTATACCACTTTTTCGCCCTGTGTCAAGGCATTTCAAAGTATTATTTAGCACCTTTCAAAGCATCTCCGGCGGCACAAACGGAGATTTCTTTCGCACCAGCTTCCATTTCTCCTTCAATGAAAAGTACACAATCCCTGTACTGTTCCCTATGATACGCCGCCGTTTTTCCTCCAGGGACACCATATCCAGCCAAATACTTCCCTTTGCCACCTTTGTAAGGCTGATTCTGGCATCACCAGAGAAGTCAAGGATATTGGAAGGTTCTGCGCAGACTGCCTGCAATCGCTTCTGGCCTGCGGGAACCAGACACAGCATAATGGCAAGCCCATATTCCGTATAAAAATCTTCTACAAACTCCTGGACTTCGCTCTCACAGTCATTTTCTGACATAATCCAGCGCAGGCTTTTCATTCTGCCCGCATATTTCTCTATCACCATTGGCAGACAAGGGGCCATCCCCAGAATTACAAAATGGGGCAATACCGCTTCTGGCATAAGTTCTTCCACCCATAGCCGCCCGAGATACCCGTCAAATTCTCCCGGAAGGATATACTTTGCCCAGATTCCAGGCAAAAAAGTATCCTCCCCCTTCTCGCCTCCTGTTTGATAGCCATGTCCCCCAACAAGCGCTTTCCGAACCGTGTCCTCATATACACAAAAGCAATTATCCCAGCCTCCTGTCATCTCAAGTATCTCAAGACTTAACTTTTGTATGCCCTCTTCCACCTGACAGAATATTGTCTGCCGCTCCTGCTGCTGACAGACCTGTTCTCTTTCTTCCGCCTTCCGACGCTTCCGTTCCCGCCTCCTTTCCCGGATACGACATAACCCTGACAAAAGGCCCCGACATTTTTCCTCCTGAACGCAAACGCCGGTTTCATTTTGTCCTGGTTTTGCAGCCTGTACACCCTCTCCCGGCAGCTTTCTGCCAAACCATTCCTCTGCCCCTACATCCACGGCAATACGAATCAGCAAATGGCTCCTCATCCCAATGGGCTCCACCACAGGCTCTCTGATTTCTCTTTTTTTACAAAAAAATAGTATTGTGTCCATGCAAAAATATATGCGCTCTTATGAGAAAATAGTCTCCACAGCCCTTATTAATTCGTCCATGGTTTCCATAGAATGAATCATCTGCCTGAATCGGGCGGAATGGGGCATTCCCGTGGTATACCACGCCAAATGTTTTCTCATCTCTCTCACTGCGGTATATTCACCCTTGCATTGCAACTGCAAGGCCGCATGTTCCAATATTACTTCTTTCTTCTCCTGGTTATCCGGAGACGGCGGAACGCTTCCTGTCTCCAAAAAGCTCACAATATCCCGAAAAATCCACGGATTCCCCTGTGCCGCTCTGCCAACCATAATACCGTCACAACCTGTCTGTTCCATCATTGCCTTCGCTGTCATGGGGTCCCTTATGTCACCATTGCCAATCACCGGAATCTTTACCGCCTGTTTTACCTGGGCAATTATTTCCCAGTCCGCCGTACCGCTATAATACTGTTCCCTGGTACGTCCATGTACCGCAATTGCCGCCACGCCGCAGCTTTCCGCAATTTTTGCAATTTCAACACCGTTCGCCCTGTCAAAACCCTTTCTGATTTTCACTGTCACAGGTTTCTTTACCGCTTTTACAAGCGCAGTCAGAATCTCCTCCACCAGTTTAGGATTTTTCATTAAAGCCGAGCCTTCCCCGTTGTTCACCACTTTGGGCACCGGGCATCCCATATTAAAATCCAGGATAGAAAAGGGTCGCTCTTCTATACGCTTTGCCATTTCCGCAATTATCCGGGCATCCGAACCAAATAATTGTAAAGACGCAGGGCATTCCAGCGGACTCACTTCCAAAAGAGCATCCGTATTTTTATTATTATAATAAATCGCTTTGGCGCTTACCATTTCCATGCATACCAGCCCCGCCCCCTGTTTTCTGCACTGCAAACGAAATGGCAGGTCTGTCACACCTGCCATAGGAGCCAGTATTACCTGATTATCCAAAGTCACATTACCTATCACCAGTTTACTCATATTGTTTATGCTTTCTGAGAGCCTCCTCTGTTTTTCCCATAAATGATGCGCAGTCCATCCAGGGTCAGAGAACTGTCATAAATGTCAATGGTTTTCGTCTCATCCGCAATCAGTCTGCCCAACCCTCCTGTGGCCACAACTTTTAAATCGGCAATACCACTTTCTTCCTTGACTTTTTTGATGATATATTCCGTCTGCCCGATTTGCCCATACACAAGCCCTGCCTGCATACTTGAAATGGTCTCCTGGGCCAATATGGACCTGGGCTTTTTAATCTCTATTTTGGGCAGCTTGGCCGCCTGCGTCCAAAGAGCCTCCGAACTGATGCGAATGCCCGGCGCTGTTATCCCTGCCGCGAACTCACCTGTCTTCGTTATCAAGTCATATGTGGTAGCGGTTCCAAAGTCAAGCACCAGCACTGGCCCGCCATATTTTTCATATGCCGCCACAGCGTCCACGATACGGTCGGCTCCAATGGCCCTGGGGTCCTCCGTAACAATGCGGATACCGGTCTTTGTTCCCGGCCCCACATTCATGGGCTTTGTCTTGGTGTAACGCAAAAGCGCGCCATTGAGAGCGTGCATCACATCCGGCACTACACTTGCCACAATGGACCCTTCCAAATCAGAGGGTTCTATTCCTCTGTTCTTCAAAATCTGTGTAATCAATACACCATATTCATCAGAAGTTCTGGGCATTTTGGTCATTATCCGAAAAGTAGCTCTAAGCTCCTCCCCTTCAAAAACGCCCATTGTCATATTCGTATTCCCAACATCAATCACCAAAATCATATGATAGTTTCCTTATTCCGTTCCTGTATGCAGGAACTTCCCTGCTCTTCAATGCTAAAAAGCAAAAAAATTTATGACATAGGTATTTCTTCCTTGAGCACAAACACTCGGTAATATAAACTGAGCGCTTCAAACAATTCCCTGCGGTGCTTCCGCACCTGGGCTATCATTAATCCGCTGCTGACTTCATCATAATATATATCATCGTCATCGGCATTTGTCTCCAATACAACGCTCCCGTCCTCCTCAAATCCAATGGTAAATACACCACCCACTTCTTCCGTGAACAATACGCACAAGACATGAAGTTCCTTCTGAATAGATTCCGGAATGCTTTGGAATTGTTCGTTAAAATAATATTTCATTTCATACGCATTGGCGCCACAGAGCACCGTATCCATGCCGATACCTCCTGTTCCCCGCAGTGGACAGAATTTCCAGACAAACCTGCGTCAAATTGAGAGCAAACACGATTTCAAACACCACAAAACGGATGGCTTTATACATATCCATATAATCCTCTGACGGATACTTCACCCGCATACACTTCTGTCACGGTACCATCTTCCAGCTCCACCAGCAGCTCCCCCGCTTCATTGATTCCTCTGGAAACTCCCTGAAACTCTGCTTTGGGGGCAAGGACTCTCACTTCCCTGCCCTGGTTAATTAACAAACTGTTATATCTCTCCTGCAGTCCTTTGAGACTGCCCTCTTTCCGGAAAATCTCATAATACGCTTCAAATTTACTCATGACATTGGCTATCAGCGTTGCCCTTGAGACTTTATAGCCGCATTCCGCTTCCAGGCATGTGGCCATATTCGTAATTTCAGGCGGAAATTCCTGCAATCCTACATTAATTCCCACCCCCATTACCACATAATGGATATAATCCCGCTCCACACTCATCTCTGCCAACATACCACAAACTTTTTTCCCGTTTATGACAATATCATTGGGCCATTTTATATACGCTTGCGCCTGACAGGTTTCCCGAATACCGTCTGCCACGGCAATTCCCATAACCAATGTAATCATGGAAGCCAGTTCCACATGAAATTCCGGCTTTAATATCAACGTAAAATATGCGTTCGTTCCCTCTGGACTACTCCAGGTTCTGCCCCTGCGCCCACGCCCGGCAGTCTGCTTATCCGCCACCAGCAAAGTCCCCTGAGCGGCTCCGTTTTCAGCGTCCAGTTTCGCCTGTAAGTTTGTGGAGGAAAGTTCCCGGTGAAAAAGCACAGGACGTCCCGCCCATCGGGTATTCATGCGGCTTTCCAGCTCATGCTGTCCAAATACCTCTTCCTCCGGCCTAAGGCAATATCCTTTGTTCCGAATGGCCTCAATGTCATAGCCCTCTTTCTTCAATTGCCCTATGGCTTTCCAAACTGCCGTGCGGGACACACCAAATCGTTCGCACAATTCCTGTCCTGACACATAATCTCTCCGCTCCCGCAGAAGAGTCAATATCTCTGCTTTCATGCCTTACCTTTAAAATCATACCACTTGCTGGAATGTCTGCCTTTTCTGTACAATATCCTCTGATCTGAATCAGCGGACAGCATATCCTTAATCTCCGGAAATTTCTCCTTTGCATCCTCTATGGGCATTACTACGAATTCACCCGTCTGATCCACATCACACTCTTCGCTTGACAGAATCCATTGTACCTCATTGTCAGGCAAATAATGCACTTCCCGCAGGCTTTTTCCTTCCAAAAGCTCTGGGTCCACTTTTGCCTGTACCTTTCTTTTCTTTCTCGCTTTTCCATCCGTGCTTACAGTGGCCAGCATAACCGCCTTGATGGTATGCATCCGATTCTCCGCCTCTTCAAACACAAGGGATTGGGAAGATTCAAACACTTCGTCCGTAACTTCCAATTCTGTAAGCGCAAATCTCTCTCCCACCTCAGCACCGATTTGGGTCTTCAGATTGTGGAACGCCGGAAGGCAATGCATGAAAATAGCCTTATTCCCCGCATTTTTCATGACATCCCGATTCACCTGATAAGGGGACAAATCCCTGATGCGTTCCTCCCATATTTCCTCCGGTTCCCCCATGGACACCCACACATCGGTGTAAATTACATCCACCCCTTTGGTTCCTTCCTCCACACTTTCCGTCAATGTGATACTTCCGCCTGTCCGGGCAGCGATTTCACGACATTGTTCCACCAATGCCTGTTCCGGAAAATACTTTTCAGATGTACAGGCAGTAAAATGCATTCCCATCTTGGCACATGCCACCATCAGAGAATTTCCCATATTATACCTGGCATCTCCCATATATGTCAATTTAATCCCCTTTAAATGTCCGAAATGCTCCCGAATTGTAAGCAAATCAGCCAACATCTGCGTGGGATGGAATTCGTTAGTCAGCCCGTTCCATACAGGCACTTTGGAATACTCCGCAAGTTCTTCCACTATCTCCTGCTCAAATCCGCGGTATTCAATCCCCTCGAACATTCTGGACAATACTCTCGCAGTATCCGCAATGCTCTCCTTTTTGCCAATCTGAGAGGCCGAAGGATCCAGATATGTAGTCCCCATTCCCAGATCATGGGCTGCTACCTCAAAAGCGCATCTGGTACGGGTGCTTGTTTTCTCAAAAATCAGCGCTACATTCTTTCCCTGTAATGTATCCATCGGGATTCCCCTCTTTTTCTTATCCTTCAGCTCCGCTGCCAGATCAATCAGGTAGACAATTTCATCTGGGGTGAAATCCAATAACTTTAAAAAATCACGTCCTTTTAAATCCATGTCTTTATCCTCCCTATTCCAGTTCCTGCTTGCGGGAACTTGTTCCGGTCTCTGCACTTCGGTGCCCCAACCAGGGAAGGGTTATTCAGCCGCTAACGCGT
>CAJUGT010000155.1:4534-8968 GCA_910586435.1 uncultured Acetatifactor sp. | reverse complement strand
CCCTGTACCCCTCACACCTGAGTACTGACGCAATATACGCGGATACGGAGCCCTTGCCATTGGTTCCCGCCACATGTACAAAGCGCAGATTATTTTGTGGATTCCCCAAACGCCGGCACAGCTCGCGGATGCTGTCCAGCCCCGGCACAATCCCCAGATACCGGATTTGCTCCATATACGCAAGCACTTCTCTCTCCTTCACCTGTCACCACCGCCTTTCATGCTTTCAACTCCATATTCTGTTCCAAATGATATAAAAGGCTGATAAATTTCCCCCTGTGGGCAATACTATACACCGGAGACACCCAAATTCACAGGAGAATTATCATGAAAACATATTTTATAAGATTTGCCAGAAATTTTTTCAAATGCGGCCTCCTGGGCTGGTGCATGGAAATCATTTTCACCGCCATGGATGCCCTCCGCCGCAGAGATATGACCCTCATGGGCAATACTTCCCTCTGGATGTTCCCCATCTATGGATGCGCCGCCATTCTCTCTCCCATCCGAAAGCTTCTGGGCAAAAAGTCTGTATGGATACGGGGACTGACCTATATGGGACTGATATTTTCCGGAGAATATGTCAGCGGACGGCTGCTTTCCAAGTACCATTTCTGTCCGTGGGATTACGGCCGAAGCCCCTGGAACATCCATCGTGTCATTCGCCTTGATTTTGCTCCTTTCTGGTTTGGTGCCGGCCTGTTATTTGAACATCTTTTGGGTTCTCCCCAAAAGGGAACCTCCTGTGACGCCAAAGCCAAGCCCCCTCTGCAATAAATGTGTCCCATAACCCCATTGGTATCATGGGAATATCATATCTCATGTGGAATTTTTCTTCATACGCTTCATTAACACATGATACGCCAGCCAAAGAAAGATACCTGCCGTAAACCATGCACTCACATTGGCCAGGCACACTCCGGTATAGCTCAGCATCCTTGCAGCCACAAAAGCCAGTACACTTCTGCTGGCCAGCTCCACTACGCCGCCCATCATGGGCATAAAACCAAATCCGCATCCCTGTAAGGCATTCCTGAAAATGAAAATCATCCCCAAAGGAATAAAAAACGCCCCGCACACGCCAATATATATTTTTGCGTATTCTGTAATTACCTCAATATCCTCACTGGCAAACAAGGGAATAATATACGGCAATGCCAGATATATCACCCCATAAATTACCACTGCATAGACGGCGGACATAATATTGGCCCATTTTACTCCTTTTTGTATCCGCTCCAAATCATTTGTCCCTCTGTTCTGGGCACAATAGGTAGCCATGGTGACTCCCATAGCCGCAAAAGGCTGTGTCACCACCTGTTCCACCTTACAGGACACAGAATAGGATGCCACTGCCATGGAACCCAGCAAATTCAGCGCCGACTGCACCAATATGGTACCCACGGCGGTAATGGAAAATTGCAGCGCCATGGGAATTCCTACGGACAGCTGATTTTTCACACATTGCTGTTCCAGCCTGAAATGCTCTTTTCTCACATGAAGCCCCGGCACCGCTTTCACAATATAAACCAGGCACAGAATTCCCGCCAATCCCTGAGAAGCCACGGTGGCCACCGCCGCCCCTTCCACTCCCATGTTCCCATAGACAATCAATACATAGTCCAACACAATATTGACAATGGAAGAAATAAACAGCAAAACCAGCGGTACTACACTGTTTCCAATGGCACGCAAAATGCTGGCCTGTATATTATACAATACATTAAAGCAGATTCCTGCGCAAATCACCATAAGATATTGTCTGGACATCATGAATATATCTTCAGGAGTGTTCATCCAGCCAAGCAGTGTATCCATTCCCCACATACTGACCGCTGTCATAATGACAGTGACACATACCGAGAGAATGACTGCGCTGCCAATGCTTTTTTTCATTCCCTCCCTGTCATCGGCCCCAAACCGCTGGGCAGTCATGACAGTAAACCCGGTCGTCAGCCCCTGGGTAAAACCAAGAATCAAGAATACCACAGAGCCCGTAGCTCCCACCGCCGCCAATGCGTCCACACCTACAAAACGCCCCACAATGATGGTATCCGCCATATTGTAGAGCTGTTGAAAAATATTACCTATGATAATCGGGATAATAAACCTGGCAATCAGCTTTACAGGTGATCCCTTTGTCATGTCTAATTCCATATATCACACTCCCAGCCGTGAAACCGGCACTGATCACATATCATTATCGCCTATGTCACCTGCGCCTATATCCAGCATATTCACGGTACGCCGTTTCATTCTGACCTCTTCGGACTGCTTTAAGATAAAGTCCTTTATCTCCTTTGAATGCTTAATATGCCGTAAAATCAGCTTCGGATGTGTAATATCCCCCGTGAAACAGGTGACGGTTCCCAGACCAAAGATTTTCTCCCCCAGGCTTGCGCTGTGCTCCACATCCTGTACCTTATACATGTAACAATCATTTTCCACCGTCTTAAGCAATCCCTCATCCATGGTAATCATATCTTCTTTTATGAAGTATTTGGTAAAAGTAAACGGAAGTCCCAAAAATACCCATCTTTTTCTTTCTACGTATTCCATCTTCTGCCCTGTCCTTTCCTGAACGCACACTTCTTTCCCGCTCTATTATAACAAAAATAATGCTTTGCGCAAGAGGACTTTCCTCATTATTTTTGGGGGACAGCACTTCTGCCATCCCCCTTTTCAGACCTTCGCCAATTAACACTTAATTTCCAGATACCCCAGCAGCTTGGACATGTCATACTCCTCCAGCACCCCAAGATTGGAGTCATAATACTTGCCGTCAAAGTGTACAAGATAATGGCAGAACCGCCCCATCTTCTCCATCATAATACAGCATTTGGGCAGTACCGCATCCCGGCCTTCCGTATAATTAATGACATCCGGATGGTCAATCCCATAATAATTCAGCGCGGAAATCATACGTCCCATGGTTGCCTGCCATTCACGGCAGTCCATTACACTGATCACTTCCGCTATGGTAACACCTGCAAGCATGGCAACACATGCCTGTCCGCACAAACCGTCCTCCGGCTGAATAATGACATTCATGCTGTCAATCCTGCGAATGGGATTATCAAAACTATATGGACTGTTCTGGTCCATACGAATAAGGGAGCCTGTCACATGAAGCAGAATCTTATGCGCCACCCCGGGTTCCACACTCACCGCATCCTCATCGCTGATATGAATCTCATAATTTCCTTTTTCCTTGGGCAGCAGCTCACAGTCAATTACCTTATTGTCAAGTACCAGATCCCCCTGAATCACATCCCTCTGTTTGCATACTTCCCAGACATTAAATGGAATCTGTATCATATAACCTTTTTCCTTCTTCTCAACCACCGATTGAAAAAAATACCTCATATTCCTTTACCTCCATTCCGGGTCATTCCCGATTGCGCTTTCTTTTTCTATTGTACCAAATTTACAGGAAGTTGAAAACCATTTTCAAAAAAATTAATACCTTTTGATTACAAATAAGGTTACTGTTCGCCGGTGCTGCAAGGTATTTTCACGCTTTTTACCAGTAACCAGTTAAGGCTCAGGCCCTGGCGGAAAACTTCGTGTACGCAAAACGCCGCAGCAGTCCCGAAAAAAATCATAACCGTTCCGCAGCCTGCTGCCATATCATTATATCCCCAAAATAAGAACCGCAAACCGAAAATACACAATGAGAGAAAGCGCATCCACAATGGTGGTAATAAAGGGGCTGGCCATCACCGCCGGGTCAAATCCCAGTCTCTTGGCCCCCAAGGGCAGCAGACACCCCACAAGCATTGCCACCAGAACCGCAGACACCAAAGTCAGACACACCGTAAGCGACACATACACTCCCACCTTGTCAAACAACATCAATTTGGCGAAATTAGCCCCTGCCAATGTAATGCCGCACATGAGAGCCACTCTGACTTCCTTCCACACAATCCCGGGCACATCCCGATATACAATCTCTCCTAAGGACAATCCCCTGATGACTGTCACACTGGCCTGTCCGCCCGCATTCCCTCCGGTATCCATAAGCATGGGGATAAACGCGATTAAGGACGCATATACACTCAGCGCCTCCTCAAAAGAAGAAATAATCGCCCCGGTGAAAGCAGCGGACACCATCAAAAGCAACAGCCATGGAATCCTCTTCCTGTAAGTTTCCCATACTGTTGTCTTCATATACGGTTTGTCACTGGGCAGAATGGCCGCCATCTTTTCCATATCCTCCGTGGCTTCTTCTTCCATAATGTCCACAATATCATCTACAGTTATGATTCCCACCAGGCGATTCTCATTATCCACCACCGGCATGGCTGTAAAATCATATTTTTTAAATTGTGCCGCCGCCTGTTCCTGGTCCATGAGTGTATGGATGGATATGACATTTTCATGCATAATCTCACCAATAATCTCATTGCCTCCGCTGAGCAGCAGATAGCGCAG
>CAJUGT010000155.1:0-4524 GCA_910586435.1 uncultured Acetatifactor sp. | reverse complement strand
CAGCGCAACCGTTCCCACCAGTCTTCTCTGATTGTCCAGCACATAACATATGTTTATGGTTTCACTGTCCAGCCCCACACTGCGAATTCGGGCAATGGCCTGGTCCACGGTCAGATTTTCCTTCAAAGATACATATTCCACCGTCATTATGCTTCCGGCGGAATCCTCGGGATAGCGCAACAGCTGATTAATGATTTGGCGTGTATCCGGCTTTGCGTTTGCCAGGAGCTTTTCCACCACATTCGCAGGCATCTCCTCCAGGAAATCCACTGCGTCATCCGCCCATAGATTGTCAATAATGTTCGCCGCTTCTTTATCGGAAAGGGAATGAATGATGGCCTGCTGACGTTCTACCTCCAGGTAGGAAAATACGTCCGCCGCCAAATCCTTCGGAAGTATCCGGTATACTTTCAGCATGTCTTCAGGATTCAGCCCTTCCATCAGCAATGCCAGATCCGCCTCGTTTACATCATTTAAAATCTGCCTGATATCCGAATACTGTTTCGCGTCAAGAAGCCGCAAAAGCTCCTCCTGGTTCACTCTGTTTTCCATAGCAACTCTCCTATTCCAGTTCCGCCTCCGCCTCCAAACACTACATCCGCCTTCGATTCCCCAGCTGACACAGCATCTTCTTCACCGCTTCTCAGTCTTTGTGAATATAGTACAGACTCTTTACTTCCTCGAATTCCGCTCTGCCGCCGGTGGCATCCGCCGTATCTTTTCGCACCGACTCCAGCAAAATTGCCGGAATCCGTACACATAGAACCACCTTTTCACCATAATCACTGGAAAAAGGTTCTATTTTCGCATTTCCCAACATATACAGCACTTTTCCAACGCCGTTATAGTCCGTAGTAATCTTCACTTCATAGCCAAAGCACATTCTTCCCAAAACGCAGTTTTTCAGTCCTTCCTTTACTGCCTGGGTATATGCCCGCACCAGTCCTCCCGTTCCCAGCAGCACACCACCAAAATATCTTGTCACCACCACTGCCACGTTATGAAGGTCCTCACCCAGCAGTACTTCCAGCATGGGACGGCCGGCAGTTCCTCCCGGTTCTCCATCATCGCTGCAACGTGTCAGCTCATTTTTTGCCCCTATGACAAAAGCCGAACAGTTGTGCTTGGCATCCCAATATTTCTTCTTCATTCCTTCTATGAAACGAAGCGCCTCCTCTTCGCTTTCACATTTTTGCAGTGTGGCAATAAAGCGGGACTTCTTCTCTACATATTCTCCCTCGCCGCCCGTAAGCAACACTCGATATGAATCCTCCGTCCTTTTGCCCATCACTTACCCTTTCTGTCATTCTTCCGGCATCTTAAATATTTCCCAATCTTTCCTTTAGCATAGCATAATTTGTCCAAAATGTGAAACAATTATTAAGATAACAAAGAAAAACTTTATTTACCTGACACTTTTTGTTATAATAAGAACGTTATTTTCTGCCTGCCGGGCGGAAACACGCAAATACATACATCATAAGAATAAACAGATATACCATTTACACTTCAGGAAAGAAAGGTGAACGGAATGAATTACGGAAAACAGGGAATCCGAGCAAAGCAAAAAGCGCTTAATTCCAAAGCGACAAAATGGGGCCGAAAATTGGGAATTTCTTTGGTCAGACTGGCGTTGGCTTCCTTCATCGGTTTAATCGTCTGCGGAATATCCGCAGGTGTCGGCATTTTCAAAGGTATTCTCGCTTCCACTCCCAGAATCGCCCTGGAAGCAGTTGCCGCCACCGGAGAGGCAACCATTGTCTATGACCGTGAAGGCAATGAAATAGATCAATATGTGAGTATGAATTCCAACCGTATACAAATTAACAACATGGACCTTATCCCAAAACATTTGGGACAGGCTTTTGTGGCTATTGAGGATGAGCGCTTTTATCAGCATAACGGTATTGATTATTATGGAATCGGAAGAGCGGCCTGGCGTTTTCTGCAAACCATGGGCGAGTCCAAAGAAGGTGCCAGCACCATCACTCAGCAGTTGCTGAAAAACACCATCTTCACCACATGGACGGAAGAAAACGGCAATATGATCAAAATGATCAAGCGCAAGCTTCAGGAACAGTATCTTGCCCTGGAAATCTCCAAGTGGTACGACAAGGATGAAATCCTCCTTCGTTATATGAATGTCATCAATTTGGGCCAGAACACTTTGGGAGTGGAATCTGCTTCTCAGCGGTATTTCGGCAAATCTTGCAGCGAACTGACCCTCTCTGAGTGCGCTGTCATTGCCTCCATCACCCAGAGTCCCACCAAATATAACCCCATCCGTTATCCGGAGCAAAACGCGAAACGACGCTTAAAATGCCTGAATAATATGCTGGAACTGGAATTTATCACCAAAGAGGAGTATGACGAAGCCATAGCGGATACGGAAGCCGTCTATAAACGCATTGGTCTTTACGATATTGATTATCGTACCAGCACCAACACCACGGCGGGCTCTTATTTCTCGGATGCCGTTTATGAACAGGTGCGTTCGGATCTGGTCAACATTGCCGGTTACAGCGAAACCACGGCGGAATACCTGATGCTGTCCGGCGGCCTGCGCATTGAATCCACCATGGATCCCACCATTCAGGCCATTGCGGACGAAGAGTTTGCCAATACCGCCAATTATCCGGAAAATGTAAAATTGCTCCTGAATTATGCTTTGACCATTTTTACCACCGATAAAGAACGGGTAAATTTCAGCAAGGAAAATATGACCACCTGGTTCAAGGAAAATAAGGACAAAAGCTTTAATCTCATTTTCAGCTCCCAGGATGCCGCCTATGAAGCCATTACCACCTATCGTTCCGCAATGCTGGCAAAACTGGGAATTGCCGACAGGGAAGAAAACTATACGGAAAGCATATCCCTGACCCCTCAGCCCCAGGCTGCCATGGCAATTGAAGACCAGAAGACCGGTTATGTGGTGGCCATCGTAGGCGGCAGAGGTGTCAAAGAAGGCCGGCGTACCTTAAACAGAGCTACGGACGCACAGCGTTCTCCCGGTTCCACTTTTAAGGTTCTGGCTGCATTCGCTCCCGCCCTTGACAGTATGGGTCAGACTCTGGCAACCCCATACATTGACGCGCCGTTTAATTACAATGACGGCAAACCGGTAAGCAATTGGTACAAAGGATACCGGGGCATCAACCCTATTCGGGAAGCCATTCGGGAATCTCTGAACATTGTAGCTGTTAAGACATTGACTACCATAGGCCCTCAGCTTGGGTATAATTATCTGTTAAATTTCGGATTTACCACTTTGACAGATGGTGTGACCATCAAAAACCAGTTTTTTACGGATGTAAACCAAACGCTGGCATTGGGAGGACTGACTTATGGTGTAACGCCCTATGAACTGAACGCCGCCTATGCCGCCATTGCAAACAAAGGAAACTATGTGGAGCCGAAACTATACACCAGGGTCACGGACGCCAATGGAAAAGTCATATTAGACAACACAAATCCCAGCACAAAGCAAGTGATAAAAGAGACCACCGCCTATCTGCTGACGGATGCCATGGTGGATGTGGTAACGACCGGAACGGGCGCAAGCTGTAATTTTGACAGTAAGATGGCCATTGCCGGCAAAACAGGCACTTCCTCCGATTATCACGACGTATGGTTCGCAGGATTCACCCCTTATTACACTTGTAGTGTCTGGGCGGGCTATGACAATAATGTCGCAATGAGAAACAGTAACCCGGGTAAGGAAACCGATGTGTCCAAAACCTTGTGGCGCGCAGTCATGAAACGTATCCATGAGAACCTTCCCCCGGAACAATTCTCTATACCCCAGGGTATCGTAAAGGCAGAAATTTGCAGAGTGTCAGGATTGCTGCCACTGCCGGGCATCTGCACGGAAACCAGGACAGAATCCTTTGCGGAAGGTACGGTTCCTGTTGAAAACTGTAACGTACACTTTGAGGGTTGGGTCTGCAATTATGACCACCTGCCTGCAACACCTGATTGTCCCTTCAGAGTTTATACCACTACCACAGTGCCTCTGATTGAAGATGCCTCCCTAATCCGTGGTTCTACCATGATTACTGAAGGCCCCAACGGAGAAACCATCACACAGGGACCGGCCACTTCAAATCACTGTATGCATGACGCCGCTTTCTTCGCCAACCCTGACTATCAGGAAATCCTGAATCAACAGGAATATGAAATCAACTTGAGGAACCTGGAAGCGGGCATCTATCCTGAAGAGGACGATGACGACGATGATGACGATGAGTAATGATAGATAAGCGCACCTAAAACGCCAATCAGCGGCAAAATACTTTTCTTACAAAGGGGCTGTCGCATTAAGAGTCATGGACACTAGATATAGGTATGCCTGATTACCTGACATCCTGTATCTTGTGTAGAATTTCTTAATGCGACAGCCCCTTTGTCGTACTGTTCAGAGCCAATCGTGCCTGGTGGCTTGCTTCCTGGTTGTAACGGAACGATGACAAAAGGGACGGCGTCCGGGGCATGGGGGGTTACGTTCGGCTCGGGCAACGCCTTTGG
>CAJUGT010000154.1 GCA_910586435.1 uncultured Acetatifactor sp. | reverse complement strand
ATGTATGGGAGTAGGGCCATATTTTCTTAACGCCTCCATATGTCCAGAACTTCCGTATCCCTTGTTTCCCGCAAAACCATATTCCGGATACACCTTATCATATTCCATCATCAACCGATCTCTTGTCACTTTCGCCATGATGCTGGCTGCGCCAATAGAAATGCTTTTTGCGTCCCCCTTGATAATGGGAATCTGCTGAATGTCAAGCAGCGGAATTGTCACTGCGTCATTCAGCAGTATGTCCGGCCTAGGAGATAGCGCTCCCACCGCCTCCCGCATTGCTTCATAGGTTGCCTGCAAAATATTGATTTCGTCAATCCGCTCGGGAGACGCATACCCCACCGCCCATGCGACTGCCTGCTCTTTTATTATCTCGTAAAGCTCCTCTCTTTTATTTTCGGAGAGTTGCTTGGAATCGTTTATATATAAAATACGACAATCTTTGGGCAAAACTACGGCTCCTGCCACCACCGGACCAGCCAGCGGCCCTCTTCCCACCTCATCCACTCCACAGATATAAGAATATTCTCTGTATTTTTTTTCGTATTCACATAGCGCTTCTATCCGTTGTTTTTCTTTTTCCAATGCCTCAAGACGTTTTTGGGCTGCTTCTGTCAGCCTGCGGACACCTGCCCGCTCATCGTTGGAATATTTGTTTATAAATTCAGGCAGCGCCTCAACAGATGCTGCCTGGTAAATCTCTCTTATCTCAGATATACTGTTTTTCATTGGAATATTTTCCTTCCGTTCATTTCTATTGATGCCTCAAAACTCCCATCTTGGACAGCGGCCATATCCGCACGAAAGCCCTGCCGATAATATCCTTTCGGTTTACATTGCCAACAATCTGTGTGCGGCTGTCCGTACTGTTGTTGCGGTTGTCACCCAGGACGAAATACTCATCTTCCCCCACTAAAATGGGGTCTTTGGCTATCCCGATTGTCTCTGGTTTTATAATTTCCCTTCCATAGTTTTCTTTTAAAATTTCTCCATCTATATAAATATTTCCCTCTTCGTCAATCTGAACAGTTTCCCCCGGAAGCCCTATGATTCTTTTGATGTAATAGGTATCTTCTTTATACTTAAAGGAAAAGACAATGATATCAAACCTTTCCGGTTCCCTGAAGCGATAGGAAATCTTATCCACCAGCAGATTATCTTCGTCTGAAAGCATTGGTTCCATAGAAGAGCCGTCCACTTCCGTCCTTTGACCGACAAACGTAATTACCACCCAGGTCAATCCCAACACACAAAGCAAATATAACAGGGTACTGATCATTTCCTTTAATACTTTATTCATCCTTCGTTCTCCTGTTCAACTCTTTCCAGTGTAATCCTGCCCAGACGTCCGCTTCGGAAATCGTCTGTAAAGAGGTCTGCTGCCTTTTTTAAATCGAGAACATCACCTTTCTGGATACATCCTCTGCACCGGGCGATTTCTTCCAGCATCTCCGCAGAGGTCTCTTTCCACACAATGCCATAGCGTCCTTCCACCGAAGCAGGAGCAATCGTGCGCAGACACTCCAATAAATCACACGCAAGTTCTTCCTTGACCACAATTTCATCATTGATGGAGCCGATAAACGCAAGAAGCATTCCTGTCCTCTGGTCTTCAAACCTGGGCCAGAGAATCCCTGGAGTATCCAAAAGTTCCAGAGTTTTGTCCAGCCTTATCCATTGTTTTCCCTTTGTCACACCGGGCTTATTCCCTGTTTTTGTACACGCCTTGCCTGCAAAAGCATTGATAAATGTGGATTTTCCTACATTCGGAATCCCCACCACCATAGCCCTCACAGGACGGTTCACAATTCCCCGCTTCCTGTCCCTTTCCAGTTTCTCAGCACAGGCTTCCCGCACCAGGTTATGTATCGCCTTAATGCCAAGTCCTGTCTTGGCATTTATCTCCAGTACATGGATTCCTTTGGCCTGAAAATAATTCATCCACTGCCTGTTCCATGACGGATCGGCCAAATCTGATTTGTTCAGAAGCACAATCCTGGACTTGCCCTGGCCAAGGACGTCAATATCAGGATTGCGACTTGCGAGAGGAATTCTTGCGTCAACCAGTTCTATCAGCAGGTCAATAAGCTTTATATTCTCCTGCATCATTCGTTTCGCTTTGGTCATGTGACCGGGATACCATTGATAATTCATACTTATTTTACAAATCCCATACCCGCTTCATCACAAGGGGCACGGAACCATACCTTTCCTAAAATATCCTTCTCTTCTACCGGGCCAATATTTGCCGAACGACTGTCTTCACTGTTATCGGTATTATCGCCTATACAAAAAACCTCTCCGTTCTCCAATACAAATTCATTTGCGGCTATACCTGCATCCACAAGTTTTTCCATCACCCAGGGGCTTTTTTCATCATTCACGTAGAGAATACCGTCTTGAATTACAATTTTATCCCCTGGCACAGCCACTACTCTTTTCACATAATAATGAGAATTCACATTCCCGTTTGGCAGGAATACCACCACATCTCCCCTTTGGGGCGATGTTATCAGATATACAAATGTATTGATAAAAACATCCTGTCCGTTATATAGAGTGGGTTCCATGGAAACTCCCACCACGCTGGTCATTGTTCCAAGAAAAATATTCAGTACCGTTGCCATAAAAGCTGCTATGAGCATACCAAATATCCAGCTGAATACTTCCCGGACATGTGCTTTGCTTATTTTCTTCTTCCTTTTATAAAAGCTGAGACCTCTTATATTTGACATATGGATTTCTACCTCAACCCTCAAAATATGTCGGGGCATTGTATAAATAGAGTGAAAGGACAACTACATATGTAATTGTCCTTTCCCGAACGGCCTTTATCCCCGGCCATAATCGCCTGCTTACCTTACGGCCTCTTTTACTTTGGCCTTCTTGCCCACACGCCCTCTCAAATAATTCAACTTAGCGCGTCTTACCTTACCTCTTCTCACTACTTCAATTTTCTGAACATTGGGTGAATGTAACGGCCAGGTCTTCTCAACGCCAATGCCGCTGGAAATCTTTCTGACAGTAAACGTCTCACGGTTGCTGCCTCCCTGTCTTTTTA
Organism: uncultured Acetatifactor sp.; assembly: GCA_910586435.1. Taxonomy (GTDB): domain Bacteria; phylum Bacillota; class Clostridia; order Lachnospirales; family Lachnospiraceae; genus Acetatifactor. The sequence goes on along the minus strand of CAJUGT010000154.1, from coordinate 5,929 downwards.
AAACCACACCTTCAAATACCTGAATTCTTTCGTGGCTGCCTTCCTTAATCTTACCGTATACTTTTACAGTATCACCCACATTGAAATCATCCACACTTGCTTTGAGTTGTTCCTTTTCAATCTCTTTAATAAGCTCACTCATTTTTAAGCCTCCTATATAAAATTGCGATGTTCTTAACGTAATTGGGAAAATAATCCATCCTTCCCGGCGACAGAGGACCATCTTTTTTTCATAACGTTTAAATTTTAGCATATCCGGGATTGGTTTGCAAGTATTTTTTCCGATAGATAACAATTTTCCCCGATGCTTTATAAAATCCCTGTTTCTCCAATCTCTCCTGGCAGCTGACATTTTTTATGGGAAGACAGGCATAGGGCACCCATCCCTTTTCCAACATATGATTCGTCATAAAAGCCGTCAGAGACGCGCCAAGCCTCAGACTGCGGTATGGCGTATCCACATAGAGCAATCCCAGGCTGCCCCCTCTGTGACAGCCTATGATTCCTGCCAAATTGTCCTCCATGAAAACGCCATAAAGAGCATCTGATCCGGCTCGTTCCCGCAGATATTCAACAATTGTCAGCCGAAATTCCTCATCTGCCCCTCCACTGGGACTGGAATAATGACCATCCGCACAGATTCCCGCCTGATACAGTCTGTCCGCAAACCCCTCTGACTTGAAAATATCTTCGTCGGAAACCAGTCGTATATTTTTGTGCTTTACAGGCAGAGAGGTTCTGGCCGTGTAAAGCATCAGCTTACATTGACTTAAAACACAATAGTCTTTGAAAGCGCTGCCGGCGTCCTCCTCTGAAACATCCTGTTCCTGAACCGGCCGGTTTATCACGATATATTCCGCATCTGCGCAAAATGCCTCCCGCCGATTGCTCTCTGACAGAACCCCCGGGGAATTTGACATACATATCTTATTTTTAGAATCATAAAGAATAGCTTCAACACCGCATTCCGTTTGATTTTCATATATTACTTCCGCCGTGCCTCTTGCGAGACTTTCCATCATATGAATGTGATTCCGCTTATCTTTGGACAGCTGCGTTATGAGTAATTGTCTTTTTTCATATTTGGCATATAAATCCGGTCTTCTTTTCTGTGTGCGTATCTTGGACTGTTCCAGCCGCCAGGCAGATACTTTTGCGTGATTTCCTGACAAAAGCACTTGAGGCACCCCTTTTTCGTGCCATATCTCCGGCCGGGTATAATGGGGATATTCCAGCAAATCATTATGAAAGCTTTCATCCTCCATGGAAGTATCATTTCCGAGCACCCCCGGAATCAGCCTTGCAATGGCGTCAATCATGACCATGGCAGGCAGTTCTCCTCCTGTAAGCACATAATCTCCTATGGAGACATAATCCGTTACAATTTCCTCCAACACACGCTCATCAATTCCTTCATAATGTCCACAGAGAAATACAAGCTCTTCTTCTTCCGAAAGTTCTTCCGCCATGGTCTGTGTAAAAGGTATCCCCTGGGGCGTCACATAAATTGTTCTCACATTACGTCCTTCTGTCACTGCTCTGTGAGCATCATATATGGGCTGTGCCTGCATTAGCATACCGGCCCCTCCCCCATATGGATAATCATCTACTTTTCTATGTCTTTCCAGGCTATACTCTCTGATGTCCACCGCATGAAGAGCAATCCTGTTATTTTCAACAGCCTTCCCAATGACACTGAGATTCAGTCCCCCCGAAATCATTTCGGGAAACAATGTCAATACGTGAAATTTCATAATAAACCATCCAAAATGTGTATTGTAATAAATCCTGCTTCAATATCCACCGCAAGAACACATTGCTTTATGGCCGGCAGAAGCAATTCTCTTCCGTCATCAAGAGTAATGACATATACGTCATTTGCGCCGGTTTCCATAACATCCTTCAGGACACCGATTCTGGAACCTGTCTCATCCTTTACCACAAGCCCCATAAGATCGGCAATAAAATATTCATCCCTGTTCAGGCGCACTGCATTGCTTCTCGGCACATAGAGAGAATGACGGCAATATCTTTCCACATCCTCTATTCGGTCAGCCCCTCTGAATTTTAAAAAGACAAATTGCTTGAAAAACTTAACACTTTCTATTTCCAGCGTGGTATCCGTTTCCCTTGGATACCGTTCCTGGGAAGGAACCAGTATTACTTCTTTCAGCTTTTTAAACCTTCCGGCATCATCCGTTGTAGGGTAAACCTTCACTTCCCCCCGCAGTCCATGTGTTCCCGTAATAATTCCAACTTGAAAATAATTCTCCATGATTTCTCCCAATACAGTTCCAATATTTGCCCCTGGCGTCATGAATCTTTCAACAGTCAAAAAATCTCCACATTTGTTCAGGGGAGGAATCCGACAAAGCGTTTTCCTCCCCTGAACACACAGAAGACCATTCAAAATATAAGCCGACCAGATGATTTTTATACAATTTCCACATCCACATTCAGCTTGTCTTTGGATGATGCCGCCTTTACGACAGAACGAATCGACTTCGCAATCCTTCCCTGTTTACCGATAACTTTACCCATATCAGATGCGGCCACATGAAGCTCTAGGATGGTATTTCTGCCCTCTGTCTTCTCAGTCACGACAACTTCCTCAGGATTGTCAACAAGCGCTTTCGCTATCACTTCCACTAATTCCTTCATTAAGCCACCTCCAAAGAATCCGATTTATTTTTCAATACCGGCTACCTTGAAGAGCTTACTTACCACCTCAGTGGGCTGAGCACCTGTAGCCAGCCATTTTTTAGCCAACTCTTCGTTGATCTTGAATGTACTGGGATCGGTACTGGGATCATAAGTGCCGATTTCCTCAATAAATTTGCCATCTCTGGGAGAACGGGAATCAGCCACAATGATTCTATAAAAAGGAGCTTTTTTCTGTCCCATTCTTCTCAACCTGATCTTTACTGCCATTTCATTACCTCTTTCTGCCGTTTTCGGCCTTATACTTCGTTTTTACTATCTATAGGAAAAGGATTGCCCTTAACCATCTGTTTTAACTATCCGGTTTGTCACTTCTGACCGGAATTTCTTTGAGAACCCTCTGTCTCTGCGGCGGAAATCCTCTCAGAAAGGAAAGCGGCCTCCTTTGGGAAACCCTCCCAACATACCCTTTCCTTTTTTACCGCCGCCAAACTGTTTCATCATCTTCTGGCTCTGTTCAAACTGTTTGATAAAACGGTTTACCACCGATATATCCACTCCCGCGCCTTTGGCAATACGGTGTTTCCTTCTGGGATTCAAAAGCTTGGGATTGCGCCGCTCTTCCTTTGTCATGGAAAGGACGATGGCCTCTGTCTGTTTCAGCTGTTTTTCATCAATCACGGAATCCAAATCGGCTCCTTTGAGTCCCATGCCCGGAAGCATTCCCAAAATACTGGCAATCCCGCCCATATTCCGCATTTGCTTCATGCTCTCAAGATAGTCCTCAAAATCAAACTTGCCTTTCTTCATCCGGCCGGCCATTTCACGGCCCTTGTCTTCATCTATGTCAATGCTCTCCTGGGCTTTTTCTATCAGGGAAAGCACATCCCCCATGCCCAGGATACGATTCGCCATGCGGTCAGGATGGAATTGTTCCATATCAGAAAGCTTTTCTCCCATACCCACATACAGAATCGGTCTGCCTGTCACTGCCTTTATGGAAAGCGCCGCTCCGCCCCTGGTATCGCCGTCCATCTTTGTAAGTACAACTCCGTCAATTCCTACCTTATCATCAAATTCCTTTGCTACGTTCACAGCATCCTGTCCAGTCATGGCATCCACCACGAGCAATGTCTGATGCACTGCCATACTGCTTTTAATTTTCTGTAGCTCAGCCATCATATCTTCGTCCACATGCAAACGTCCCGCCGTGTCCAAAATCACCACATGATGACCATTTTTTTCAGCATATTTTACCGCTTCCTGGGCAATCTCCACCGGACTGTGATTTGTTCCCATGGAAAAGACGTCCACTTCCTGCTTCCGTCCGTTAATCTGAAGCTGTTCAATTGCGGCAGGTCTATAAATATCACAGGCCACCAGCAGAGATTTCTTCCCCTTTTGCTTTAACTTTCCCGCAATTTTCGCAGTGGCGGTGGTCTTGCCGGCCCCCTGAAGGCCTGCCATCATGATAACCGTAATGGCCTTGCCGGGCTGCATGGCAATCTCCGTTGTCTCGCTTCCCATGAGGGCAATCATTTCCTCATTGACAATTTTAATCACCATTTGACCGGGATTCAGTCCGTTCATCACATCCTGCCCGATAGCCCGCTCTTCCACAGCCTTTACAAATTGTTTCACCACCTTAAAGTTCACATCGGCTTCCAGCAGAGCCATTTTCACTTCTTTTAAGGCTGCCTTTACATCCTCTTCCGTCAAACGCCCTTTGCTTCTGAGATTCTTAAATACATTCTGTAGTTTATCTGTTAAACTCTCAAACGCCACCTGAAACTCCTTCTACCTTACAATTCTTCCAAAAGCTCCCGTGAAAGCATATAAATTCTTTCCAACCGTTTCTCCGCCTCGGAAAAAGCATTGGTTTCGCCGCACGACTTTACATCTTCTGTTTTGTCCGCTGTCAGTAGCGCAAGCCGTTCAATTTCTTCCACCGTCTTCTTTGCCCTGACAAAACGTTCCACCAGATGAAGTTTACTCTCGTATTCCTGTAAACTCCTGTCACAGCGTCTCAGTAAGTCATGCACTCCCTGGCGGCTGATGCCCCGTTCCGCAGCAATTTCTCCCAGGGATAAATCATGATATACCGCGTCTTCGTATACGCTGCGCTGATGTTCTGTCAACAATTCTCCATAAAAATCAAATAACATCGTCTGTTCATATATTTTATCCATAACTTTACCAACCTATAGTATATTACTACAGGTCCTTAAGGGTGTCAAGTGTTTTTTCTTTACAGACCACACTCAAATTCATGACGGCTTTGTTTTTTTATGTAACGTCTGCCAGCTGGCCAATTCCTTTCATTTTATACGCACGCTTTATACATAATTCTATTGACATACGCACAAAACAGGAGCATAATATATTATGTAAGGAGGGTAAGACATGACAGCACGGGAAGTACTAAAGATACTTCATAAAGATGGATGGTATGAAGTTGACCAGGAAGGCTCGCACATGCAGCTTAAACACCCCTCAAAACCCGGAAAAGTAACCGTTGCAATACATGGCAAAAAAGATGTACCACCGGGCACACTCAACAAAATATGGAAGCAGGCAGGGCTTTAACAGTCCCATGCCTGCAACGCTATTATAGAAAGGAGCAGCAGACTATGTTAAGCATGACCTATCTCGCAGTATTGGAACCTGGAGAAGATGGCAGTTACGGTATTTCATTCCCTGACCTCCCTGGATGCTTCAGCTATGGTGAGAATCTCGCACATGCAGGACAGATGGCAGCAGAAGCGGCAAGCCTGCATGTTTATGGTCTGGAACAGGATGGAGATGAAATCCCGACGCCCTCACTCTCACTCCCAAAAGATGAAATCGAAGGCATGGTTGTTATGCCAGTCACAATCCATCCTGACCTTTATAGGGCAAAACGTGACAATGAACGCATCAAAACAAACATCACTCTCCCGGCTTGGCTGAAAAGAATTGCGGAAGAACAAAAAGTAAACTACTCCCGGCTTTTGGAAACTGCCCTGATTGATTATCTGCAAATTCCTATGTCCGGCAGACAATAGCCCTTGCCCTGCTGCTCTACGCCATATATCAGATACCGGGCAGCAGGCTCACGCTTCCAAACCTGATAAGAAAACCGCCCCAATACTTCACCCAAAGTACAAGGGGCGGTTTTCGCTTACTATCCCTATTTTAAAAATTGCGTATATAGAAATCCTAAAGGCAGGAAGCGCAAAATCAAAGACCCCGCTGCAAGCAACGGGGTATCAAGCTTGCAACGCCCCAA
>CAJUGT010000153.1 GCA_910586435.1 uncultured Acetatifactor sp. | reverse complement strand
AATTGATGCTTCCGTTTTCCACGTACCACCAGCCCAACACAGGGTCACACACAAGACCGGTATAGCCAAAATTGATGCTTCCGTTTTCCACATACCACCAGCCCAGCACAGGGTCACACACAAGGCCGGTATAGCCAAAATTGATACTTCCGTTCTCTACGTACCACCAGCCTGCGTCATTGGAAACCAGACCTGTGTAATCAAAGGCTACAGTTCCTTCCCGCACATACCACCAGCCCACATTGGGGTCACATACAAGGCCGGTATAGCCAAAATTGATGCTTCCGTTCTCTACGTACCACCAGCCCACCACGGAGTCATACACAAGGCCGGTATAGCCAAAATTGATACTTCCGTTTTCCACATACCACCAACCGGCATCATTGGGAACCAGACCTGTATACGCAGTGTCAACAACGCCATTCCTGTAATAATACCATCCGCCATCAGGGCCCTGGGCAAGCCCCTCCGGACCTGCTGCCGCCCCCTGCACAGGAAGGGAATAAAATTGTGGCACTGAATATTCTGTCACATACCAGACCATCCTGCCCTGATAGACGATGGGCTGGCAGTCAGAAAGCTTCAAGCCTTCATCCGTCTGTACCTGCGATATATTACCCTGTGAGTCATAGCCCACATATTGTACTACAGGATTTCCGCTATCATAATTATTCCAGAATACATAACCGCCCTCGGCCCCTGTGGAGACTACCACAGGAGTTCCTCCTGTAACAGAAGACCATGTCCGCATACCTTCTTCCGATATATTATCCTTTGGAATATATGATATGTAGATTTCCCGTGACTGGCTCTGGAGCTGTTCATTATAGTTATAAGCCACCACATAGCCTGAAGCCGTTTCTGCCAGCCCGCCCAGAGACGCGCCTGTTGTATTATCCCCTATCTCTCCAGAAAATACCTTCAGGTCCAACTCGTCCGAATTACCAGTATCATAATAAAGTGTACCATTCCCGGGCTTTTTTGGAAAACGTCGCAGAATCGCTGACCGCGGATAGGCATCCCCATGGTCTAAGGTGACAATATTTTCCTCTGCGTCCACCATCAAAAACTGGTTAAAAGAATGGCTTACATACCCTGCGCTGACATAACTATTTCCTAAAATTTTCATATCAGCTTCCCGCACGCAGAAGGTCATATTGGCCTGGTGATTAAGCCCATCACCATGGTCGTACATTTTATGGCATGTGCGTACATAGAGTGTTCCATCATATTCATCACAGCGAAGGCTCCCGAAGGCGAAAGGCTCTACGGTATTTGCGCCGTACAGGCTTGCATGGCTTAAGCGGTTCCAGTTTTTATCATATTTTACCACCCGAATGACTTCCCGGGATTCATCTTCTCCATAGTTTTCCTGGCCCAAAATCAGGAAGTTATACTTTTCCCCTGCATAAAAACCTCCCCACAAAGGCAGTTCCGGCTCTAATGTGTAACCGGCCTGGTATTGGAAAAAAGGATCGTAATTCTCTACTACAACTGTACCGCCTCTATATTCTACTCTGGTTAAGCCATTTCCATTATCATATAGATAAGACTGTACAGTTCTGCCATAATCACTATATTCGTGCCTTCCTAAATTACAGCTTACCGCTGCGTCTGCTGAAGGTGCCAGAACCGGCACAGGAACCGCATTGTCCGTCAGGGCAGGCATACTGTCCCCCTTTGCGTAATAAGTATTATAATAAATATGCGCATCCATCAGCATATCATTCGGTTCCCCAACAGCAATGGAAGCCCACTGCTGCGCATTCCCGCCGTAATATACATTAGACAGCGCAACACAGGAAAACGCCATTTCCCCTATACTAGTTACACTTGCCGGAATGCTGATTCCAGTGACACTATCGCATCCCAAGAACGCCCATTCTCCAATGCTTGTTATGCTGGACGGAATAACAATGCTTGTAAAACCAACACATGAACCAAATGCAGTATTACCTATACTTTTCAGACCTTCCGGCAAGTCCAGGCTTCCTGTCAGATTGAAGCATCCGTAAAACGCAAAATCATCAATGTTAGTCAGGCTGTCAGGTATTTCCAGACTTCCTGTGAAGCCACTACAGGAGATAAAAGCACGATCTCCAATACTTGACAAGCTTTTAGGCAGCTTCAGACTTCCCGTGAAACCGCTGCAACCACCAAACGCATAATTTCCGATGCTTTCCAACCCTTCCGGCAAATCCAGGCTACCATCAAAACCTTCACACTCCCGGAAGACACTATTTCCAATAGCGGTCAGCCCTTCCGGCAGCTTCAGGTTTCCTGTAAAACCGCTGCAGTTATAAAACGCTAAATCTCCTATGCTTACCAGTCCTTCCGGCAACTCCAGGCTTCCCGTGAAACCACTGCAGTTATAAAACGCTGAATCTCCTATGCTTACCAGTCCTTCCGGCAACTCCAGGCTTCCATCAAAACCTTCGCACTCCCAGAAGACACCATTTCCAATAGCGGTCAGACCTTCTGGCAGCTTCAAGCTTCCCGTAAAACCACCGCAATTATAAAACGCATAATTTTCGATGCTTTCCAGTCCTTCCGGCAACTCCAGGCTTCCCGTGAAGCCACTGCAGTTATGAAACGCTGCATTTCCTATACTTTCCAGTCCTTCCGGCAACTCCAGGCTTCCCATGAAGCCACTGCAGTTATAAAACGCTGAATTTCCGATACTTTTCAGTCCTTCCGGCAACTCTAGGCTTCCCGTGAAACCACTGCAATTAGAAAACGCTGCATTTCCTATACTTACCAGCCCTTTCTGTAACTCCAGACTTCCCGTGAAGCCACTGCAGTTATTAAACGCTGAATTTCCTATACTTTCCAGCCCTTCCGGCAACTCCAGGCTTCCCGTGAAACCGCCGCAACTATAAAACGCATAATCTCCGATGCTTTTCAGTCCTTCCGGCAGCTTCAGGCTTCCCGCAAAACCACTGCAGTTAGAAAACGCTGAATTTCCTATACTTTCCAGCCCTTTCGGCAACTCCAGACTTCCTGTAAAACCACTGCAGTTAGAAAACGCTGAATTTCCTATGCTTACCAGCCCTTCCGGCAACTCCAGGCTTCCCGTGAAGCCGCTGCAGTCTTCAAACGCGAATCGCCCTACGGCATACACTTTCACTCCGTCTATCTCATCCGGAATGACCAGCTTTCCCGACACATTTCCATCATATCCTGTGATTGTTACACCATTTGTATTTGTTATATAGCGCAAACGGTATGTGGCATCCTTATAAGGTGTATAATATGAGACGCCTGTTTCCCGCTGCATCCCTTCTGCCTCTCCCTCTTTGGCCAGTTCTTCCAATCTGTCGCCTGACTCCCGCAGTACTGTCTCCTGTGCCGATGCTGTCACAGGGCAAGCGCCGCAAAGAACAAACAGCATGAGCAAAAGCGCTGATTTCTTCATGTTACATCCTCCCTCTCGTCTTTTCTAATTCTGGTTTTCATTTCTATATTTTTGTTTTCCCAAGCCGCCGCTTTATTACATTTTTCTATCTGTTACCTCATCATTTTCTGTGATGCCTTATAATTTTCCCTCTGACATCAATTTCCGAAAAAATTCCCGGCAGCCTTCCATCACAGCCAGCTGGTCCAATTCCTTTTCTCCCTGTTCATAAAAGTACTTTCCCGAATCCATATCCACGGATAGGCTGTCAATAGGAAAGCCTTTATGTATCACTTTGGAATAAGGAACCGATGTAATTAAAAAAGTTTTGCTTACCAGACTTTCATCCATACATTCATAAATATGTTCCCTGTCCAGAACCAGGCAGATTGCATTGTAATACCTGGCTTTCAAATTCCCATAAGTCTTTGCGAGCCCCGAATAATAATCCAGCATTTCATCATCGGTGAGATATTTTCCATTCACGGTTCTCACATGAAGTCCCGGCTGCGCTTCCTCCGGCAAACCTTCAAAATACAAACCGGAATCACAGGAAAAAACAGGCACTCTAAAATAATCATAATATGTATACGCTTTCTGTCTTGCATTCTCCAAAACAGTCTCACCGGTCTCCGGCACGAAAGGCGCTTCTTTGTCCATATCCTTTAACCCATGTATTTCTATCTCTTCCCTCCCATCCACATGAAGTCCCGCCAAAGTCCGCCTCATAATTTCCAGTTTTGCGCTGTTTCCTGTCCCATATAACAACTTCATAATTCCTCAATCTCCTGTTTTGTACTCACTCTTCCACACCCATGCACACAGATACCACCATGGTTTTTTATTTCACACAACCATAGCGGTATCCGACTTTTGCGGAACGGGCCTCGCTTTTCTCCCATTCCGATTCCCATATAAACACTCTTTCTATCTATTCAGCCAGGAGCCTGAACTGTTATGCTGTTTCCGCTTTCCAGCGTCAAAACTGTTAAACACACTACACAGCAATAGATGACTGACAACAATAGATTACTGATAGCAATAGATTACCGACAGCAATAGATTACTGCCATGGTATCAGCATTTCCTCACCAGGTTTGACAAAAATGTGCTTCTTCTTCTGCTCATATACAAGATCGGTTTCTATTGCCTTGTCCGTTCTTATAAGGCAGGATACCAGTCTTCCTTCCGCCCATTCCAGGTCAATTCTGCCGCCGCCCGGGATGACAAGTCCCTTTACGCACCCCTTGTCCCACTGCTTGGGCAGTGCCGGCAAAAGCAATACCCTGTCCTCATCACTTTGCGCAAACATTTCAGCAATGGCAGCCACCGCTCCCAGATTCCCGTCAATCTGGAATGTATGCCCCTTGCCTCGGGGATGGGTGTCCATCAAATTGGGAAAAGTGGACTGACTCCAAAGCTTCTGAAGATTCTGGTACGCCTTTGCGCCGTCCCCAAGGCGTCCATAGAGATTGACAATCCATGCGCAGCTCCATCCCGTATGTCCTCCTCCATGGGCCAGACGGCGTTCCAGAGTCTTTGACGCTGCCTCTGCCAGTTCAGGTGTTTTATCCACAGTAATCTGATGGGAGGGGTGCAGCGCATAGAGCTGAGAAATATGCCTATGCCCCGGTGCCGCTTCATCATAGTCCTCCATCCACTCCATAATCTGACCATATTTTCCAATCTTCGTTCCCGGAAGCCTTTGCAGAATTTCTTCTGACTTTTCCACCACCTCATCACATATCCCCAGGACTTTGGAAGCTTTCAGGAATCCCGCAAACAGGTCCCTCAGAATCTGATTATCCATGGAGGAACCAGCACAGACACATCCCCTGACACCATCGGGCAAAATGTATGTATTTTCCGGCGATACCGAAGGACAGGTGGCAAGCTTTCCGTCCAACTCTATCAAGTAGTCATGGAAGAACAATACCGCATCCTTCAGCAAAGGATACATACGGCTCAAAAAGTCTTCATCCTTCGTATATATGTAGTGCGTCCAGATATGGGTACAGAGCCAGGCTCCGCCCATAACCCAATATGTGGCAGGAATATAGATGTCCTGGGGAGCGCAGTCGCCCCATAAATCCGTATTGTGATGAGCCACAAAACCACGGCATCCATACATTCTCTTGGCTGTCTCTTTCCCCCTGTCCCACATCCGTAACAAATGATCAAACAAAGGTAAATGGCATTCCGACAGACCGCAGATTTCTGCCGGCCAGTAGTTCATTTCCGTATTGATGTTAATGGTAAATTTGGAATCCCAGGGCGGCTGCATCTCCTCATTCCATATTCCCTGAAGGTTGGCCGGCAGCCCTCCCGGACGGCTGGAAGACAGCAGAAGGTATCTGCCATATTGGAAATAAAGTTCGGCAAAACCATTGTCAAATCCCTTTTCCTTTCCCTCTTCCATCCTCTTATCAATGGGCATATCCCCTGCATTATCACAATGCGTTCCCTCTTTGGACAAATTCCCTGCTTCTTTGTCCTGATTTGATTCTTCACACAATTTCAGCGTTACCTGGCCAAACAATGCCTGATAATCCTCCATGTGTTTTTCTTTTACACAGGTGTAGCCATCAGCACATGCCCTGTCCAGCTTTTCTGTCAGAGCCTTTTTCCAGTCCTTTTCATAATAGGAAGTCTCACAGCCAAGATAGAGGGTCAGCTCCCTGGCTTCCCTTACCAGCAGATGCTCACCCAGAACCTTTACCTCACCTCCCACTGCCTGCGCCCGCACAGCTGCCAGGAAAGTAATTCCTCCCTCTCCCAGGACGGCGTCCATAAAGATGGTATGCTCATCCAACTTCCCTGTGTGATCATAAAACTTTGCTCTCCGAAGCAAAGCATCCAGAGAAATCGTGCCCTCTTGTGCCTCCATATGAACGGCAATCACCCCATGAGGATAGGACGCCAGATATTCCTTATGGATTCTGTGCCCAGTCTCCCCGTAACTTTCTGTCACCAGCCCTTTCTCCAGGTCCAGCTCTCGCCGATACCCCGGCAGATCTGCTCCCATCCCGTGAAACGTCAGTTCCATATTCCCCAGCGTCTGATAGGGACGTTCCCCTCTGGGCGTGCCGGAAAAAGTATAGCGGAGAAGGTTCTCCGCCTCCGGAATTTTCCCTGCCAAAATCAATTTGCGGACTTCCTCTAAATGTGATTTTGCGTCCGGATTGATACGGTCAATCGGTCCCCCGTACCAGACACTATCCTGATTCAATTGAAGAGTTTCGCTCTTACCGCCGCCGAAAACCATTGCTCCCAACCGCCCGTTGCCAATTGGCAGCGCCTCGCTCCAGCTTCCCGCCGGTCTGTCAAACCACAACATTCCCATTTTTTGTTTCTCCTATTCCAGTTCCCGCTTGCGGGAACTTGGCCCGCTTGCGGGAACTTGGCCCGCTTGCGGGAACTTGTTCTGCTCTCTGCATTTCAGTTCCACTCTCTGCATTTCATTCCCATCCAAACTTCCCTGTAAACAGATGCCTGCTTTATGTATTCTCACTGCCTCCAGGAAGCTAAACAACCGGTGTCAAAGGCCTGTATTGGCGTTTCCCCTTGCAGAAGAAATCCGTATGGCAGGCTTTTCTTACAGTATGTCCTTCCCGTATACCTCTATCTGACTTAACGCTGGAAACGGTGAGGGATCATCCGCTTTTATAAGACTGCCAAGCTCCACCCATTCCGTTTCCCTTTCCGGAAAGGTAAGTACATGGGCTTTTGTGGATTTTTCCAGCGGGAATTCCATTGCGCTTCCGTCGGAGAATGTCAACGTAACCCGCACCCACCAGTTATCATGGGGAAAGTCAGAGCGTGTATACAATACAACCTTATCTGTCCTGACTTTCCTGCCAAAATCCACTTTCAAAACCGCGTCGTCCTGTTGGTTGATTCCCCAGGACTCATAGGGCCAGGAACCATGCTTAAGATTCGCCCTTACGCCGTCAATGGCGTTCCTTGCGGCAAAAGTAGCCTCCCCCCTTGTCTCCACATTTGCGGACGCATGGGGAAAACACTGCACATCAAAACGCTGGTCCGCCGGATTTAACGCCAGATTTCGATAGCACTCTATCTCCTCTTTTCCCGCCAATTCCACATACATATAATGCCTGTCACCATGAAAAGCTTTTGGAGAATAGCTTCTCCTCTGTTCTCCAAAAGGTATCTGATAGATTACCTCCCCCTTCAGATACACAAAAGCGTCTCCTAATCCATCATCCACCTGCCAATGCAAATACAGATTGCTCTCCGATGCTGTCAGACGAATCCTGTCTCCTTCCTCATAGGCATGTCCATAAACCAAGTCAACAAAATTCTCCCCGCTGCATGTACAGGCAATATTCCCCTCTCTGTCAATCACCTCCAGCGTTAATACCACCATAGAGTTCCTTTCCCTTCCTCAAAATCACATTATTATATGACTTTGAAACACCTTATTCAGTCACGCCACTCAATCACTTCCCCATGAGGATTGTCATGTGTGAATTTATGCCACTTACAGCCCCCATAGGGTCTTCCCCCCATCAAAAAAGCTTTGATAATACGAAAGAGCAGTTTCTTACTGGTACAGCACCCGCATTTGCGGGCGTATCCTCCTCCAACCTCCACTTCTGTCATATCATCCTCATGAGCCGGATTCAGGTAAAAATAATCTATATCATTTTGCCCATCAAAGCAATGTATCTGTACCGTGGCAAATCCTTTCCCACACTCCACGTCCATCCACCATCTGTCACCTTCGCTGTTGACATATAGATAATCAAGAATCCCAAAACCAACGACAAATTTCAGATACCACTGTAACTTTAATGTCCATTCCCCGTCGGCAAATTCATGTCTGTCAATCTTTCTCACCCCAATTTTCAGGGCATTAAAAGGCGCAGCTTTATATTGGGTCATCTTATCCTCCCGCATATCATCTTATTGTATCTTATTTTTACCGCTTTCTCCCATCATACTTTTAAAACGCATAACTGTGGCATACCGCTCTCAATACATGATACCATCCTGAATAACCTACGTCAACAGCAAAGCCCCTGCTCGTTTCCCAATATGGAATCAGGTTACTGTTTTGTTTCAACAGTGCCTGGTGGCTTGAAATTACTTCTATTGCAGCAAAAGGGACGGCAGGAATTCAATTTATGGCGGCGCAGAGAGCTGAAGGCTCCTGTTGCCAAATAAATTCAGGAACAATTGAATACATCACTTATTCAAAGTCAGTTTGTATTGGAACTCCATTCAATGGGATTATCATCAATAGATACCTCCCATTGGGCCCCATGAAGAACGTCTGTTATTTCACTGAGGCATTTCAACCACCAGTTGATGATATTTTGAAGAAGTTCCATATCAAATATGGGAGGCAGCGATGTAGCTCCCGCCAAAATCACATTGCTTTCATCATCAGTATCATACGGGGCTTGCTCTAAGTCATATATACAAAACCCTTCATATAGTTCTCCAAATGGATATTGGGAATCGTAGCGTTCAGCAATGGGTTTCACTAGCAGTTTGTTCTTGTTTCGTTATTGGTTGAACTCTTTTTGCTGTATAATCAAAGACCCCGCTGCAAGCAACGGGGTATCAAGCTTGCAACGCCCCAAG
>CAJUGT010000152.1:5143-9096 GCA_910586435.1 uncultured Acetatifactor sp. | reverse complement strand
AACTAAAAAATCCTTGAAAAATAAGGAAAAAAGACTTGACTAAATAGGGAGGATTTGTGACAGGATGAAACAGGCGTATTTATTTGTGCATTTCAGGGAAAAGCGCACTCCGGATGGAGAACAGGTTTATTTTGGCATCAGCAGGGACGGATTTCACTGGGAATCCTTAAATGGTGGAAAACCCATATTATGGTGTTACTATGGGGATAAAGGGGCAAGGGATTTTACGATAACCTTCTGTAGAGAGACGGGAAAGTATGTGATACTGGCTACGGATTTGAGCCTGGCGTATGGAATGCGGGGAAAATATCATAACAGTTGGCAGGAGGTCTCCAGGAAGGGGAGCAAGTGTCTGGCTCTCTGGGAATCGGAAGATTTGCTGCATTGGTCGGAGCAGAGGCTGGTTCAGATTGGGGATGAGAAATTCGGATGCCTCTGGGCTCCCGATGTGATTTATGACAGGGAAGCCAAGGAGTATGTGGTGCATTGGTCCTCTTCTCATGAGGAGAATGGGTACGGCAAAAAAGCCATATATTGTTGCCGAACAAAGGATTTTGAACAGTTCTCGGCACCGGAGCTGCTGTATCGGCATCCGGAGGAAGAGGTGATCGACTCGGCCATATATGAGGAAAAGGGAGCTTATTATATGTTTGTCAGGCGGGGAGGGGCTGTATGCCGGAATATTCTTCTGCGCTCTGAAAATTTAAAGGGACCATATGAGCAGATGCCTGCCTTTGATGAGAGCACTGCACAGCTGCAGCAGGGCGTCTATGAAGCGCCTACGGCGGTGAAATTAGAAGATGGCAGATGGTGCCTGTTCCTGGATTATTTCGGGGTGCCGGGAGCAGGGCAGGGATATGTACCTTTTGTGGCGGATTCTTTGGAGAGCGGTGATTTTGTGCGGGCGGATGAGAAGTTTATGTTTCCATATGGATACAAGCACGGCACGATTCTGACGATTACACCTTCCCAGTATGAGGCGCTTGCAGGCTGGAACTGGGAGTGATTCTTTTTGATGTGTATGCAGGTAAAGAAACACCATATTATTATGTGGGTGAGGGGAATATGACAGCTTATATTCGATTGGGAAATGAAAGTGTTCCGGCGGATAATGTTGCTTTCAAGAGATTGGTTCTTCAGGGAACAAATCGTTCTTATGATAGTTTGGTATCAAATTATAAGTTTTTGAACATGGCGTTTGATTTGTAAGCATAATACAGGGAAAGATTTTGAAGGTAGCGACTATGAATCTTGGGGAAGTGTAGATGAGGAGAATCTTACAAATGCCGGGGTATTGCGGGCAGATGAGTCTCCAATTCGTCATTCGAGAGTTTTTTGTACGAGTTGGAATGGTTTGGACAATGCATCAGGAAGCGATGCTGATAAGGCGGCGAAAAGCCGCCCCGTCAGCCAGGACGGTATACTGTAGTAGATACTAATAGGGACAGATAGAGATAATGGATTTTTTGTGGTGAATATTGAAATAACACTGAATGCAAAAGGTGGTGGCACTGCTGTGGTCCCTATATTGCCGTTGCGCAGAGATTTTAACAGGAGGCTGGAAATGCAAGAAGAAAGACAAGTTTGGTGGAAGGAAGCGGTAGTATATCAAATTTATCCACGGAGCTTTATGGACAGCGATGGGGATGGAATCGGAGATTTGAGAGGCATTATCGGCAGGCTGGATTATCTGAAGGAATTGGGAATTGATGTCATCTGGCTGTCTCCGGTGTACCAGTCCCCCAATGCGGATAACGGTTATGATATTTCCGATTATCAGGCGATTCAGGAAGAATTCGGAACCATGGAGGACTTCGACGAATTGCTGGAAAAAGCCCATGGTATGGGGATTCGGATTATTATGGATTTGGTGGTAAATCATACATCCGATGAACATGCCTGGTTTGTGGAGAGCAGGAAATCCAAAGAAAATCCCTATCGGGATTACTTTATCTGGAAGGAGGGCCGGGCAGGAGGGCCGCCCAATAACTGGGGCGCTTGCTTTGGCGGTTCGGCATGGGAATATGACGAAAGGACGGATATGTATTACCTGCACTCTTTCCATAAAAAACAGCCGGATATTAACTGGGAAAATGAACATGCCCGAAATGCGGTATATGATATGATGCGCTGGTGGTGTGATAAGGGGATTGACGGTTTCCGCATGGATGTGATCAGTATGATTTCCAAAAATCAGGAATTCCCGGACGGCAAGACAAACAATGGGTTGTATGGGGATCTGGGAGAACATGTCATGAATGGTCCCAGGGTGCATGAGTTCTTGAAGGAGATGAACCAGGAAGTGCTGTCCCGTTATGATATTATGACTGTTGGAGAAACGGCAGGGGTTACAATTGCGGAGGCAAAGCGATACGCAGGGGAGTCTGAGCAGGAGCTGAACATGGTATTCCAGTTTGAACATACCAATTTGGGAGACGGCAGGTTTGGCAAATGGAATGATACCCGTGTGGATTTGCGGCAATTTAAGGAGGTCATGAGTAAATGGCAGACAGAATTGGAGGGGAAGGCGTGGAACAGCCTGTTTCTGGGGAATCACGACCAGCCCCGTTCCGTATCCAGATTTGGAGACGACAGACCAAAGTATCGCGTGGTGTCTGCAAAAATGCTGGCTCTCTGCCTGCATTTTATGCGGGGAACGCCCTATGTCTATCAGGGAGAGGAACTGGGCATGTCCAATCCGTATTTTGAACATCTGGAAGAGTACAGGGATGTGGAGAGCATTCATGCGTTTGAGGATTTGACAGGGGCGGGGCTTGTGTCAAAAGAAGATATGATTCGGTATATCCAGCTGAGAGGAAGGGATAACGCAAGGACACCCATGCAGTGGAATGACAGGGAGAATGCAGGGTTTACGGAAGGAAAACCCTGGATTGGCGTTCATCCGGATTACCGGCAGGTAAACGCGGAAGAGGAAAGAAGGAATCCGGACTCCGTATTTCACTTTTACAGAAAGCTCATACAGCTGAGAAAGGAACATAAGATAATTGTCTATGGAGCTTACAGGGAAGTGGCGCCGGAGGATGAGAATATTTTTGCCTATGAGAGGATGTATGAAGGAAAATGTATCAGAGTTTTGTGTAATTTTACTGACCGGAGGCTGTCCTGCGAATGGAAAGACTGCCAGGAGGGGAATGTGCTGATTCAAAACTGTGAAGGGACAAAAGGAGAACTTATGCCCTATGAGGCAATTGCCTTTTGGGTTTGAGAAAAGCAGCGGTTGCAGTGAATCTGAAGTGTGGAGGCCTGAGAAAAAAACTCAAGAAGGAAAGATTGCGCAAGGTGCCATAAAAATGGAGGATACTATGGACAGAGAAGAATTAACGAAATTGTTGGTGGAGTCCGCCGAGGATAATAGCAGTCAGGACAAGTTTATTCCGTGGTGGGAGGACGATTTTGAAGAAGCAATTTACAGGTATGAAATATTGGAGGAGGATGTAATACAGGGGGCGGAAGCCTGTGTACCGGAGGCGGGAAAAGAAGCGCTGCTTACGCCTGTGGGCAAGGCCGGGGTGACACTGTTCCATCTTCTGGTGTGGCATAATTTTTATCATCTGGTGGAGAAACTGCTTCTGGACAAAGTGATTGGGCCGGATGAAATCAACACAACTGACGGCAAAGGCCATGGCCTTACGGCTTTAATGGTGGCCTGTGCCCGGGGAAATTTTGCAATGGCAAAGTTATTGCTGGAGCACGGTGCCGAGGATTCTCTATGTGATGAAAGGGGCATGAATGGGTATCATTTTCTGGTATATCCCAGATTTCAGGAAGGCACACTTACATTTGATAACACTTGTATTGAAAAAGGTGTGGAACAGAGAGGGGAAATTGCCCGTCTGCTGACCTGTGACATCAACCAGCCAAATTGTGAGGGATTGAAACCGCTGGAAAAACTGCTCTCCACTTCCTATTGCGCCGATTATACCTGGCCCTTG
>CAJUGT010000152.1:0-5133 GCA_910586435.1 uncultured Acetatifactor sp. | reverse complement strand
ACAGGCCCTTGACTGAGGTTTTTCTGGAAAAAGGCGCTGCGACAGATTATGTGGATGAGGATGGCAATACGCTTTTGATGATGGCCAGGAGAAACGGCCATAAGACGGCGGCGCTTGCCTTGATGCGGCATTGCCCGGAACTGGTAAATGTGGCCAATCACAACGGAGTCACGCCCATAGCGCATGCGGTTGAATATAGAAATATGGCAATGTATCTTGCTTTGAAGGATTTTGGGGCGAATCCGGTTCCGGAGATGGAACTGTTTCCTTTGAGCCAGATTACCAACAGTCAGTATTTCGATGTACGGGAAAATGACAAAGATGCCTTGAGCATTGCAATCTATATGACCAGAAAATTGATTGACCAGGTGGATCCGGATGACGATGACGAATTTGGGGAGGTTTTGGATATTCTGCATAGTGCTCTGAACAGTGACAGGAATGCCACGGTTTTGGAGGTCTGCAAAGAGGAGGGAATGGAATTCACCATGCCCATTCATTATAAAGGCAAAATCCTCTGTCTGCGGGATGAGTGCCTGCATGCGTCATATGGGATGGGTGTGCTTAAGAAGTTGGTGGAGCTGGGGGTGGATATGGAAAAAGCGGTGGTCAGGGGAAGGACCCCGGCCAATATCCTGGCTGACAATAGTGGAGAGGATGAGGCGTATTATGAAGAAGCAACAAGGATGTTCTCCAAGGATTCCATGGAGCAGACGGATAACAGGGGAAAGGCTGCCATTCACGGCGCTGTGGAACACGGTCACATGAGCATGTTGAGAGTCATGATAGAAAAGGGTGTGGATGTCAACCTGACAATGGATGAACCTGGGGAGGCCGGAATGACAGCTCTGCATATAGCCTGTATGGAGGGCAATGTGGAAGCAGTGGAACTGCTTATGGCTTCCGGTGCGGATGACACTATGAAAACTTTACAGGGGAATACTCCTGCCCACCTGGTGCTGACGGAGAAGAGGTATGGGGAGAATATCACAAATGAACAGAAGGCGGAAATGTTAAAGCTTCTGAAACATTTAGATCTTCCCAATGAAGAAGGACAGACCCCCTTTATGCTGGTGCATTATTGGACCAGGGAATTGCTGCCCGTTTTCCTGGAGAGGGGTGTGGATGTGAATCATACAGACAATGAGGGAAGGACGGCGTTGATGCTTCATACCACTAAGGAAATGGCGAAAGAGCTGCTTCTGGCAGGAGCCGACATCAATTTGGCGGATAATGAGGGGAATACGGCCCTCCATTATGCACTGTATAACAGTGACGACGGAGGCTCACGTTTTCTGGTGAAGAAAGGAGCGGACTATAACCGGGCCAATAACGACGGTGAGACCCCTGTGCAGTTGGCTGTGGAAAAGGGGATGGAGACAGTGCTGGAATTAATGACGGATATTAAATAAAGGAGCCGCTGGAATCCTGGAAGAGGTCAGACTAGGACGGAATAGGAAACTGTCACCCAAAGTGAGCATATGTAAGACAGGGAATAGGAAGGAACAGAAGGCCGCCACAGGAAGAAAACAGAAACGGAGAGTGGAAGAATGGCAGTTAAAATGTTGATGAAAGGGGCAATACTGCCCGGAATCAGTACGGTTGAGATAAAGGACTTTGAAGTACCCGCACCGGGATATGGGCAGGTATTGATACAGACCAGGGCCACAACCATTTGTGGCAGTGATATACGCTGCATTTACAGGGAACATACAGGAAAAGGACCGGAAGGATATATTCCTGGCATGGCAGCAGGACATGAACCTTGTGGTATTATTGTGGAAGAGGGGGAGGGATTAAAGCGTTTTCACAAGGGCGACAGAGTCATTGTGTATCATATCTCCGGCTGTGGAGTCTGTTATGATTGTCGAAGGGGGTATTATATTTCCTGTAAAAGTCCTCACCGCCAGGCGTATGGCTGGCAGAGAAACGGGGGTATGGCACCCTATATTCTGGCAGATGAAAAGGATTTGGTTCTTCTGCCGGAGGAATTGTCCTATAAGGACGGGGCACAGGTTGCCTGCGGCTTTGGGACGGTGTATGAGGCCATTGAGAAGATTGGCGTATGTGGAAATGACGCTGTATTGGTAACAGGGCTTGGCCCTGTGGGGCTTGCCGCATTGATGTTGGCAAAAGCAATGGGGGCCAACAAGTTAATTGGTGTGGAGAGAAACGAATATCGAATAGAACTTGCAAAGAAACTGGGCCTGGCCCATGAGGTATTTTACCCTGATGAGGATGCGCTGGAAAAAATCCTCTCCGCAACGGGAGGAAAGGGTGTGGAGAGAGCAATTGACGCTTCGGCAAATGATGCCGGCAGACAGTTGGCAATTCGGGCGACCAGAGAGTGGGGTAAAATTGCTTTTGTGGGAGAAGGGGGGACATGTACTTTTCAGCCCAGCCCGGATATTATTCACGGACAGAAATCCATCTTTGGTTCCTGGGTTACATCCCTGTGGAAAATGGAGGAATTGGTGGAACGTCTGGTGCGGTGGAATATCCATCCGGAAGATTTAATTACCCATGAATTTCCTCTGGAGCAGGCGGCGGAGGCATACCGCCTTATGGCCGAAGGCAACTGCGGCAAGGTGGCGGTGGTATTCCCAGAGCAGTAATCAATATTTCCAATTGCGGAACTGGAATAAAAAACAGCATCCATCCGCCAGTATCCAGAACAAAGCTCGAGCACATAATTAGGTGCTGGAGAATTGTTCTAAGCAGAAGGGGTACGAAAGGATGGATGCGGAACTGGAATAGTCCAGCTAAGAAATGTCAAGCCATTTATGATAAAGGTTTCGCTGGACAGGTGGAGTTGCGAAGGAACCTCATCCTTTAGTGCCGCCTGGCAGCGACTTAAAATAGGAGAACATATCATGGAGCAAATGGATCAAAATATGCTGCCGAAGAGAAAGCTTTCTACAGGAGAACCCATCCCCTGTATGGGGCTTGGGACATTCGGTTCGGATAAATATGGGGCCAGTGATATTGCGAAAGCAGTATATGGCGCCATTAAATATGGGTATCGTCTGATTGACTGTGCGTCAGTTTACCAGAATGAGAGCAATATTGGAGAAGTACTGGAGAAGGTGGTTAGGGAGAACATTGTGGAACGTAAGGAGTTGTTCGTTACTTCCAAAGTGTGGAATGATATGCATGGAGAAGGAAAGGTGGGGGAAGCCTGCCGAAAGAGCTTGAGCGATTTGAAACTTGATTATCTTGATTTATACTTTGTACACTGGCCCTTTCCCAATTACCATGCGCCCGGCTGTGACGGGGACTCCCGCAATCCGGATTCCAGGCCCTTTTCTGTGGAAGAATTTATGGGGACTTGGAGGCAATGCGAAGCCTTGGCAGAGCAGGGGTTGGTGCGATATATCGGCATGAGTAATATGACGATTCCTAAATTGGAAGCAGTGCTGCCGCTTTGCAGAATAAAACCGGCGGCATTGGAGATGGAGCTTCATCCCTCATTCCAACAGCAGGAATTGTTTGCGTATGCTCTGGAACATGATATTCTTCCCATTGGTTATTGCCCCATTGGGTCCCCTTCCAGACCGGAACGGGACAGAACAGGAGAGGATCTGGCGGACACGGAGCTTTCGGCGGTAAAGGCCGCAGCCAGGGCCCATGGAGTGCATCCCGCAATCATCTGCCTGAAGTGGGCAGTGCAGAGAGGACAGGTTCCGATCCCCTTTTCGGTGAAACCAGAACAATACATGGCAAATTTAAAATGTGTTACGGAGGACCCTCTTACAGCGCAGGAAATGGAGGCTATTCGTCTGGAAGATAAGAATTGCAGACTGATAAAGGGCCAGGTCTTTCTTTGGGAAGGGGCAGGAGGATGGCAGGACCTTTGGGACATGGATGGTAAGATAGTCACCAAAACAGGAAAATAAAATGGTTGGCGCTATCTTTTGGAAGAGCTTGGATGTACAGCCGGGAGTAGTTTATGTTCAGGAGTGTGGTGTCAGGAAAATTCCCGCATCTTTTTTAGGGCATATTCCTTCTCTATGATAAAACCCATTTTTTCTAATCTTCCGGCGATTTCTTTCCAAGTTTTGAAGGCGTTGGATTTATCCCCAAGTTCAGCATATGCGTCAGCTTTGGAAAACAGGGCGTCCATGAATCCATTTTCTCCCGTGGCGTCGCAGCGCTGCTGGTTTAGTTCCAAAGACTTGTCCCAATATTGGATTGCTTTCTCGTGTTGTTTTAATTTATGACAGACATCGCCGCCTAACTTGTATAGCATCAGGTTGTCCTGCCATTTTCGCAAAGCTGTTTCTACATATTTTAATGCGTCATCATATTGTTCCGCGCAAAAGTATGCGTATATGATACAAATATAATTTTCCGGGTTCTGGGGATGCGCATCTATCATGGCAAGGCTTTGGTGAATGCTTTCCTGTGCTTTTCCAAGCTGTGCCATGAAATGAATTTTCTGTTGTTCAAAGCAGGCATACATATTCGCTCGCAGCGGCAGGCCCTTTTGAATGGCTTTGTCATAATATTCGATGGCTTTGTCACGGCAGTATTCCATGTGGTATGCGTATAGATTCCCCAAAAGACGTAAATCTTCGGTTTGGAAATAACAATCAGGGGATGTGGGAGCATTGGTAATCTTTAAGAGAGCCGATTCCGCAGCCGAGAAGTTTTCCGGTGAAGGAGAGTCTTGATAAACAGAATACAGGCGGGCCCCTTTGTGGCGATAAGCTACCATATTTTCACGGAACAGTTCATCAATGGTTGTTCCGAAACATTCCGCTATTTTGGGAAGCATTAACGTATCCGGGACTGTGGAGCCTGTCTCCCACTTACTGACGGCCTGATAAGAGACAAACAGACTGTCAGCAAGCTGTTCCTGAGTGATATGAGTCTTTTCACGAAGCTTTTTGATGTTTTTTCCAATGGTATTCATAAGAGATTCTCCTTGTATTTTATTTGACTGATCATACCTATTGTACAGGATAAATGCTATATGTGAAATAACCTTGTGCTTTATGAACGCTCAACCATGAGTTGAGCGGTGAATGATATAGAGACGATTCGTTGCAAGAAAGGAAGAAATATATGTCAGTCTCTCTTTATTCCCGCGGGCAATGAGCCAAGCGGCCGTGCTTGCACGGACAGTTGGCG
>CAJUGT010000151.1 GCA_910586435.1 uncultured Acetatifactor sp. | reverse complement strand
TGGGTACTTCCGAATGAAATTTGTCTCTCCTGTGTGTGCGCCGAAGGAACCACACCCTTTAGTGCTGCCTGGCAGCGACTTAAAATTAGGAGAAAAGAATTAAACCACCCGATGTTTTCCTATGTAAACCGGGAAAGTATTAGTTCCCTTCATTTCTTTTCCAGCCGTGATCGTAACATTTTTATCCATGACAAGATATTCCACATTTGCGCCGGCCTCTATTATGGAATCCTGCATTAAGATACAATTTTTAACCTTTGCGCCCTTTGCGACTCTGACGCCACGGAAGAGGATACTGTCTTCTACCTCGCCTTCGATGATGCATCCGTCAGCCACCATGACATTCTGAACTTTTGCGCCCTCAATGTATCTGGTAGGGTTGTCATCACGGATTTTGGTGTAAATCGGGGCGCCGGAGAAGAGGTCATCCAAATTGTGGTCGTCCAGAAGTTTCATATTTTCCTCAAAATAACTCTTCATATCACTGATGCGGGCTGTATAGCCGTCATATTTATATGCTTGTACATTCAGCTTATTTAACTGGGGCAAAAGCACGTCACGCTCAAAGTAAACCTGTCCCCGAACAGAGGCGGTGTTAATTAAATCTATCAGCAGTTCACGCTCAATGACGAACATATTCATGGAGAAATTCTGGATACCGGCATCCTTATCGTTCACATGTATCTTCGTGATACGTCCGTTTTCGATACCCAAAGTGTAATAATAACCTGTTCCGGCATCTTTGCTTTGTAAGAGATTCGCGGGAAGTTCCTGTTCATTATACGCCACTGTCACATCCGCGCCGCTTTCAATATGGGCCTTAATCATAGCGTTAAAGTCAAAATTCACAACAATATTTGTGTCCGTCATCACGGCATACTTTTCCTTCTGGCCTCTCAGAAATCCCAGAATATTGGCCAGTGCCCCCACACGGCCCACATAGGGAGCGGCGCCCTTTTCCACAAAGGGAGGGAAAATATGTAATCCGCCGTTTTTGCGCACCAGATCCCATTCACGGCCGGAACCCAGGTGATCCATGAGGGAATGGTAATTGTTGTTCACCATCACGGAAACATTGTCAATGTCGCAATTGGACATGCTGGACAGGATGAAGTCAATCAGACGATAACGGCTGGCAAAGGGGATGGAAGCCATCAAGCGCACATTCACCAGATCCGGAACCAGTGCGTCGTAACTGTTGGGGAATATAATACCAAGGGCACTTGTATTTGAATTTACCATACCTCTTCACCGCCTTCCACATTTTTGTTCACCATGGCTTTGGGACCGATTTTGGCGTTATCGCCGATGCTGACGCCTTCACCTATGGTGGCGACGCCGTTTTCTTCTTCCGTGGGCATTGCGCCTACAACGGCATTTTCTCCGATGGTTACATTTTCTGCCACAATACAGTGTTTGACTACGGCGCCCGGCTTAATTACCGTACCGCCCATGACCACTGCATCCTCCACCACGGCTCCCTGGCCCACTTTGACGCCGGCAAACAGAATGGAATGCCGCACTGTGCCTTTAATCCGGCAGCCGTCCGTAATCATGGAATTCTCTACCACGGCGCCGGAACTGATCTTATGGCCGGTCATACCGCTGTTGCGGCTGTATATCTTCCAATCTTCGTCGAAGAGATTGATGCCGCTGTGCTCAGGATCTAAAATCTCCATATTCGCTTCCCACAGGGAAGATATGGTCCCCACATCTTTCCAATAACCGTTAAAGTGATAAGCGTACATTCTGCGGCCGTCTTTCAGAAGATTCGGAATGATATTATTGCCAAAGTCATTTTCGGAGTTGAGGTCTGCTTCGTCTTCTTCCAAATATTTTTTCAAAATGTCCCAATTGAAAATATAGATGCCCATGGAAGCCAGATTGGACTTGGGATTTTTGGGCTTTTCCTGGAATTCTGTAATTTTGTCGTCGTCGTTTGCAACCATCAGACCAAAGCGAGAAGCCTCTTCCCAGGGAACTTCCATTACAGCCACGCTGAACTCCGCGTTTTTTTCTTTGTGGAATTTCAGAAAATCACTGTAATCCTGCTTACAAATCTGGTCGCCGGAAAGGATGATGACATATTGGGGCGAATAACGCTCAATGAAGGAAATATTCTGGTAAATTGCGTTGGCCGTGCCCTTATACCAGTCGGAACCGCTTGCCTTCTGATAGGGCGGCAGCACATGTACGCCTCCGTAAAGGCGGTCCAAATCCCAGGGCTGGCCGTTTCCTATGTATTCATTCAGTACAAGGGGTTGATACTGGGTTAAAATGCCGACTGTATCAATCCCCGAATTGACACAGTTTGACAGTGGGAAGTCGATGATTCGATATTTACCGCCAAATGGAACTGCAGGTTTCGCAAGCTTTTCTGTCAAAGCGTACAGACGGGAGCCCTGTCCGCCGGCCAAAAGCATTGCAATCATTTCTTTTGCCATATGATACCCTCCTGAATTATATTGTTGTAGAAAATTATACCATAAAAATCTTACAAAAGCAATCCGTGCAAAGGGAACAGTCTAAGAAGTTTTCCGCAAAAAAATTTTTTGTTTCAGCTAAGGTATAAAATCAAAGCTGCCGATATACCATATGATATTTTGTAACTATTTAGAACTTACCTGTTCCGCATGGCTGTTCAAAGGAGCCAGGAAGGGAGATATTTTGGAAATATTGGTTTATGATTGCCTGGTTCAGGAGGCAAGGGATATTCGGCTGGAAGTATTCGTGGAAGAGCAGGGATTTCAGGATGAGCTGGATGAGATTGACCATGTGGCGAAACATTTTGTAATGTATGCGGAAGACAGAACACCCGCCGCAACATGCCGTGTGTTCTGGGACGAAGAAATAAACGGGTATGTGCTTGGCCGTCTTGCGGTGCGCAGGGAATATCGCGGCCGGAAGGCAGGGGCCGCAATGATGGAGGCAGTGGAAAAGTATGTGCGGAATAAGGGGGGCGAAAGTATAACTTTGCATGCGCAATGCAGAGCAAGCGAATTCTACCGAAAACAGGGGTTTGTGGAATTCGGGGAAATAGGAGAGGAAGAAGGATGTCCCCATGTGTGGATGAAAAAGGATATTTGCTCTGATGCCACGGGGGCGGATTCCGCCCGGGAAGTAATAAAAATGCTGGACGCCATGACGGAGGCAGGGGTCAGTCGTATCAAGGTGGATATATCTGATTCTGTGGGGGAAGGAATGTCACGGAAAGCCTATCATCATGGGAGATGTGACGTGGGAAGTCCTTTTGCCACAGGGCAGCTGTTTGATTTGGAAGAAGAATGATTTTATGAAATTATTGTTTGTATGCAGTCAAAATAAGAGGCGCAGTTTGACTGCGGAGAAGATGTTTGACGGATATGGGGGACATAGAGCGGCTTCTGCGGGAACGGAATCCAATGCCCGGGTGAAAGTTACGCCCGGCCTTCTGGGATGGGCCGATATTATTTTCTGTATGGAGAAAAAACATCTGCGCAGGCTAAATCAAAAATATTCTGATGTCATTGCTCATAAAAAGGTGGTCTGTCTTAATATTGAAGATGAGTATGAATTTATGGATGAGGAATTACAGGGATTGTTGGAAAGTTATGTAGTGGAATATTTAGAATAGTCTGGATAGGGTTGTGGTAGGGTGAGAAGTGAGTTTCTCAAGTCAAATTGGTTCCGAAAGTGGTTTTGGAACCGGAAGGAAGACAGGGAGGATATAGAATGCATTCACCGTTGGAAATAGCGCAAAATTATGTGGAAATCGGCATACATAAAGTAAGGCTTTCGGCATTCAAAATGTTGGTGCTGGGATTTTTTGCCGGAATGTTTATCGGCTTTGCGGGGATTGCGTCCACCGTAGGGGGCGCTGTTGTGGAGAATCCATCTCTGTCAAGGCTTGTGAGCGCCTCTCTGTTTCCGGCGGGGATGGCCATGGTGCTAGTGGCGGGCAGTGAGTTGTTCACAGGAAATAACCTGATAGTCATTGCGCTGTTGGAGAGAAAGATAACTATGGGGCAAATGCTGAAAAATTGGGCATTTGTGTTCCTTGGAAATTTTCTGGGGGCAGCTTTCGTGGCTTTTATGGTGGCATATGGGCATACGCCGGATCTGTTGGGAGGAAAACTTGCGGACAGTGTTGTAAACGCGGCTCTCCATAGGGTAAATCTTACTTTTATGGATTCTGTCATCAGAGGAATCCTTTGCAATATATTGGTATGTATTGCGGTTTGGGCCGCATTTGCGTCGAAGACAGTGTCGGGCAAGCTGTTAATGAGCTTTTGGCCTGTATTGTTGTTTGTGCTCTGTGGATTTGAGCATAGTATTGCGGATATTTATTTTTGTATGGCGGGGCTTTTTACAGCCTGGGAATATGGAATAGGAGCGGAAGGGCTGACCATGGGCAGTTTCCTTCTGAAGAATCTGCTGCCTGTGACTCTTGGAAATATTGTGGGAGGAGCGGGGATTGTGGGTGTGGGATATTGGCTTGTATATCTGCGGCATACGCCGGGATTCAAGGCTTCCATTGAATCTGAACAGGAAGAAATTGATATTGCGGAAGAGTATTAAGGAACAGTTGATATGTGTGGGGGAGTCTATGAGAATAGCTGTTTGTGATGATGAAGAGCACATATTAATGGATATGGCAAAGGCGATTCAAGGCATTGTGCCCCATGGCATTGTGAAAACGTTTGCGGATAGCGGGAAGCTTTTGGATAGCTTTCATTGGGACAGGTGGGATCTCTTGCTTCTTGATATTGATATGCCGGGGCTTGGGGGATTGGAGATTGCCGGGAAATTAGGAGAGGAAAATTTTCAGGAACCCCTCCTGGTCTTTGTGACAAACCATGATGAATTGGTGTATGACAGTCTTAGATTTCATCCTTTCGGATTTATCAGAAAAAGTCATTTTGGGGAAGAGATTGAGGGGCTGCTGCGGGATTGTGAGAAAAAGCTGCAGGAAAAGGAGCAATATTTTACATTTAAGTCCGGGACAAAGAATATAAGGGTCTGTTTGTCGGAAATACTTTATTTTGAAAGTGACGGAAATTATCTGAGGATGGTGACGTCAGGGGCCGAATATCGCCTGCGGGATACGGTGGGAGCTGTGGAGAGTGCTTTATCGCCCCAGGGGTTTATACGTCTTCACCGGGGATTTTTGGTGAATTAGGAGGCAGTGCGTGTTCTGGAACCAGAAGAAGCGGAGCTTGTTTCCGGGGAGAGACTGCCCATCGGCAGAAGCTATGGGGAGACGGCAAGAAAACGGCTTATGAGGTATATGCGAAACTAAACTTCCACATAGCCAGTTTCACCACCATGAATAAAAGTCAGGGAGTTTAGTTAATGCAGGGACGGCGGGGAAGTGAATATTTCCGGCTGGATGGAGCGTTGGCGATAGAAGAAGGTTTGTGAATGGGAAGATATGCAAGGCTGCAAAAAGAGGTTGATGAATTAAGAGAAAAATACAGTAGGGTATTTGGAGAAAAAGAGGAGTTGTCGTATGAGATTTCGGGGCTGAAATCCGAGGCGGAGGAAATTCGCCGTCAGGAGGCGCAGATACGTGCGCTGCATGAAAAGGTCAGGCATCTGAAGCATGATATGAAGAACCATATTATGGTGCTGGCCTCCTATCTTAACAGTTCTGATTTGGAGGCGGCAAAGGCGTACACATCGGAAATTCTGGATACATTGAATCATGTTCATAGTTATGTCGAGACAGGAAATTCACTGTTAAACCACATTTTAAATGAAAAACTTATGACGGCCAGGGAGAAGGGGATTGGCATCAGGGCAGAAGTTGAGACCCTTTCCTTTGCCCAAATGGGGAGCATGGACTTCTCAGCGCTCCTGGCCAATCTGCTGGACAACGCTTTGGAGGCATCCCTGAAGGAGCCGGCTACAGGAAGAGAAATACAGGTCTCTGTGGCTGCCAGGCGCGGATACGAAACCATAGCGGTAAAAAACAGAATATCTGCTTCTGTGCTGGGTAAGAATCCGGAGTTGGCATCGGATAAGGAAGAGCCGGAGCGCCATGGTATGGGGATTTCGCAGATAAAAGAAATTACAGAAAAGTATCATGGGCTTTGTGATTTTTATGAAGAAAACGGCTGGTTTTGTGCCGTGGTGTATATCCCAAAATAGTTGTCATTTGTCCCAATCCCTTGCAATTTTTTATTGCAGGGGATATTTTATGTACAGGCGGGTAAGGGAAGGGAGGTTCCCCTAAAAAATGCTATGTTTTGATTCTGTAAGTAAATTTATACTTTCCAATATTACTTTGCATGTTCCGCAAGGGATAACATTGGGACTGACAGGTGCTTCCGGCGCAGGAAAAACCACCTTTTTGAAGCTGGCCTGCGGGCTGCTTGTGCCAGAGACAGGGGAGGTCTATGTGAGGGGTGCAATGCCAATGAAAAGGAAGATTGGAGACAGGGGAATTGGTGTTCTCTTTGCGGACAGGCCTTTTTTGGACGCAGGGGATACGGTAAGGGAAAATTTTGAGATAATTGGCAGTATGTATCGTCTTCCAAAGGATGTATTTCACAGAGAATATGAAGAATTGGCCCAAAGATTAGGATTTGCCCTTTTTGAAAGGGAGACTGTGGCAAGTCTCTCACTGGGCCAAAGGAGACGTGCGGAATTAGGGGCGGTTCTGCTTCCCGAACCGGAGCTTCTTTTCTTGGACGAACCCGCAGTAGGACTGGATGAAAACGCAAAGCAGGAATTCAGAGGTCTGTTGGCGGAGAGAAAAAAGAGGCAGAATATGACAGTGGTGTTGTCCTCCCATGATATGACTGAAGTTGCCGGACTGTGCGACCGCATTGCCCTGCTGCGTCAAGGGAAATTGCTGTTTCATGGGGAGAAAAATGTTCTGCGCAGAAGTATTTTGCCATGGGAAGAGTTAGTTTTAAAGGTATCTGACGAGATGCCGGATTTAGAGGATTTGCCGCTGGAAAGGTATTTTTATGATGGGAAAGAACTGAGAATGGTTTATCGGGAGGATTACATTACAGGAGCGGAGATTCTGAACTTTATTTTGCGAAGATGCTCCGTGACAGAGGTGCGTATAAACAGACCAGGACTGGAAGAAATTGTGACAGGCTGTAGAAATGAGCGGGACGGAATCATTTCTCAACAGCTGGAAGAGGGTGGTAAATATGGACGAAATGATTCAGGTGAAAAATATCAGTAAAACTTTTCAAGTGAACAAACGCGCGAAAGGAATACCAGGAATGGTGGCCAATATGTTTGTGCCAAAGTTTGAAAAAAGACATGCGGTGAGAGATGTGAGCTTTTCTATTGAACGGGGTGAGATGGTGGGCTTTATTGGTCCCAACGGGGCGGGGAAATCCACAACGATTAAGATGCTGTCGGGGATACTGTATCCTGACTGCGGAGAGATTACTGTAAATGGCTATGTGCCCTATAAGCAGAGGAAAAGTTATGTGGGAAGCATAGGTGTGGTGTTTGGGCAGAAATCCCAGCTACAATGGGATTTGCCGGTAATAGACAGTTTTGAGCTTTTAAAGGCAATCTATCGTGTGCCTGACCAGGTGTATAGGACAAACCTGGACCGCTATACAGAAATGTTGGAGATGAAAGGTTTTCTGCATCAGCCGGTGAGGCAGCTGTCTCTTGGGCAGAGGATGCGGGCAGACATTGTGGCAGCGCTCCTTCACTCTCCCCAAATTGTCTTTTTTGACGAACCCACCATCGGAGTGGATGTGGTGGGAAAAGAAAAAATCAGAGAGTTTATCAGAGAATTGAATGTGCGGGATAAAGTGACAATGATTTTTACCACTCATGACATGCAGGATATTGAGAAGACCTGTCATCGTCTGATTATCATAGACAATGGGGAAAAGGTCTATGATGGTTCTTTGGCCAAGGTCAGGGAAGTCTATGGGACTACGAGGCAGCTGGAGGTGGAATTTGGTGAAGATTGTGAGATTGCGCCCATAGAAAATGTGGAAATCTGTTCAGCAGAGAAGGAAAATCCCAGAAAAAAGAAGTTTATATTTGAAAATAAAAAAGTACAAATCCAGGAGCTGATGAGTTTCCTGCTGACCAATTACAATGTGCGGGATTTGTATATCTCTGAAACGGAAATTGAAAATATTATCAGGAAAATATATACTTTGGGAGTGTAAAGTGTGTGAAAGTACACTGCAATCTGGGTTTTTGCGCAGGGAAAACACAAAAACGCCCTGCGGCGCCGTAATGGCGGCGGAACCTTTACAATAAATTGAGGTAGGAGGAGGGTAAGATGTGGAAACCTTATCTGGCATTTGCGAAGAAAAGTTTTTTGGGAAGAAGCGCTTATCGTTTTGAACATTGGATGGGTATTTTTGATACTTGTCTGCAAATCTTCATCTTTTGGGGAATATATAAGTCTCTGTATGGCGGCAGAACACAGGTGGACGGCATTACACTCTCTGCGGTTACTACAAATTTTGTCCTCTCCATGGGGCTGGGGGCCGCCTTCAGCGTAAATGAAAATTTTCTGCCCTCAAAGATCAGGGATGGAAGTATTGCCAACGAATTGCTCCGCCCGGTGAGTTTTCAGGGAAGAATGTTGGCGGAGGATCTTGGAAACGCAACATTTGATTTGCTCTTTCGGTTTGTTCCGGCGTTGTTGATTGCGGTGCTTACCATTGGCATACAGGCGCCTGCCGGCGGGGAAATGTTTCTGTATTTTACAATCAGCGCAGCGCTTGGATATGGTGTATTGTGGACAATTGGTTTTGTAACGCAGATGGCAGCTTTCTGGCTGATTAACATCTGGAGTCTCAGAACAATAAAAAATGTGTTTGTCAGATTATTATCAGGCTCCATGCTTCCTCTGTGGTTCATGCCGGATTGGATGAGCGGAATGATTCATTATACGCCTTTTTCCTCTATCTATTTTACCCCGGTTCAAATTTATCTGGGACAACTTTCCAACGGAGAGATTGTGGGGAAATGCGCCATACAGGCAGCGTGGATAGGAGGACTGTATCTTTTTGGCATTTTGCTTTGGCAAAGAGGGAAACGGAAGCTGGTGGTCCAGGGCGGATGACAGCATATGTACTTGGGGGCTTGGGAGGCAAGTTGCAGAACTAAATAGGAAAAAACAGCAACGGGCCGGACAAGCCCCGGGAGGATTTACTGACGCGTCTGCGGCAGGAAATTCTCCCAG
>CAJUGT010000150.1 GCA_910586435.1 uncultured Acetatifactor sp. | reverse complement strand
GAGCCGGTTATGGCAAGAATGAGCAACAAGCGGCGGCTGGAATGGTCTTTCTTCAGCTAGACTTAAACAACCCCATACCTCTGCTTCCACATTTAAGTGAAGAGACTTTGGATACCCTGGTTTTAGACAAGCTCAATATAAACGACCCCCAGGCGGTAACTCCCCTGCTGCCTTACCTGAGCACAGAAACTCTGGATACTCTGGTTACAGAGAAACTTCCTGCGGAAAACCTGCGTCAACTGCTTCCAATATTCAGTCACCTCAGTGACAATACCTTGGAAAAGCTCCTATTGCGGGCAGAATCCCAAAGAGATATGGAAACCATTGCCGCTTTAGGGCCTTATGTGGATAATGATGTTTTAAGAGCACTTGCCATGCGCCTGATACAGGCCAAAGAGCCGGATGCCCTGCTGCATCTGGCTCCCTACCTTTGATTCCTGCGGGCAATGAGCCAAGCGGATGCGCCAGCATCCATTTGGCGAATGCTGCAAGGGTCAACAACCCCGCTGCTTGCAGCGGGGTTGTTGACTTGTAAACACTATACTACCTTATCCAGTAACCTGATACATTCCGTTTGCAGTAATCAGCGCTTGATTGTCGTGCCAGAACATGCGGTAGAATAAGCGATGCGGCGGCATCGCTGACTGATGACAACGCAGTGCCTGCATAAGAAGAAAGCGCTGATTACTCAGAGATTAGCGCAATGTGGTACTGGCAGTCTTTACCTGATGACGGCAATAACTGTGATTCCCAAGCGCTCCCAGGGCTACCCCCATTATAAGGGCAATCCCCCACAAAAACAATTTGTCTTTGTCGGGGGCCTCCGCAAATGTTCCCGGAAAACATAAGGGAGTACTGTAACATAAGTAATGCAAAAAGGCATTTATTTTTCCCATGGGCAAGGAATCCAGAAGAATCCGCATTGCCGCAAAGGGACCCAAAAAAGCAAGCAATACTCGTATCAACGCCCCAAAAGACTGCTTGCTTCCGGCGGAGATACACTGCACCGTAACCGTGAGCACCAGGATGGAAAACCATCCTGCCAAATACACTATGATAAGACCTTTCCAGGCAGGCTCCATGTTCTTCAGGAAAAAGAAGGGAATATTGACCATTGCGCAGCTTATATTCAATCCTTCCGTTCCGTAAAACATTGTCTGTTCTATAAAGATGCTTCCGCAAACCAGCCAGTAATAAACACTGGCAAAGCAGCATCCCACCCCCGTCCTCACCCACCAAAGCCTTTGACGCCCGCAAACTGTGGGCAAAATAATATCCGCCGTTCCGCAGGCATAATCTTCCGCAAACATAGGCGATAACGCCACCGCAACCACCAGACACACCAGAATATAGGCCACCACAAAAATATCCCAATACATACTCCAGCCGTTTCCCGCATAACAAAAATAATAGTCTCCCTGTAAAAATTCATTCTGAGATAAATCTTCCGGCAGCACATAGGAAATAGTTCCTTCTTCCGATTGAATTTTTTCCGCAAATCTTCTGGTCACAAAAATATTACAGAAGTTTTCTTGGCTGCCCTGTTCTGCGCGTATTTCCATAACATCATATGTTCCCCGTCTTGCTTCCTCCCCAAGCGGCGCACCGTATATGTCCCAAATTCTTCTTATGATATCATCCGTCAGCGGCCCGGTAAATTCTGCCGCAATTTCTTTGTCCATGGCAATCGCTTCTTCCCGGGCATATACCTTACCGCCGTCAATCACTCCCTCCCCCCAGACTGTGATACCCACCCCATAATACAAGACAAGCAGCAATACTCCAAGCATGGCTGTCACTGTCATTTTTCTTGACATAATCCTATAAACTTCTGTCTGAAACATTTGCAGACTCCTCTCTGAAATAATACAGATACACATCCTCCAAATCAGGATCCACAGGCTTGGCATTTTCCACAGGCCTGTTATCCGACACAATACGCAGTTTTACTCCGCTTTCCGTATTCCGCAAATTACTCACATTATAATACGCCTGATACTGCTCCGCATCCTCTGGCCTTACGCAGCACTCCCACACTTTTCCCCTGGCCATGGAAAGCATTTGCGCAATGTTTCCCGATGCCAGCAGCTGCCCTCCTCTCATAAGCATGATTTCATCCGCAATATATTCTACATCTGATACAATATGGGTGGATAAAATAATAATACGTTTTTTCGACAGTGAACTTATAATATTGCGAAAGCGTATGCGCTCCTTGGGATCAAGGCCGGCCGTCGGCTCATCCAAAATGAGTATCTTTGGATCATTTAAAAGCGCTTGGGCAATTCCCAGTCTCCTTATCATACCACCAGAAAATGTCTTAATCTTATGATTTTGATCTGTAGAAAGCCCCACCAGTTCCAGGAGCTCTTCCACTTTAACCTCCGCATCTTCTTTTGGCAATGCTTTCAGCGCAGCCAGGTACATTAAAAAACGCTTTGCCGTAAACTCCGGATAATAACCAAAGTTCTGTGGAAGGTAGCCCAAAACCTGCCTATAATTTGCCCCAAGTTTCTCTATGCCTATATCATTATAGCAAATCCTTCCTGCGGAAGTTTCCATGATGCCGCAAATCATGCGAAGTAATGTGGTTTTTCCTGCGCCATTGGCGCCAAGCAGACCATAAATTCCATTAGAAAAAAGACATGAAAATTCACTGACTGCCGTTTTATTTCCGTATTTTTTTGTCACTCCCATTAATTCCAACATAATAATTCTCCCCGCACTATTTTTCCATACAGCCTTTGCGCCTGCCACCAGAACAGCGCCCCGCCCACCAGCAATACGAACATCCATATCCATAAGTATTCCAGCCGATACAAAGATGGGGTGGCACTGGGAAACATTGCCATTACCCCTGTCAAAAATGCCATAACCAGTTGTCCATATCTTCCTTTCCCTCCTCTTATAAAGGAGAATAACAACAGACAGCATACATTGGATAACACAAAGGGAACCAATAAGTAGACGCAGACCTGCCCAAAGGGGGAAAGGGTGATTTCCGCAATTTTGCCGCTACATACCATTAAGAGCGCAATATCCACAATACCCGTAATAATCATCCGCATTGTCCACATTTGAGGCAGATTAAAGTAACAGCACTGTTCTAATTCCACCATTCCTTCGGAAATGTCACGCCCCAAATTGCTGCATGCCGCCACGCCCATCCATGCCGCCACCACAGAAGCCCAGAGCATGTCTTCCGCCAAAATATCATTCTTAGACCCAAAGCAGCATACTAAGAATAACAAACCGGCCACCAGCCCTCCCTGCACCAGCCATAAAAAAGGAGAGATATATTGCATTTCAATGACAAAAAGTTCTCCCAGGGAAGGCGTATAGCGGAACTTTTTATTGTCAATTTCCTGCCTTATTGCTCTTAGGGAACGCTCTTTCCCCTCAGTGTCCGGCATAAGCAGTCCGGCCTCCTCCCAGAGGTCTTCTATTTTATTGGTATGTCTCTCCCTTCCTGGTTTCAACGCTTCTTTTTTATTGGTTTGTCTCTTACTTCCTGGTTTCAACTCTTCTTTTTTATTGGTTTGTCTCTTACTTCCTGGTTCCAACTCTTCTTTTTTATTGGTTTGTCTTTTACTTTCTGATTCCAACATCTGTCTAAAAATCCTCCTTTCTCAGCAGTCCCCGCAATTTTTCAATTCCCTGTCTGGCACGGGACTTTACGGTAGAGACAGAGACACCCATACACTCTCCAATTTCGTGGTATTTCAGGCCATACAGATAGTGAAGCAAAATGGTTTCCCGCTGGATATCCGGCAATAAGGCAAGGGCTTCCATAAGCTGATTCCGCAGATGGCGTTCCAACATATGCTGTTCCAGTTCAGACACCTCCGGGACAGACATTGCTTTCTCCTGCTGCCCATCTTCTTCCATGGAAACGTTCCTTATTTTCTCTTTTCTCTGTTCTGCCATGTGATTTCGGCATACATTCATGGCGATGGTCAGCAAATACCCTTTCAGATTCCTGTCATGATACCCTTCCACATATCGTATAAACCGAAGAAAAGTCTCCTGTGCCAGATCATAGGCATCCTCCCTGCTGCCAACCTGATAGGCACAAAAACGATAGATATCGTCATAATATTCCTCTGCGATACCCTGAAAATGTTCCCTTCGCATTTGCGGATTGCCTTTTACCGCTTTTCCTGTTTGAATCCCACGCATCTGTTGCCGCCCGTTCATAATTTCTTTTTTACAGCATTACCATACAAATAACCACATTCTTTATATTATATAACCTGTTTCCCTCAGAAAAAGTTTTATTTTTTCAAAAAAAGCGCATAGATTATTTTCTATGCGCTCTGAACTGTACAGCTATTCTGTTTTCTCTTCACTCTCTGGAACCTGTCTTTATATTCCTATTGCGCAGCTGCCGCCCTGACCCGCAGACAAATGTAACCTTTCATTATTCTGGTAGTTTCCGCTGAATTTATTATGTCATTTACGGCCGCAGCAGTTGGGCTATCAAGTCCTCCACTTCACGCAGCTGTTCCCGGCTGTTTTCCCGATGGCTCTGTCTTCGGTATTGAGAAGGCGACATTCCCATCATTACACGAAATGCTTTGGTGAAAACCAGCGCGTCACTGTAGCCGCAGGAAAGCGCAATACTCTCAATGGGGTAAGAGGTGGAATCCAAAAGTTCTCTTGCCTTTGTGATACGAAAGGTGGTAAGAAACTTTTGGGGTGACATTCCCAAATAATTCTGGAATAATGTATATAGATAACTTCTGTTAATACATACATATTCCGCCACATCTGTTACTTTGATGGGATTGCAGTAATTGCTCTGTATAAAAGAAACCGCTTTCTTCACATATTGATTCCCTTTATCTCCTTCATCCTTTGCCACCACCCCGGCGCTTTGAGCCAAAATGGACAAAAACACACCCAGCTGCCCATTTCTGCGAAGATCATCCGCTATGCCAAAAGTATTATGCTCCATCATATCCCGCACAATGGCATATAACTCCTGGTCTTTGTCGCAGGCGAAAACAGGATGTCTGGCAGACAGCCCCATAGCGTTCAAATACTCCCCCGCACGGCTGCCGCCAAATCCCACCCACAGATATGTCCATGGTTCCTTTTCGTCCGCCTGGTAGAAAGCCAGTTCATTGGGCTGAATCAGAAAACCATATCCGGCTTCCAGGCTGTATTCCTTATCATGAAAGCGAAACATTCCCTTGCCGCTTAATATATAGTGTATGAGATAATGGGGTTTGGAAGCCGGCCCAAAGCTGTGAAGACCTTCGGTTTGAGAACATCCACAGCAATTGACAAACAGGCTTCCTATTTTATCGTTCTCAAAATCAAGCTTAAAAGCTTTTTCCATGGGA
Organism: uncultured Acetatifactor sp.; assembly: GCA_910586435.1. GTDB lineage: Bacteria > Bacillota > Clostridia > Lachnospirales > Lachnospiraceae > Acetatifactor. Next base: position 3,925 of record CAJUGT010000150.1, on the reverse strand, counting down.
CGTCAGCTCCCTTATAACATAAATTCCTTCTTGTCCAGGTCCTCCTGTACCTTTACCAAATCTTCGCGAATATTCAGCTTTTGAGGACATGCCGCCTCACATTTTCCACATTTCACACAGTTTTTCGCCTGTTTTTCTTCCCCTATATTCTTTTCCCAATTGTTCTTAACCATACTGTACTTCTGGTACATATGGTAGGTATTCCACACTCTGAAGTTCCCCGGAATATCCACTCCCGCAGGACATGGCATACAATAGCGGCAGCCTGTGCATCCGCTCTTTACCCGACTGTTAATCAACTCCACTACTTCTTCAATTGTTTTCTGTTCCTGTTGGGAAAGGGGGTTAAACTCAGCAAAAGTTTTCAGGTTATCTTCCACTTGCGCCATATCGGACATACCGCTTAAAACCACCTTCACATTGGGCAGGCTTCCCACCCAGCGCAGGGCAAAGGATGCCGTGGACGCATTGGCATCCAGTCCACGGAATTTGGCGGTAATGTCATCCGCAAAAGTCGCAAGGGAGCCTCCCTTCACTGGCTCCATAACAATTAACGGAATCTGTTTTTCTTCCGTGAGACGATACCCTTTTAAACCTGCCTGCTCATTCACATCCATATAATTCAGCTGAATCTGGCAAAAATCCCAATCACGATAGCACAAAATCTTCTCAAACACCTCATACTTGTCATGGAAAGAGAACCCCAAATATCGTATCTTTCCCTCTGCCTTCAGTTCTTCCAGCCTTTTAATTACGCCCAGATTTACCATTGCGTCAAAACGTTCTTGATTTAAAGCATGCATCAGATAGAAATCTATGTAATCTGTCCGCAGTTTTTCCAACTGTTCTTCAAACACTGCGTCCACATCTTCCAGCTTCTCCACCTTCCAGCAGGGAAGTTTGGTAGCAAGATAAAAAGATTTTCTGTCATATTTCTCCAACACTTTTCCTACAAAGAGTTCACTTTTCTGGCCGTGATAGGGGTATGCGGTATCAAAATAATTCACTCCTGCCTCAATGGCCTTTTGAATCATCTGTTCTGCCAGCGGCTCATTGATTTTTCCTTCCGCTGTCACAGGAAAACGCATACATCCAAACCCTAAGAGGGATGCTTCCACTCCCAATTTCTCCATTTTTCTCTTTTCCATTTTCTCTCTCCCATTCCAGTGTCGTCTCTTCGGTTCAGCGCACAGGCGCTTCTCACTGCAAGACTGTTTTCCAGTTTCGTCTCTTCCCATCCTATTATACACAGCCTGCGGACAAATTACAAGCAGCAGAAAGCCTGAATCTTCAGGATAAGCTGTTCCTTCGTTACGTTTCAGACCCGATAGCGCCAAGCGGCTTGCGGGGTTGTTCTATGGCCGCAATTACACTATTTCTTGTTTGGTACGCATACTTGCGCATCCTTTTGTCCCCAAAGCAAAATCTCATATAAATATTCTTCCATTATAATATTGGTTCCTCTTTTTTTATAAGTTTTCTCACCCACAATTTTACCGCCGCATTTTTCCGCCACACGATTGGAAGGAATATTTCCCTTGCTAACCCATATGGTGACTTTTTCCGCTCCCTGGGCACTGGCATACGCAATCATTCCCCGGGCTATTTCCGTGGCATATCCCTGACACCAGAAGTCTTTATGTACACAATAAGCAATATCATAGGTTTTTTTGCCTTCGTCAATCATAAAGCTGCAAGTCCCCACACGCTGTCCGGTATTCTTAAGTACAGGAATCAAGTAACAGCACTCCTGGCATTCTCCAAGCACTTCTAACTTTTTTATATATTCAGGATCTATATCCACTTTTGTCTCATCAGGCAAAAATTCACCCATTTCAGGGTCATTCCATATACGATAAGCCCATAAGGCATCTTCTTTTGTAAATCCCCGTAAGGTAAGTCTCAAAGTTTCGATTGGTTTTATTTTCACTTTTCCTTCCCTTTCCTTCCCAATTTAGTTCCGCAACTTGCCTCCCAAGCCTCCTGAATCCGGGAGAATTTCCTGCCCCAGGCGCGTCAGTAAATCCTCCCGGGGATTGGCAGGTCCGTTGCTGTTTTTTCATATCCCACTTGGCACTACCTCCTTTTCAGCCTTGCCGGTCTGTTTGGAAGATTACTGAATTTATCACATCTTCTGTGGTTCCATGTGGGATGAATTCAAAAACAGGCAGAACACTGATATGCTCCTGCCTGTTCTTCTGCTAAATCTAATTTCTATAAACTTCCCCATTCTTCCCCATATAGTTTTTCCTTTAAATATTGTATATTGGCATCAAAGTCCACCTGGAGTACTTCCATCTTGCGAATTATAACATCCTGATATGTGCCAGGCTGTGGTATATTGTCAGAAACAATATCATAAGTCAGCAATTTTCCAGCCATTAGGCTTAGGCGGAATATTTCATTCTGAGTCAGGTTTGTAGTTAGATTCGGCAGCAGGCCATCCATCAATTCCCCTCCATTGGTAAGCAGGGAGGTGGGCAGCTTCTTAATAACTGCGGTCAATACCTTTCTTTGGCGCTCTGTTCTCCCAAAGTCCGTGCCAAGATACCGATTCCTGCTGTAAGCCAGTGCCTGCGGGCCATTTAGATGCACCAGGCCGCTGACAGAAGTATCCATGTTGTCGGTTCCCTGCGGTCTGCCTGTAAGCATATTATATTCCACCAGATACCCGTTGACATACACAATTTCTTCGCTGGTTAATTCCAGTTCTATTCCGCCCACAGCATCTACCAGGTTTGCGAATGCCTCAAAATTGACCAGAACATATCGGTTTACCGGAATCCCGAAATTATGCTCAATGGTTTCCATCAGCAATTCCGCGCCTCCAAACGCATAAGCAGCGTTTAGCCGATTTCCGTCATGGCCCGGTATCTCCACATACATGTCACGGAGCAGAGAAGTCATGTAGATTGTCTTCGTCTTCTTGCTGACAGAAAGCAAAATCATGGCATCGGAACGTCCGTCCTCTCCATTTTCCCTGGAATCGTTTCCAATCAGAAGAATGTTTACCACCCCTTCTTCCTGCATGGGAAGATCCGTCACGGACACAATCTCTTTATAATTCATTTTATTGTACACGCCCCCTACCAACTGATACAAACCGATTCCCAAAGCCCCAATGAGCAGCACAGTCACAATGACAAATCTGCGAAACCTGTGTTTCTTCTTTCTTGGCTGCTTATCACTCTTTTTTTCAGAGGACTTTTTATTTTTCATTGGTGAAGCCTCTTTTCCCGCCTTTACAGACCTTTTTGGTTTACTGGATTCTGCCTTTTCTTCTTTTCCCCTGACCTGAGTCTGTCCTTTCCGGGATTCCTTTCGAGTTCTCTTTTTCGTATATCCACGTTCCCGATCCCAATCTTCATAGTCTGACACCTGGTCTTCCTTCATATCAAATTCTCCCTCAGACAGCACATCCTTTTCTTCATGCATATCGGATATTTCTTTCTTCCCATCTTCGGAAGTATTCTCTTCAGATTCACGATACCAACCTTCGTCACTGGCTTCATCCAACGTCGTTCCTTTGTGAATTATCTGTGGTTCTTCCGTTGCATTTTGCGCCCGCTGCGGCTTGGTTTCTTCTGTTCCCAGGCTTTTCTGTCTTGTTATGTCCTGCGGCTTTTCCGGCATTTTATCCTCATGTCCCATATTCATTTCCTGTTCCAGAAATGCTTCAAGGCCACGCTGAATCTGCTCCATTTCTTTTTTATTCTCACTGTTCATATATGACCAACCTTTTTCCCCAAATATTCGGCCAGAACATTTCACTGATAATTCAGGAAGCCCTTCGGCCCAATACTGACCTCTGCCCATTGGGAACATTATACCATGATTTCCGTGATTCTTCGGGCAGAGACCCGAAAAACTTTCTGTTTTTCGGGTTCGCTTCGCTTGCCAAATGTCCAAAGACGCATCTGCTCAA
>CAJUGT010000149.1 GCA_910586435.1 uncultured Acetatifactor sp. | reverse complement strand
TGCACCACGGACGACATGGTAATGACATCCATATTTCCTCCGCTCAATATAGATACAATTTTTTTGTCACGAACATTCATATGTTTCAGTGCCGCTACTGTCAAAAGACCTGAATTTTCTACAACCATTTTGTGATTTTCCACCATATCAAGGAATGCCACCACCAGTTCCTCATCCTCCACGGTGATTATATTGTCCAGATTCTTCTGAAGATATGGGAAGAGCAGATTTCCAGGTGTCTTTACTGCCGTGCCGTCCGCTATGGTGCTGACTGTGGGAAGTGTAGTCACTTTACCCTCTGCCAGAGAAGCCTGCATGCAATTTGCGCCGGCAGGTTCCACACCTATGACCTGAATTTTTGGATTTAAGAGCTTTGCCAGCACGGAAACCCCTGTTGCCAGACCGCCGCCCCCAATAGGTACCAGAATATAGTCAACCAAAGGCAGCTCTTTCACTATTTCCATGGCAATGGTTCCCTGTCCTGTGGCAACAGCCAGATCATCAAAGGGATGAATAAAGGTATAGCCATGCTCCCTGGCAAGTTCATAGGCCCTTGCGCAAGCCTCATCATATACATTGCCGTACAGCACCACCTCAGCTCCGTAACCCTTGGTACGGTTTACCTTGATAAGGGGAGTGGTGGTGGGCATGACAATGGTTGCTTTCGCACCGTAACATTTTGCGGCATACGCCACTCCCTGGGCATGATTTCCTGCGGAAGCGGTAATCAATCCCTTTCCACGCTCTTCCTCTGTCAATGTACTTATCTTGTAATAGGCGCCTCGAAGTTTGTATGCCCCCGTAAACTGCATATTTTCCGGTTTTAAATAAACCTTATTTCCGGTCTGGCCACTTAGAAAATCGCTGAATATCAGCTTGGTTTCCAATGTCACCCGCTTTACCACTTCTGAAGCTTCCTCAAATCTTTTTAAAGTCAGCATTTCTTCTTCCATTTGTCTTATGCCATCCTCTCCGCTCTTCCATTTCGCAATCATATCAACTTATGTCAAAATCATTGCGGTACATCCGCATTTTCCACCCTTACGTCAAACAAAGCGTTTACAAACTCATCCGAGTTAAATTTCTGCAAATCATCAATTGTCTCACCCACGCCAATATATTTCACAGGTACATGCAGTTCCGACTGAATTGCCACTGCAATTCCTCCCTTTGCCGTCCCATCCATTTTGGTCAGGATAATTCCTGTCAGATCCGCAACCGTGCCAAATTCCCTGGCCTGTACCAGAGCATTCTGACCTGTTGTACCATCCAGTACTATGAGATTTTCACGATGGGCATTCGGAAATTCCCTGTCAATAATACGATTCATTTTCCGAAGTTCGTCCATAAGGTTCTTTTTGTTATGCAGCCTGCCCGCCGTGTCAATCAACAAAACATCCACACCCCTGGCCTTTGCGGCATTCACTGCGTCATATACCACACTGGCAGGATCTGCGCCCTCATTTCCTCCTACCATGGGGACATCCGCGCGCTTTGCCCATTCCGCCAATTGATCCCCGGCCGCAGCCCGGAAAGTATCCGCAGCGGCAATCAGCACCTTGCGGCCATTCTCTTTTAGCTTTCCGGCCAGTTTCCCCACAGAAGTAGTTTTCCCCACACCGTTTACTCCGATTACCATTATGACAGACTGCTTCTTTTCAAAATCATAAGCGGTTTCATCCACTCTCATTTGTTCTTTGATGCCTTCAATCAAAAGCTGTTTGCATTCTCTGGGCTCCTTAATGTGCTGTTCCTTTACCTGGCTTTTCAATCTGGCCACTATCTCCATAGTGGCGTTTACACCAATATCGCCCATAATCAGAATTTCTTCCAATTCTTCATAGAAATCGTCGTCAATGGCCGAAAATCCATTGAATAAGGAGTCTATTCCCCTGACAATATTGGCTCTGGTTTTGGCCAGACCCACCTTCAATCTGGCAAAAAAACCTTTTTTTTCAGGATTGGAAGCATCTTCCCTGGCATCCGTCCCGGGTTCTTTTGGCAATTCCTCCCCGCCTGCTGTTTCATCTGCCACATCCCCTGCCCTGTGATTCCCGGAATCCGCTGTTTTTTCATTTACAGCATCTTCCAGCTGGGCATGTTCTTCCTCTAAGGGTTCCTCTTTTACAATACTCACATCTTCCGTGGAAGAGTTCTCCTCTTTCTGTATCAAAGCTTCGTCCATGGAGACAAAGTCATCTCCGGTATGCGCTGCCTCTGTGTTATGCTGTTTTTTTCTGAAAAATTTTTCCCTGAAACCCATGCAGATTACCCCCTGATTACTCATCCAGATCCTTGTCTATCAAATTGACACTTACCAGTGTGGAAACACCTTTTTCCTGCATTGTGATACCATAGAGCCTGTCCACCTGCTCCATGGTGCCTCTTCGGTGTGTAATGACAATGAATTGGGTATTCTTTGTCAGCTTATGTAAATATTTCGCAAATCTACCCACATTGGAATCGTCCAACGCCGCCTCAATTTCATCCAGCAGACAAAAAGGGGATGGCTTTAAGTTCTGTATGGCAAATAACAATGATATGGCGGTCAACGCCTTTTCACCGCCGGACAACTGCATCATATTCTGTAATTTCTTCCCAGGCGGCTGGGCAATGATTCGGATGCCGGCTTCCAGAATATCTTCCTCCTCTATCAGTTCCAGGGTTCCTTTGCCTCCTCCGAACAGTTCCTTGAACACTTTATCAAATTCCCGGGTTATCTCCGCAAATTTTTCAGTGAACTGTTTCCTCATAGCGCTGTCAAGCTCCTGAATAATTCCTTCCAGGGTTTTCTCAGCTTCCACCAGATCATCGTGTTGGGTCTTCATAAAGGTAAAACGATCCAGCAGATTTTTATAATCCTCTATGGCGTTCACGTTTACGTCTCCCAACTTCCTTATTTCGTCCTTCAGGGAAGAAATCTCCTTTTTCATCATTGCCAGATCCGTCAGAGCTTCATCCCTGAGAGAAGCTGCGGCACTTAAAGTAATCTCATATTCGTCCCACATATAATTAATCTGGGATTCCATGGATTCCTCCAGTCTCTCTTTTTGTGCATGTAACCTGTATACTTCTTTATCCAGGACGGATACCTTTTCCGAAAGCTCCTCCCGCCTCTCAAAGAAGCTTTTCTGCTTGCCGGCCAATCCTTCTTTTCGGTCCATGTCCTCTTTCAGCCTTACCTCCGCAGCTTTCCCTGCTTCTATGGATGCTGCGATGGATGCCTCAATCTCCACAACATTCTTTCTCTTTCGCTCCGCCTCCAGGGCATTTTCTTCCAATGCCCCCAGAACTTCTGCCAATTCCGCCTGCGCTCTTGCCAGTTCCCCATCAATACGATCCACATTGGCCTGCTTAAAATCCATGGCCTGACGCATTTTCTCCACTTTCAGATCCCATTCTGATACATGGGCCGCAGCGTTCGTCTCCTCTTGGCGCATTTGATTTAGTTCCTCCTGGAACCTGGCAATGTCTTCCTGAATTCCTTTCTCAAGTTCCTCGCTTACGCCAAGTTCCCTGATTACTTCCTCTTTTTCCTTTCGTATCTCAAATGTCTTATTTTCTATTTCTTTCTCTTCTAACCTCAGGGACGCCGCACCCTGCACTTCTTCTTCCATACGTTCCCGGGTCTGGGTGATGTTCAATCTGGCCGTATTTTGTTCTATGGATTTGCGTTGAATTTCGTTTTTTAATGTCTCCCCATCCACACGCAGTTTATTGCGCCTTGCCTTTGTATCGTCTATTTCACCATTGATTTCCTCAATGGAACCTTTCAGATTCCTGACATTTTTCTCCAGCTCTTCCAATTCACGGCGCCTGCCCAGAAGATTACTGTTGTTTTTATATGCGCCGCCGCTGATGGCTCCTCCCGGTACCAGCTGCTCCCCTTCCAGTGTCACAATGCGAAGGCTATGCTTGTATTTTCCGGCCAGCGCAATGGCATTGTCCACATGGTCCGTTACGACAATACGTCCCAGCAATGCCCTTGCCACATCCCTGTAACGTTCCTCAACCTGCACAAGTTCATCCGCCATACCGATTACGCCTTTTTCTGAAAGTACCTCGGTATTTTTGAACCTTTGAGAATTTGTGATGCTTGTCAGAGGCAAAAAGGTCGCACGTCCCAGTTTTCCGGCCTTTAAAAAGGAAATCATCTCTTTGGCGGTATTTTCGTCATTGGTGACAATATTTTGAATATTGCCTCCAAGAGCGGTTTCAATGGCAACTTCATACTTCTTCTCCACCTTAATAATATCCGCTACGACGCCAATGATACCCTTTCTATTCTCCTTCTGTTCCATAACCTTTTTGACGCTTCCGCCGTATCCTTCATATCGCTCGGTCAGGTTGGACAGAGCCTCTAATTTGGAATTTTCCCGATGAAAAGCGCTTTGTTTCTCCCGCAGTCCGGCGTCCTTTTGTGTCAATTCCTTTCGGATATTTTCCAGTTCCTTCTCCACGGCTCTCTCACGTTCTCTCAAAACACCAATATCCGTTGTAACACTTTCAAAAACTGCCTCCAATTTCCGAATGGTTTCCTCTCTGGCCACCTCATCGGATTTGGCCCGAAGAAGCCTTGAATTTAATTCCGCCCGGCGTATATTGACTTGCTCCATCATGGTGTCAAATCGTCCCATTTTGGATTTAATGGTGGCACGCTTGTTCAGTTCCCCTATAATGGTATTTTTTCCCGCTTCAATTTCGCTATTCAGTTCGGCAATCTTTTTCTGGACACATTTCAGTTTTTCCTTTGCCTCTTCAGCCGCCGCTGTAATTTCCCGCACCTGGGCATCCGTAGAAATTTTCTCATTTATAATATTTTCTTTGTCCCGCTCCTTACCCTCTATCTCTTCCTCCAAAGCATTGCGGCGGTGACTTAGATGTGTTTCACTTCCCTTAGCGGAGTTAATCTGTTCCTTCAGAACATCCCGCTCTCCTTCCAGCTTTCCTCGTGTCATACCGGATTCCGCAAGGTTGTTTCTGGTCTGTTCAATGGTTTCTTCCAGAACTTCCAATTCCTTTTGAATCCGATCATATTCTTCTTTCATTCCCTCATATCCGGCACTGGCCTCGGACAATTCACCATTTGCAATGCCGTATTTTGCCTCCGCTACCTGAAGCTGTTCTCTCAGATGCGCGTTTTCCAGCAAGAATACGTTCACATCCAAATTTTTCAATGCTTCCTTTTTACGCAGATAAATTCTGGCAGTTTCGGACTGCCGCTCCAAAGGCCCCAGCTGTTTTTCCAGCTCAGAAAGAATATCGTTTACACGAACCAAATTCTGTTTCTCATTTTCCAGTTTTGTCTGTGCCGCTGCCTTTCTGCGTTTGAATTTGACAATTCCCGCAGCCTCGTCAAATAATTCCCTGCGTTCCTCCGGCTTGCCGCTCAGTATTTTATCAATCTGTCCCTGTCCGATAATGGAATATCCTTCTTTGCCGATACCGGTATCATAAAAAAGTTCATTGACATCCTTCAGTCTACAGGGACTGCCATTCATCAGATATTCGCTTTCTCCGGAACGGTAAATGCGCCTGGCCACAGTTACTTCCTGAAAATCTATGGCAAGCTGATGATCCGAGTTGTCCAAAGTAATGGCAACATAGGCATAGCTTAATGGCTTTCTATTCTCTGTGCCCGAGAAAATGACATCCTGCATACTGGCCCCCCGCAGCTGCTTCACACGCTGTTCTCCCAACACCCAGCGAACCGCGTCGGCCACATTGCTTTTTCCGCTTCCGTTAGGTCCCACAATTCCTGTGATACCGTTGTGGAACTGGAAGTTAATCTTGTTGGCAAAGGATTTAAAGCCCTGTACTTCAATACTTTTTAAATACATATCCTCTATCCCTCAAAAGCAGTAAAGCTTTATATGCAGCCTGCTGCTCCGCCGCTTTTTTCGTCTTGCCTTCTCCCTTACCCAGGATCTCGCCTTCCATCTGCACCGACACATGGAATATCTTGTCATGTTCAGGTCCGCTCATCTCCAATAGTTCATAACTGTATTCCTTCTTCAGTTTTCCCTGTATGAGTTCCTGCAAATTACTTTTGCTGTCATAAAATAACTGCTTATCTTCCAAGTCGGACAGGATAAAGCGATTGATAAACTTTTTTGCCTGTTCCATGCCGCCATCCAAATAAATAGCGCCAATGACCGCTTCCATGACATCACAGGTAAGACTGTCCCGGGTTCGTCCTCCCGTATTTTCCTCCCCTTTTCCCAAAAGCATAAATTCTCCCAGCTCCAAATCTTTCGCGCAAAAAGCAAGGGAAGGCTCACAGACCATGGACGCTCTCATTTTGGTCAGTTCTCCTTCAGGCATATCCATGTGTTCCCGAAAAAGAAATTCGCTGGATACCAATTCCAACACGGCGTCTCCCAAAAATTCCAGCCGTTCGTAATTCTCCAACTTACGGATACGCTGCTCATTGGTAAAAGAACTATGAGTCATGGCCTGTTTCAACAGGGCAGGATTTTGAAAATGATACCCAATCCTTTCTTCCAACAGATTTAATGTAAAATACTTTGTCTGCAATGCCTCAATCCCTCCCTCTTTTCGCCTTCAAATGGTAAGTATAACGCAAATGAGCAGCCACAAACCGGACTGCTCTCTATGAAATCTTATTTATGCAAGGTTTTAATTCAATGCACCTTTGATCAATTCTACGGCTTCTTCCACTGTCGAAATTTTCTCTGCCTTCTCAGCGGGAATCTCAATACCAAACTCTTCTTCAATGCCCATTACAATCTGGAATACATCCAGAGAATCTGCTCCCAGGTCATCTAAAAAAGTGGTTTCCATCGTAATCTCATCCGGATCTACATTCAGAACTTCCGCGATTACTTTTTTCAATTTTTCAAATTCCATGCTGCTTCCTCCTTTCCTTTTAGGGAACAATTTGTTCCTTTATTTTTTGATTTATATTCTGTTCTTTGAATGCAATGCATTGAAGAATAGAATTCTGTATTTCAATTGCTTTGCTGCTTCCATGTGTCTTCACAACAAGCCCGTTTAATCCAAGTAAGGGCGCGCCGCCATACTCTTCCGTGCTAAAGCTTTTCAGCGTCCGTTTTAATGCAGGCTTTACCAGCAGGGCGCCCAGTTTGCTCCTCAGACTGGACATCATACCTGCTTTGATTTTGCCAATGAGGGCATCACTGACCCCTTCCAGCATCTTCAGCACAATGTTGCCCGCAAAGGCTTCACAAACCAATACGTCAGCCACTCCCATAGGAATATCTCTTGCTTCCACATTGCCGATAAAATGAATCTCTTTGCATTCCTTCAGCAGAGGATAAGTCTCTTTGGTCAGCCCATTGCCTTTCTCCTCTTCCACACCTATATTTACCAGCCCCACTTTTGGGTTCTTGACTCCGATGACGCTCTCCATATAAATGCTTCCCATTCTGGCAAACTGTACCAGCTGAGATGGCTTTGCGTCCACATTTGCTCCACAGTCAAGCAAAAGGCTGATACCGTTTACATTGGGAATAATCGGAGCAAGGGGCGGACGTTCGATTCCCTTAATCCGGCCTACGATAACTTGTCCGCCCACCAATATCGCCCCGGTGCTTCCGGCGGAAACAAGAGCGTCGCACTGCCCATCTTTGACCAGATACATGCACTTTACAATGGAGGAATCTTTTTTCTGACGAATCGCCATAACAGGTGGCTCACCTGTCTCAATGACTTCCCCGGCATGGACAATTTCAAGCCGAGTTGTGTCACAGGTATATTTCTTCAATTCTTCTTTGATAACAGGTTCCTTTCCGACGAGGAATACCTTTACCCTTGAATCAGCGCCAACGGCGTTTACGGCGCCTTTTACAATTTCCGCCGGCGCATTGTCACCGCCCATGGCATCCACTGCCACCTTAACCAATTCAGACATTTATTTTCTCCTGACTTTCCCTTAGAATGCTCTTCTTCCCTTTACTATAATGTAACCTTGCCGAAAAATCAAGGATTTTTTACATGAAAAAGGCGTCCTTAAGAACGGGGAAAAATCCGCCACATTCTTGAACGCCCTTGCCGCATCTTATTCACCAACACTGACAATCTGCTTCTTGTTGTAAGAACCACAAGCTTTGCAAACCCTATGGGGTGTCATAAGAGCGCCGCATTTGCTGCATTTTACCAGAGTGGGAGCACTCATTTTCCAGTTTGCTCTCCTCTTATCCCTTCTGCTCTTAGAAGATTTATTCTTAGGACAAATAGACATTATTTACACCTCCTTATTTACCCAGACGGATACTTTTTTGATTATACCTGACATTTTTCAGTTCGACTGACCGGCCTGGAAAATGTCCTGTATGACTGCCATACGGGGGTCGGGGACAAAAGTATCGCACCCGCAGTCCCTTATATTCAGATTCTGCCCGCATTTGGGGCATATCCCCTTACAATTTTCATCGCACAGAATCTTTGCAGGCCAGTTCAGCAGGATTTCATTGCGCATAAAAGCCTCTACGTCTAACTGATACCCTTCCATAAACCCCAGGTCATCCGCTTCTTCATCTTCCGTTTCCGGCGAAGTGACCAGTCTGTTAAAATCCAGCGCAAGTACCACCGGTACTTCTTCCAGGCAGCGGTCGCAATGTGCCTTAAAGGTAAGTCTGGCATTGCCTGTCACTCTTACCTTGCCTTTCTCCACGTTCGTAAAACAGAAGGCAATGGGTGATTTATCGGTAATCTCAAAGTTTTCCTGTCCCTTCTGAAAAAAAGTCATCTCCGGAATCAGTTCTCTTTTGATTTTTCCGCCTTCGGATGCCATAATATCAGATAAGTTAATTAACATAGTGACTCCCTTGGAATAATTCTTTCCATTTACATACTTTTCCATTATAACCGGGAGTATACTGTTTGTCAATGAAAATTTCCGAATTTTTGTTTCACCCCATAACCACTTGGCCCCCGAAGCTCTCCTGTGGGATATTAGCACTTTCTGGTCCGCAAAGGGACGGAGTCCGGGGCATGGGGGTCTGCTCGGCTCGGGCAACGCCTCCGATGAACTAAGCATTAACTTCGGCTAGGGCACAAAAGTACTGTGCCCAAGCCTCCGTAAATGCTGGATTTCATCTCCGGTCTAAGGACGCCCTCAGGTGCTTTCACAGCCCCCCATGCCCCGGACTCCTGTATTTCCGCAAGCTTGACAGCATTCATACTGGCTTTGACTTGCCAAATAACAGGCGGCTGGATTGGGGGAAGCTCCGTGAAAGCACCTGAGGGCGCTCTTAGACCGGAGACGGAATCCACCGCTTACAAAAGCTTAGGCACAGTACTTATG
>CAJUGT010000148.1 GCA_910586435.1 uncultured Acetatifactor sp. | reverse complement strand
GCCTGTGGGTATCCCGATTTGTCTTATCATGGACAGAATGCCTGGAGTCCTCAGATGGATGGGAACAGTCGATCTATTGGGTGTATGTTTTGCGGGAAGTATGCCAAGTCCGCATATGTCCGGGAAGACAGTTTCTTATATTTGGCTGTGAACATGCATTGGGAAAACCGCAGCCTGGCCTTTCCTAAATTACCCAAAGGAATGAAATGGGATATGGTATTTACGACGGATATGGAAGGCATGGGAAAACTGGGGATGGAAGACGGGGGAAATCTTTTAAGGAAAATGCCTTCGAGAAGCATTACAGTATATATGGGTGTACCTGCCAAAGGGGGCGAAACCTCTGAGGAATCTGAAGCGGGAGAAGAAGAACCGCTCCGAAATGGGGAAGGGATGGAAAGAAGGGAATTGTCCCTGGAATCTGAAGCGGAGGAAGCAGGAGAGCTGGCCCAGAGTGCGGAAGAGGTGGAAAGAAAGGAATTGCCCCCCGGAATCTGAATTGAAAAAAGAAGGAGAACTGACCCGGAGTGGGGAATCAGCGGAAGGAGCTAAGCATGAGTAAGGCGTGGCGCCATTTTAAGACAATAACATATCATAAATATCTGGTGGCAAAAGGATGTTTTCGGGTAGGGTTATATCGGCAGGGAATATTACATGATTTGTCAAAATATAGTCCTGAAGAATTTCTGGTAGGAGTGAAATATTTTCAGGGAAATAGAAGTCCCAATAATGCGGAACGGGAGGCATTGGGATATTCGCGGGCATGGATGCATCATAAGGGGCGGAATAAGCATCATTTTGAGTATTGGAATGACTATGACAAAGAGGGAAATGTGATTCCGGTGCCAATGCCCGACCGGTATATTGCCGAAATGCTTATGGACAGGATTGCGGCCAGTAAGGTATATGAGGGAAAAGCATATACAGATGCGTCCCCCCTTGCGTATTATAGGAAAGGAAAAGCGGCAAATTCCATAATGCATGAGTATACAAGGTCGGTTTTGGAACGGATGCTGAAACTGTTGGCGGACAAGGGAGAAGACAGGGCTTTGAGATACATCCGTCGAACACTTGTCAGGAATGGGACTATGGACAACATCGTTCGCAAAACCCATAAGAAAAATAAAATAAAAAAAGCACCATTTGCAGGTGGCAGCATATGATACCATAAACATATTATATGGAGAAGTTTATGAATTGTATTATTTTGCTGTTTCTCTTAAGCTGCTGCGGCGGATGGGGCAATGGCGGCTGTTGCTGTGGCCGAAATAACAATTGCTGTCCTGACAGCAGAAGAGACAGAGATTGCGGCGGAAACAGACCCATACGGCCGCTGCCTGATCAGAAACAGGATGATTGCTGCTGTGAGGAAGAAAGGCATTCTCATCATGACAATGACTGCGGCCGTGAAAGTAATGAAAGAGAAAGGGAGTGCTGCGACGTGTCGGGAATGGTACCGCCTCCATGGCAGGAATATCCGAGCTTTCCCCACAGGGAGAATAAAAACGAGGATGATTGTGAATCATAAAAAAATCGGGTGAAAAATCGGCGGTCCCTATGAAGGTTGACCGCCGATTTCTTCTAATTCTGTCTCTGCGTCCAGCATACGTTCCAGCAGAGTTTCCTGATTGTGTTCTTCAGTTTCCAGCTGTTCCTGAAGTTCCATCAGTTTTTCGTAGTCCGTGCCGAGGGAAGGGTCCATGAGACGCAGCTTCAGTTCCTTGATGCGCTCTTCGCTTGCTTCCAGGGCAGTTTCATATTTTTCCAGTTGTTTTATGAGACGTGATTTTATCTTTCCGGGGTTATAGTAGCTTTTTTTGTCAAATACATCGGAAAGTGTGGGTGCAGTTCCTGCGCTGTTCTCCTTCTTGTCTGAGGAATTATGGGGAGCAGAAGACTTTCCATTGGCTGTGGGAGAAGTCATTTTTGCCTTTTCCCGCAGGAAGTCGTCGTAAGGGCAGGCATATTGTGTCACGGTGTTCTCAGAAAATTCCAGAATTCCGGTTGCTGTCTGACGGATAAAATATCGGTCGTGGGAGACATACAGCACTGTACCGGGATAATTGAGTAACATTTGTTCCAGGGCTTCCTTTCCAATGATATCCATATGGTTGGTAGGTTCGTCCAGAATCAGGAGATTGGGTCTGGTCTGAAACAATTTGCACAGGGCAAGGCGAACCTTTTCACCGCCGGAAAGCTGCCCAAGTGTTTTGTCCACTTCTTCCTGAGAGAACAGGAAACTGCCCAGGGCACTGCGTGCCTGTTCACGAAGCAATTGAGGATACGCATGCCAGAAGTTTTCCAATACGGTCTGATTCAAATCCGCATTGCCCTTGACAGCCTGCTGCTGGTCAAAATATCCCCATTCCACATTGTGGCCGAAAGAATAGGTTCCGCCAAGAGGGGACAGCATACCCACCAAAGTTTTCAGCAGAGTGGACTTGCCTTTGCCATTTTCTCCCAAAATAGCAAGCCGTTCTCCTTTACGCAGAGTGAAAGAGACACGGGCAAGCTCTTCTTCGTAACCAATGCTTAGATTTTTCACAATCAGCACATCGGTATAACTTTCAATTCTGGGGGTGAACATGGCATGAAAGGTTTTTGTGTCAAAGCGTCTGGGCTTTTCGATTTTTACCATGTGTTCAATTGCCATTCGTTTGGATCTGGTAGCGGATACTTTAGTTGGGGTATTTTTCCATTTTTCTATCCATTCTGTCAGACGTTTTATCTCCTGCTGCTGTTCTTCGTAATCTTTTTCCTGTTTGAGAAGGTCTTCTTCCTTGCGCTTTATTAAGGCGGAGTAATTTCCAGGGTATCGTTTTATTCTGTGATATTCGATTTCGTAAGTGACATCTATCACCCTGTCCAGAAACATACGGTCGTGAGAAACGATTACTACGGATTTATCATATTTTTTCAGATATTCTTCCAGCCATTCAATGGTGGGCAGGTCAAGGTGGTTGGTGGGTTCGTCCAAGAGCATAATGTCAGGTCTGCTTAAGAGCAGCTTAATGAATGCCACCTTGGTTTGCTGGCCTCCCGAAAAGCTGCCGATGGGACGCAGGAGGTCATCCAGCTCAAAGCCAAACCGCTGGAACATAATTTCCATGTCCTGGCGCCAGGTATATCCTCGAAGCGCTTCCATTTCTTTTTGCAGATGGTCATATTCTGCCAAAAGATATTTAGGGGAATCCGATGTAAGCAGTGTTTCGATTTCTTTCATCCTGGCTTCACATGTAAAGATGGGCGCAAAGGTTTTCTTAATTTCATCTTCTACGGTAATACTGCCGTCCGTAAAGCTGATTTGCCGCAGAAAACCGATGTGCTGTTTTCCTGCCATGGTAATGCCGCAGGTTTCGTCACTGTCCAGATTGTTCATTTTAATATCGCCAACTATAAGCTTCAGCAAGGTGGTCTTTCCGCATCCGTTTCGCCCGACAATGGCAATTTTTTCGTTATTGTGTATCTCAAAATTTACGTCTTCAAGTATGGTTTCCGCACCATATTGAACAAGTGCGTGTTTAATTTGGTATCTCATAATAATACTCCTGTTCCAATCGCCATTTATGGCGATTTGTCTCGCTTGCGGGAACTTGTTCCGGTCTATCCACTGCGGCGCCCAAACCAGGGAAGGGTTATTCAGCTGCATATGTGTCTGATAACCTTTCTCTGTGTCTGAAAGACACATTGCGCCTTTGTTCCGAGACTGTTTTAAATTTCTTCTTGACATTTCTTGGCTGGACTATTCAAATGGTCATTTATGGCAATTTGTCCCACAAGAAGGAACTTATTCCAAATGGTGCCATAAAAAACATTTAGGGGCTTTTTTGGTAACATGGTTTGATAATATCATAAAGGAAAAAGAATTGCAATCTTATTGCCATTCTTCCCTTGCTGGTATATAATTACCGGTAGAAAAGGGAAGTGTCAAGTGATGAAACGATAACATCAAGTAGGTTCTTGTTTCAGAATGCTTGGAAAGGAAAAATGTAGCAAAGCAAAGGGCGGAACAGGTTCCCGTTTGCGGGAATGGGGAGAGGAGGGAATTATGGCAAAGCATAAGGAAGTCAAGACCAATGCCATGCGTATTTTGGAAACCATGAAGATTCCATTTATACATTATACATATGAATGTGATGAGTTTGTGGATGGTTTGCAGATTGCGGATTTGCTTTCGCTGCCATATGAAAAGGTATATAAAACACTGGTGACTGTGGGAAACAGCGGAAATTATTTTGTTTTTGTGATTCCAGTAGCGGAAGAGCTGGACTTGAAGGCAGCGGCGAAAAGTGTGGGAGAGAAACATGTGGAAATGATTGCTGTCAAAGAAATTAATCGTATTACGGGGTATATCAGAGGAGGATGTACAGCCGTGGGTATGAAGAAACAGTATGTGACCAGGATAGACTCTGCTGCCAGAAGGCTGGAGAAAATTATCGTAAGCGGCGGACGGATAGGCTCTCAGCTTGAACTGTCTCCTGAAGACCTGGCCAAAGCCTCTGGGGCGGAATTCGCGGATATTATCCGACACAATGTTGTGGCTTGACTTAGGCAGAAAGAATAAGCGTATTGATGATTGCTATTTGTGACTTTCAGAAGTCTTCTGACTCTATATTGGCATTTTCGGGGCTTTAAAATTCATACATATCATGCTATAATGTTGACACAGGCAGCGGTAATGATGAAAAAGGAGAATGTTATGGGAAAAGAAAAATATGTGGCATATGTTTCCACGTATACACATGGGGACAAACATGGAATTAAAGTATATGATGTAGATATGGAAAAGGGGCGGTTTATTGAAAAGGATAAAGTGGAAATTACGAATTCTTCTTATGTGAGTATTTCCCACAATAAAAAATACCTGTATTCCATTACAGATTTTGGGGTGGAATCTTATCTGATTTGGAAGGATGGCAATCTGCGGTTTCTGAACTATGCGCCCATCAACGGGATGAGAGGATGTTACCTGTCTACGGACTATACGGACAGTTTTTTGTTTGTGGCTGGATATCATGACGGGAAATTGACGGTGCTGCGTTTGAAAGAAAACGGTTCCATAGGCGAAATTACGGATGAGATTTTTCATAAGGGGCTGGGGAGTATAGCGGAACGAAATTTCAGGCCGCACATTAACTGCGCAAGGATGACCCATGACAATAAATACCTGCTGGTGGCGGATCAGGGGATGGATCATGTCAATGTATATCGCTTTGATTCAGTAAACGGCAAAGTGCTTCTGGCGGACGTTATACGCAGTAATATGGAGTCAGCGCCCAGGCATATTAAATTTTCCAGAGACGGGCATTTTGTATATATTATTCATGAGTGGAAGTGCTATATTGATGTATATTCCTATGAAGAGAAGAAGGGACAGCCTGTTTTTGAGAAAATACAGACAGTGTCCACATGCAGGAGTGAGAAAGGCAGTTCCAATGCATCCAGCGCGCTTAGTTTTTCGGAAGATTATAAATATCTGCTCAGTACAAACGCAGGGGATAACTCTGTCGTTATGTTTCAGGTGGATGAAGGTACGGGAATGCTGTCTGAGATTTTCTGTCTGCCAGTCAGCGGTGAGTATCCCAAAGACGCAGGGCTGTTTCCAGACAACAGAAGTCTGGTGTCATTGAATCATGAATCCAGCGATATGACATTTTTCCGTGTCGATATGGAACATGGCACCATGGTTATGAATGGAGCGCCTATTAAAGTGGATGTTCCCAACTGTATTGTATTCCATAAGTTGATAGAAGAAGAAAAAGCAGAATAGGCTGAAACAGAATATTTCCATTGTAAAAAGTACACAGACCGGGGTGACTTGGAGATTTTCTGTGAAGGATAGGCGCATATCCGCAAAAAAGGTCTGGTATGCGCAAGTTCCGCAAAATGCAGGGCGGCTGGAAGGCCGCCCGGAATGTGTCTGAAGGACATTTCCGATTGTTGACTTTGCGGAAGGGTACGTCTGAACTGTCACATCTGTGGAACTGTTTATGATGATTCAAATAGAGGGTGTCCTGCGGTTTGTGTAAAAATCCATGACAAAATCCAGTCGGGCGGTCATGTGAATCAACATGGCGTCCAATATGGTCAGGGCAGTCATGCATTCCATAACCACTATGGCTCTGGGGACAATAATGGGATCGTGACGTCCTTTGATATTGATATCAATTTCCTGGCCCGATTGATTTACTGTTTCCTGGGTGCGGAAGATAGATGGCGTCGGTTTGACGTAAGCCCGCAGGACTATGGTATCACCGTCGCTGATGCCACCCAGAATACCTCCCGCATGGTTGGTGGACTTTTTGACGTTTCCTTCTTCCATTCGGAAGGCGTCATTGTTTTCGCTTCCATGTCGTCTTGCGACCCTGTGTCCGTCGCCAATTTCCACCGCTTTCACGGCGCCGATGGACATCATTGCCTTTGCCAGGTTGGCATCCAATTTCTCGAACACTGGTTCCCCTATTCCGGCAGGCAGTCCTTCTACAAGGCATTCCATGCAGCCGCCTGCGGAGTCGTTTTCCTGTCTGGTGGTTTCCAGGTAGGCCAGAGCGGCTTTGGCGGCATGGGGGTCCGGCATGGCGGTGGGGGTTTGGGCAATTACCTGTCTGTCAAATTTGGACATATCGGCTTCTATGGGGCCGATGGAACGGGTGTAGGCGCAGAGGGTAATGCCAAGGAGTTTTAATATTTTGCAGGCAATCGCGCCTGCGGCCACTCGGCCAATGGTTTCTCTACCAGAAGAACGTCCTCCCCCACGGTAATCCCGGAAGCCGTATTTCTGGTCAAAGGTGTAATCGGCGTGACCGGGACGGTAGTAAGAGGCAATTTCATTGTAATCACCGGAAATCTGTGAGGTGTTGTGAATCATCAGAGATATAGGGGTTCCGGTGGTTTTGCCTTCAAAGACACCGGAGAGGATTTCCACCCTGTCAGCTTCTTTGCGTTGTGTGGTGATATGGCTGGCGCCGGGGCGGCGTCTGTCCAGATAGAATTGTATATCCTCTTCTTGCAGGGGAAGACCTGCCGGGCAACCGTCGATGACAACGCCCAGGGCTTTTCCATGAGATTCTCCCCATGTTGTAATCTTGAAAATAGTACCATAAGTTGATCCTGCCATAATAACTCCTTTCACTGCCGCGGTATTTGTCGGTTTGGGGAAGGCTGTATTCCCCTGCGGCTGGTAAGCTTACAGGAACCGCTGTGCGAACCCTGTAATCCAAGAGGCCTTTGGGATGCGCCTTTCATCAGAACTTTTGGGGACAAGTTCTGTTTTATATTATACAAAAGGTTGGGGAAAATGGCAAAATTTTTTTGAAATAATTCAGGAGGTTTGCTGATGACATATAGGATTCTAAAACAGGAAGGAAGGGCGAAAAGAGCGGAACTTCAGACGGTGCATGGAACAATTCAGACACCGGTATTTATGAATGTCGGAACTGCGGCGGCAATCAAAGGGGCAGTGAGTACAGAGGATCTGGAAGGGATTAAGACTCAGGTGGAGCTGTCAAACACTTATCATTTGCATGTTCGTCCCGGGGATTTGGTGGTAAAACAATTAGGAGGGCTTCACAAGTTCATGTCATGGGACAAGCCCATTCTGACGGATTCGGGAGGATTTCAGGTATTTTCCCTGGCAGGGCTGCGAAAAATCAAGGAAGAAGGAGTGTATTTTCATTCCCATGTGGATGGGCGTAAGATTTTTATGGGGCCTGAAGAGAGTATGCGAATTCAATCCAACTTAGCGTCCACCATTGCCATGGCCTTTGACGAGTGCGCGCCCAGTAAAGCGGACAGGAGATATGTGCAGGCATCGGTGGAGCGCACGGCCAGATGGCTGAAACGATGCCAGGATGAAATGGCACGGTTAAACAGCCTGGAAGACACAATCAATCCCAGCCAGCTTTTGTTTGGAATCAATCAGGGGGCGGTATATTCTGACATCAGGATAGAACATGCCAAACGAATCACAGAGCTTCAGCTGGACGGTTACGCAGTGGGAGGCCTGGCAGTGGGGGAATCCCATGAGGAGATGTATCATATTCTGGAAGAGGTAGTGCCCTATCTGCCCAAAGACAAGCCCACATATCTGATGGGGGTGGGAACTCCGGCCAATATTCTGGAAGGAGTGGAAAGGGGAATTGATTTCTTTGATTGTGTGTATCCTTCCAGAAATGGAAGGCATGGGCATCTGTACACAAATCATGGAAAGATAAATCTCTTTAACGCAAAATATGAACTGGATGCCAGACCCATAGAGGAGGGATGCGGCTGTCCTGCCTGCCGACGTTATTCCAGGGCATATATCAGGCATCTGCTGAAGGCAAAGGAAATGCTGGGGATGCGGCTGTGTGTATTACACAACCTGTATTTTTATAACACTATGATGGAAGAAATCAGGGCTGCATTGGACGAAGGCAGATATGGGGAGTACAAAAAACATAAGCTTGAAAGACTACTTGACCAATAGTGATTTTTTGTGTATCATAGTTATTTGAGATAATGAGAGGCGAATACCGCCGGAATGGAGGAGAAATGGGAATTATTTTGGCAGAAGGCGAAATGGTAGGCGGAACGGGTGGAATCTTGGGAATCATTCTGATTTACGCCGTGATGATTGGCGCCATGTGGTTTTTCTTTATGAGGCCCCAGAATAAGGAAAAAAAGAGAGTGGCTGCCATGCTTTCGGCATTGGAGATTGGAGATTGTGTCCAGACGACAGCAGGATTTTACGGCGTTGTGATTGATATAGCGGATGATATGGTTATTGTGGAATTTGGAAATAATAAGAATTGCCGTATTCCCATGGACAAATCCGCAATCAGCCGTGTGGAGAAGCAGGGAGAGAATTAGGAAGTGGTTTGGAGTAAAGTTGTGCATGAATGCGGGCTGATGCTGGAGAAGTATCAGCCTGCTTTTTCTTGATTCTTTATAATATTTTGTTGATATTTGCCCATTTATCAGTTATGATAGAGGGAAAAGTGTAATCAGAAAATGTACTTTTCACATAAGAGATATGGTATTGAGCAAGTGACGGAAAGGAAAGGGATTGTTATGGAATTACATATTACATGTATTCCCGGAGATGGAATCGGGCCGGAAATTGTAGCGGAAGCGAAGAAAGTATTGGAGAAGGTAGCTTTGGTTTATGGACATAAGATGTATTTTGAAGATATTCTTATGGGTGGGGCTTCCATTGACGTACATGGGGTTCCTTTGACAGAGGAAGCAATTGCGAAAGCAAAGAGTGCTGACGCAGTGCTGATGGGTTCCATCGGCGGCGACACTACTACGTCACCATGGTATAAGCTGCCGCCCGAAAAG
>CAJUGT010000147.1 GCA_910586435.1 uncultured Acetatifactor sp. | reverse complement strand
GCCTTTGCTGTGAGCGTTAGAAGTTCTTCTCACGCTATTCATCCTTGCTTGACAACACTCTCATGACAACCTTGCCAAGCACAAAGGTGATTACGAACAATACAACAGCCACGGCTGATGCATATCCCATCTGGAAACGGATGAAAGCATAATCATACAAGTGAGCCACGATGGTATGGGCCGCATAGTTCGGGCTTGGCATACCAGCCACAGACACTGCGATATCAAACACACCGAAAGCACCGGTAATGGCATTAATCGCGCCAAAGAGCAACTGTGGCTTCATCATGGGAAGCGTCACATAGAACAATTCCTGAAACTTATTCTTGACACCGTCAATGGCAGCCGCTTCATAATAAGATTTGGACACATTCTGAAGACCTGCCAGGAATACCAGGAATCCGGTACCCATACTCATCCAGAGAGAAATGAACATAACCACTCCCATAATATAGGTAGGATCCGTATTCCACAGAATCGGTTCATCAATCAATCCCCAGTTCAACAAAATATTGTTCAAATAACCCATACGGTCACTGGAGAAAATAATCATCCACACAGTGGACATTGCGATACCGCTACAGATGGAGGGCGCGTAAAAGGCCAACGCGAATACTCTCTTAAACTTCAGCTGATTGATAACCCATGCTGCGAAGAAAGACAGCAAATAACCTATGGGCCCTGTGATAATCGCAAATTTCATAGTGTTTGCCAAACCGATCATAAACACTTCGTCATCCAGGAACAGCAGCCTGTAGTTATTCAGACCTACAAACCTGGGTGTCTGCATCATGTTATAATTGGTAAAGCTTAAACCAATGGCAGTCACAACCGGTGCCACGATAAAAATGGTAAACAAAATCACAAAGGGCGCCATGAACGCATATCCCATCCAATGCTTACGCCAAAAGCGTTTGATTGCTTCTGTTTTAGTCATCTTCCTATTCATTGCTGATCACCCCGTATTCTTCCTGCTTTGAGCGCATCTCACGGTTGATGTCCTTCACTGCCTGTTCCAAAGCCTCCCTGACATCTCCGCCGCTGATAACAACTGTGGTCCACGCATTGGTCATATGACGTGTGGTCATGTAGCTTCCCAATACAGTAGGGGTTTCCTGCGCCCACTGCCACATTTCTTCCAATGTAGCAATATCCTCATCATTCCAGGCAAGACTTAAGAATGCTTCTTTGTTTGCCGTATTCCATCTTGCTTCCGCACCCATCAGAGCCTCTACTTCCTTGGCAAATTGTTCCTGAACCTCAGTGCTGCTCCACCACTTCAGGAATTCCCAGCTCTGTTCCGGTTTATCGCTCTGTTTCATTATGACATCGCCCTTATCGGTAATTGCTCCTGCGGAGCGATTGATGGTGCCGTCGGCCTGCATGACACCGGGCAGAGCACAAATCCCCCATTTGCCCGAAATCTCGGGAGCCGCAACCGAAAGCTGCATATACATATTAAAATCACCTACGCCCAAGGGCATAATCCCCGACCGCATGTACTGATAAAAATTCGCGGTTTCAGGCACACCATAATTGGTAAACAATTCCGTATATTCCTTAAACGCAAGGAACGCTTCCTGAGAATCCAATGCGGACTTCATTCCGTTCTCCGTGTAATACTTGCCCCCGTTCTGGAAAAGGAACTGTGTAAAATCACGTCCAAAATAGAAATTCAAACCGTTCTGATACAGCGCCGGCAGCACATAGTCATACAAATCCTGCCTGGTATTGGGCAACTGAATGCCATATTTGGTCAACAGATCCTTGCGATAGTACAATACATTAAAGTTCATCGTCTCCGGTATTGCGTATGTACCGCCCATGTACTCATATGGTGTCAGCGTTGCCCTTACAAAACGATCTCTAACCTCATCAAATCCTTCAAATTCCGACAAATCATATACCTGGTCACGAATGGCAAATTCCACAGGAGATGTGATGTCCACACCCAGCGCTACATCCGGAGCCTTACCAGATGTAATGGAAAGCATCAGAGCATTGACATTGCCGGCATTGAGCTGGGACGCGGGAAGAACGTTCACATTGATGGCAATTCCCGTCTTCGGCGTAAAACTTTCATCTGCCAGTTCCTTAATCACCTCGGCCCACTCTGTACCTCTGGCAATCCAGACACTGATGGTATCCGTTACAACCACATCATCCGATAACACGCCGCCCACATTGTCATAATCCTTTGAGAAAGAAACAATAAACTGCCTTGCGGTTGCCCACAATCTCTGGAAGATATTCGATGACACACTCTTCCATGTCTCTTCAGGATTACCTACGTCAATCCAGTCAATTACCAGCGGACAGCTCTGCATGGACAGATACCACTCACTCAGACTCTTCTGGGAGTTGGTCAGGTCTCCCACCTTTTTCGCGATACTGTAAGGATCTGCCAGCATCTCCTCCACCTGCGCCTGAATGGTCAGGAAGTTATTGGCCATAGCAGGTGTCTTGGATGCCAGGTCTTTTATCATGACACTTTTTCTATCCATGCTCTCCACAATGTACTCCATCTGTTCCCGCAGGTTGGGAATCTTTGTGAAGAAACCATAATCATAGTTGGGGTCAGGGCTGCTTCCCGCAATCAGGTTAATATTCAGCAGCATCTCGGAGAGTACTTCGATATCTTCCTGAATGGAGGATAATATTTCTCCTATTTTCCCTAATTTGACAGTCATGGTAATGGTATGTGTCCCCGCTGTCAGATAGAATTCATAGGGATTTCCCTCCTTATCACCCAGTTCTTCCAATGACCAGCTTGTATTGTAATCAAAACTGTATTCCAACAATTCTTCAAATGGCACTTCGCCGTCAATGGCAATCTGTCTGTAGGAAGGAAGTCCGTCATTCCAGGACTGCTTTACATACATTCCTATCTTATACAAACCGTCCTGGGGAACATCAAATTCCCAAGTAATGCTCTGATTTCCCGCACGCCACCGATAGCCGCCCATTACATTCAGCTTACGGCTGGTGCTGGACGCCGGCTCCACCAGGGGATCACCGTCATTGTCACGCCGCAGGGTGACATCATTTTTTTCTTTTGTCGTCAGTTCCGCCTGAAAATGCATCCTGTCAACCTGCGCCGCCTTATATCCATTGGCTGCGTACTCCGCCGCCACTTCGGCATATGTCTTATATTCCTTGGGCGGAATCAAAGTAATATTCGAGAGATAGAAATCCACTTTGTTATAAATCAGCTGGATATCATGGCTGCCTGCTTCCAGATAAACGCTGAAAGGTTCCGAATAAATACCCGATGTATCTTTCACACAGACAGACCTCCACCCCGGTATTTCCTCCTGGGCTGGTCTGGTTTCATCTCCAATACTGTTAATAACCGGATCGCTGGCATCCCTGAAAAAACGATCCAGTTCAATATCACTGGCCTCACTAAAAGGAGTCTGGCCGTCCACATATAGAATCCTTTTCGCAGAATCGGAATTACCGGGCTTTAAATAGTAATCCAGCTGTATCTGGTACATTGCGCTCTCCGGCACATTGACAGTGAACTCAAGATATTCAGCTCCTTTGTCTGACAAAAGCGCTTTTCTCCCCTCATACTCCTCCACTGTTGGTTTTCCCTGTCCGTAACGAATCGACGTAAGCGGTATTTCTATGGCCTGTGCCGCATTCTTCACATCCGCGAATCCTGCCGCATAGTTTTCATATGTACTGATGTCCTCCGCACTGCTGTACTTCCAATCAATCTCTATCCCGTCAAATCCGGTATACTTATCTTTCAACGCCACTCCCGGCGCCGCCTCAGACTTGACAGAAGGCAGTATTGCGCATTGTCCTGCCAGCAATGCAGTGGTCATCAGAAGTGCCACGCCCTTCCTGCACCGGTGTGTAGGCTGTTTAACCCCGCTGCTCCTCATGCTTGCTCTCCTCCTTTTAGCGTATTCTTTATATGCGGACCTGATTGCTTCTCTTCGAGACTATATGCATTTCAAAATTTCCAAAAAGTATACTTTTCGGAAACAAACCACATATTTTAAAGACTTTATAATAATATCACAATTTATTCAAAGAATCAATATTTATTTCCCTTTCTTTTAGTTATTTTTTACATATATGCTTCCAAACCAAAAAGTATAAATTATGAAATCTGCTATTAATGGGCGTTTCTTTTCTACTTTTTGAATTTTTTAGAGGAAAAAAAGGTAAAAAAAAGACATTTTTATAGAATACAGCAAAAAGCAGATTGCCTCATTGTGCAATCTGCTTTTTTTTCATTTTCAAACAATATTATATTTTTATTTTTTAAGCTTCACGCCTGTTCAAAATGTAAAAATACGACATTTTAACTAAGGAATTCAGCGAGCATCCTTGTCCCTCCCTGAGGAGTCCAATTCATCATGAAAAATCCTGCCGTCCTCCCCCTGTGTGCCCACGGGCTGCTGGACAGGAGTCCGCTCCTCCATTCTCTGAAAGAACTTATTATATAAGAGAGCCGACAAATAGGCATGAAGGGAGAAAAAGAACAACAGCACCAGCGGCACAAATCTCTCCGACACCAAAATCACGCAGGGCGCCACAAACAGCATCAATATCATCAGCAATGTCTTAGGAAACTGAATCATGCTGGCCATAAAGGCATTTTTGATGGTCTTCGGAATGGCATTGGAAAATTTTGCCTGCATAGGAAACAGATACATGGAAGTACACAGCACAATAATCCCCATCACCAAAATCGCAATCCTGATGATAAAAGGAAAATCAATTACCGCGTAATACATCACGGCCACATCCGTAACAATCACTCCCACTGCCAGAAGCAGCAGAATCCATAAAAGTGTGGCCTGTTTCAGATTTTCCCTGAACGCTTTGAAATATCCTTTGAGCAGATAGCCTTCCTCATCTCTGACCATCTTAAGACACATATAATGCAGCGCAGTCAATGCGGCTCCTGCGGTAATGACAGGAATGCAGCATATCAAAGTAATGAAATTCAATATCATTAAATCCGCCACCCTGGCCAAAGTGCGCATCAAAGAACTTTCCATATTAAAAATGCTCATTGTACCTTTCCTTTCCGTCCTGTCTATCTCCCATACTCATTATCCCCGAACACAAGGAGAAACCTCCGGCTTTCCCCCCATCCTCCCTGACTCGAAAGGTCAGTGTGGGAAATATTTAGCGTAAACATCAAAAAAGCTTGTGGTCGTAATGGCTTCCTCTCTTGGCAGCGTAACTTCCTCCCATCGCTTTGCATTCAGCTGACGGGCCAAAGTCTCAACAAACGCGTCATATTCCTGGCCGAACACCTCTCTGCGCCTTTCCTCAATAATCACCAGTTTATTTCTGTCCGTTTGTTCCCTGTCAAAAGTACTTACACATTTTATAATATGGTATCCTTTGTCCGTCTCAATCACCTGACTGATTCCTCCGGTGTCAAGCTGAAAAGCTTCCTGTTCAATCGCTTCTTCCACCTCTCCCTTGCGGAAAGAATACGTAATGACAGAATCCTCGCTGAAGCGGGATGCCAGCTCTAAAAAATCAGCCTCCCCATCCAATGCTCTCTGACGAATCTCACATGCCTTTTCATAAATGGATTCCTTTACCTTGTCCGAATACGCGACTCTGTTGCCTGCGTTATCAATCATTTCCGTCCGAAGCAGAATATGCTGCACCGTAATTGTACGAGCCTCATCGTCACTGATCTCCGGCTTCACATCCTGAATGATAAACTGATACACTTTGTCAGCCAGAGCATATTCCCGATATAACTGGCCAATGACTGCCTCATCCACTGCCATGAGCTCTTTTTCCGTATCATTCAGAGAGGCGAAATACTCGGCTGCTGCTTGCTCCACCCGCCTGTTCTCTTCTTCCTCCAAGGTAACTTTGCGATCCTGGGCCAGCAAATACATGGTTTTAATCTGTGCCATTTTTGCCAGAACCGTTTCTTTAATATTTTCTTCCAGCGTAACGCCCTCCCGGGAAACATTCCATATCTCCGGGCCGTAGACATTTTCATACTGGTTTGCGGTATTGGTGAGATACACCATGATTTCTGGTACGGTACACACCCCGTTTCCGATTCTGAACACATCGTCTTTACCGAAGCCAGTGGTGAAAATCACTTTTGCGCTCCCGCCTTCCTCACCACAAGATGTCAATAATAACAAAAGCAATAATGTGACTGCGGCCACTTTTTTTCTCATGCAGCCACCTCTCATTCGATTACATGTATCCAACCCTCCGGAGCTTCTATTCTGCCCATTTGAATTCCGGTAAGCGTATCATATAATTTCCTGGTCACAGGTCCCATTTCATCCATACCGCTGGGCAGACAGATTTCCCTGCCATGATCCACTATTTTGCCCACCGGAGAAATCACCGCCGCCGTACCGCAAAGCCCGCATTCCGCAAAATCTTCCACTTCGCTCAACAGCACTTCCCTTTCTTCCACTTTCAACCCAAGGTATTCCTTGGCCACATACACAAGAGAACGCCTGGTAATGGAAGGCAGAATACTATCCGATTTCGGTGTGACCACTCCGCCGTCCTTTGTCACAAAAAGGAAATTGGCCCCTCCTGTTTCCTCCACTCTACTCCGTGTCCCGGGGTCAAGGTACATATTTTCGTCATATCCTTCTTCATGGGCACTCACAATGGCATGCAGACTCATGGCATAATTTAAGCCTGCCTTAATATTCCCTGTTCCATGGGGGGCAGCACGGTCGAAATCACTGACCCGAATGGTCAGAGGCTTTGCGCCCCCTTTAAAATAAGGCCCCACAGGCGTACAGAACACGCGAAACTGGTATTCAGCCGCAGGCTTCACACCGATGACGGAATTGGAGCCAAACATATAGGGGCGCAGGTACAATGTGGCGCCGCTGCCATATGGCGGCACATATGCCGTGTTGGCAGCAACAACTCTGGTAATGGCCTCCACAAAACGCTCCCTGGGAAACACAGGCATTTCCAGACGTTTTGCCGAAGACTCCATACGTTCCGCATTCAAATCCGGGCGAAAAGCCACAATGCGGCCCTGTTCCGTAGTATATGCCTTCAGCCCTTCAAAAATCGTCTGGGCGTATTGCAGCACACAGGCACATTCATTCAATACAATATCGGAATCCTCTGTCAGAACACCCTCATCCCATGCGCCATTCTTATAATTGGAGACATATCTTTTATCCGTCCTTACATATCCGAACCCAAGATTGCTCCAATCAATGTTTTTCTTCTCCATTTTCCATTCCTTCTTTCTGTTCTCTCTGTATGTTACATAGTATTTCTATCTGGTTCTTCTTTCATACCGCAAAAAAGTATACGCAATGTCAAAATACGTCTGTTCTTCACTATCCGCCGTAAGTTCCCATTCTTCATCCTCATCCAGATTGGGAAAATATGTGTCGGCCTCATAGATGTGATCTATCTTCGTTATATGGGCTGTATCGCAACAGGGCAGAAGCTGCCTGTATATGCTTGCGCCGCCAATGATATAAATATCTTCCGTGGGATAAGCTTTCAGTTTTTCCAAAAGCATCTCTATGGAACATACCGACACGGCCCCCTTTACCTCATATCCAGGCATTCTGGAAAGCACAATATTGGTCCGACCCTCCAAAGGCATTTTCCCCGGAAACGTGTCCAGCGTTTTGCGGCCGTAGACCACAACCTTTCCCAGCGTTTCCTGCCGGAACTGCTTCTGGTCATTGGGAATCCTCACAAGCAGCTGACCCTTCCGGCCAATGGCCCAGTTATTATCCACAGCCGCAATCATATTCATATAAAGTCCTTACCCTTTCCTCACTCCCACTTGTCACATAAGGAGTTAATCTGGTCCGCAAACTTGCCCATATCTTTATTAGGCATACCTTCGCTCTTCTGCACCAGCGCAAGCAGCCTTCTGGCAGCTGCCAGCAACCTTGTGTATACACTGGACGCAATGGATTTTGCCTTTTTCTTCACCGGCACAGGCGCAGCCTCATACAGGAGCCTGCCTGATATAAGATCGAATTCCGTACCGCTGTATGGCGCATATGTATGATAATTGTATTGAACCTTCAGACATTCCGCGAATTCCATACATACGCTGTCTTCCCCATGCACCACAAATACTTTCCGAGGCTTCTCCTCAAATCCCTCAAGCCACTCAATCAGCCCGTCTTTGTCGGCATGTCCGCTCATGCCGATGAGTTTTTTGATTTCCGCCCGGACATGTATGGACTCCCCAAAAAGCTTTACTTCATCAATTCCCTCAACAATCAGCCTGCCCAGAGTTCCCACAGCCTGATATCCCACAAACAGAATCGTACACTCCGGTCTCCACAGATTATGTTTCAAATGGTGCCTGATACGTCCCGCTTCGCACATGCCCGATGCGGAAATAATGACTTTCGGCGTATCAATAAAATTAATCTCCTTTGACTCCTCACTGGTAATGGCAAGCTTCAGTCCCGCAAAAGAAATCGGATTAATCCCTTCCTTCACCAAATCCATGGCCTCATCGCCAAAACATTCCATTCTGTTATCCTGAAAAATCCCCGTGGCCTCCACTGCCAGAGGACTGTCCACGTACACCGGAAAGTTCTCGTGTCCTTTTACCATACGGCCCACTTTGATTTTGCGCAGGAAAAACAGAAGTTCCTGAGTACGTCCCACCGCAAAGGACGGAATCACTACATTTCCGCCTCTGTCAAAAGTTTCCTGAAGTATGGCTGCCAGTTCTTTCACATAATCCGGATTTTCAGCGGCATGCAGTCTGTTGCCATAGGTGGACTCCATCACCACATAATCCGCCGACGCTGTGTAGGCCGGGTCCCGCAGCAATGGGAGATTTTTATTTCCAATGTCTCCGGAAAATACGATTTTCTTCGTATGTCCCTCTTCCGTCAGCCATACTTCTATGCTTGCGGAACCCAGCAGATGGCCTATATCTGTAAATCGAATCTTAATTCCTTCGCACACTTCCACTTCCTGGTCATAATGGCAGGGCACAAAGCATTTTATAACCCCTTCCGCGTCTTCCATGGTATAAAGCGGCTCCATGGCATTCAGCGCACTGCTTCTTTTGGCCTTTCTATTCTTCCACTCCGCCTCCATCATCTGAATATGAGCGCAATCTCTCAGCATAATGCTGCAAAGATCCGCCGTGGCATCCGTGGAAAACACCTGTCCTCTGAACCCTCTGGCATACAGCAGCGGCAGCAGTCCGGAATGGTCCACATGGGCATGGGTCAAAAACACATAGTCAATCTTGGCCTCATCCACCGGAAGGGAAATATTCTCAAATACATTTGCTCCCTGTTCCATACCATAATCTACCAGAACATGCCTTCCTCCTGCCTCAAGATAATGGCAGCTGCCTGTTACTTCATGATCCGCACCCACAAAAATCAGCTTCATACCATTCCTCCTATTCCAGTTCCGTCTCTGCACTTCGGTGCCCCTATAAGGGAAGGGTTATTCAGCCGCTTTTGCGTCTGAAAACCCTTCCGGGCACCTTCGT
>CAJUGT010000146.1 GCA_910586435.1 uncultured Acetatifactor sp. | reverse complement strand
CCCGGGAACGCCCTGTTTATAAGGCTTCCCAGACTTGTAGCGACTATTCGAACTCAATCGTCGCAGGCGGTTTCGGACTCATATCATAACATACCCTATTCACATTTTCCACTTCCGCCAATATCCTGTTTGTTATCTTCTCCAACACTTCCCAATCTACTTTTTCTATGGATGCCGTCATTGCGTCCACCGTATTTATGGCTCGGATAATTACCATATATTCAAACACACGAGCATTGTTTTTCATGCCCACCGATTTAAAATCAGGAACAACGGTAAAATATTGCCATACTTTCTTATCCAACCCTGCCCTTGCGAATTCTTCCCTGAGAATTGCATCAGATTCTCTCACTGCCTCTAATCTGTCCCGTGTAATTGCGCCAAGGCACCTTACTCCGAGTCCAGGCCCTGGAAAAGGCTGACGATATACCATATCATGGGGCAGCCCAAGCTCCACACCGCAGGCACGAACTTCATCCTTAAAGAGCTGTTTCAAAGGTTCTACCAGTTCAAATTTCAAATCCTCAGGAAGACCACCCACATTGTGATGAGACTTTACCATTTTAGCCGTTTTGGTTCCGCTTTCAATAATATCAGGATAAATCGTTCCCTGGCCAAGGAAGTCAATTCCTTCCAGTTTCCTTGCTTCCTCTTCAAAAACTCGAATAAACTCTCCCCCAATGATTTTACGCTTCTGTTCTGGGTCCGATATACCGGCCAATTTGCCAAGAAACCGTTCAGAAGCATCCACATAAACCAGATTGGCATGGAGTTCATCTTTAAAAACTTTTACTACACTTTCTGATTCATTTTTACGCATCAATCCATGATTTACATGAACACAAACAAGCTGCTGTCCGATGGCCTTAATGAGCATGGCCGCAACCACAGACGAATCCACCCCACCGGAGAGCGCAAGCAGGACCTTTTTATCTCCCACCTGTTTCCGAATAATCTCCATCTGATCTTCTATAAAATTTTTCATATTCCAATTAGACTTTGCGCCGCATTCCTCAAAGAGAAACTTTTTCAATGCATCACAATCCGGTAACTCATTCCATTTCTCCTGGCATTGGGACTGGGGATAATCAACGGAAATCATCGGCCAATCCAAACCATATAATTCCTGTCTTATTTCTATCCCCTTGTCATCTACTACACGATTTTCTCCGCCATTTAAAATAATACCTTTCACGTTCGGAAGCGCCTTCAGTTCCTCCGCAGTGATATCATGGGGATGAATCTCACTATATACACCAAGTTCTCTTATTTTGCGGGCAAGAACCGTATTCTGTGTACTTCCCAAATCCAAAATAACAATTAAATCCTGCTTCATTGACCATGTTCTCCTTCTCTATAATTTGTATGTCATCCTTGTTGAGTTTCTGACACTTACAAAATGTGGTAAACACATTATACAAATATCTATCCAAAAAATCAATCTCAATCCCATAATTCTCACGACAAACGCATGAATGAACAATCTATAAACAATTTGTAAATGTTGAATCGCTGTATGCGATTATTTGGGGTTAAAATTTGACTTTTTTGATTTTCATAGTTCCAAAATCGCATCAGGAATTATGAAAGAATGTGTTTTTTACAAAATATTCATAATTTGTTTACTCATGCGTTTGTCGTGCATAATTCTGAAAATTGACAGTAATCGTTTTGTTACTGGTTAAATAAGATTACTACACAGTTACACACATTATACAGCTCATTGAACAGTTGCACAGGTTATGCAAATTACTGCGCAGTTTCACAAATTATACAGCTCGCTACACAGTTGCACAGGTTATGCAGATGATTACGCAGGTTCACAAATTATACAGCTCACTGCACAGTTTCACAGGTTATGCAGATGATTACGCAGGTTCACAAATTATACAGCTCACTATACAGTTGCACAGGTTATGCAAATTATTGCGCAGTAACGCAAATTATACAGCTCACTGCACAGCTGCACAAATTAAACAGATAATACAAGTCACTGCACAGGTTAAACAGATTACCGCACAATTACAATAACCAAGAGCAGCAAAGGATTATTGGTATTCCGTGTAATGTCCTTTTGACTCCCTTTTTACTTCATACAACGCTTCATCCGCATGGCTTAGCAGTTCATATATGCTCTCCTCATTATCTCCTGTCCAGGCAAGTCCGCCGGATGCACTGATTTTCTGAGAGTATGTTTCAGAAAGTAAAATTTTTCTGTCTTCCAACACCTTGTAAAACAAATCCAGCCAATAGATAATTTCTTCTTTCTTTTTGCATCCGAAAATCATCATACAAAATTCATCTCCTGAACGCCTTGCTGTCAGGAAGTATTCCGACGGCATGGATTTCATAACGGACGCAAACTCCCGCAAATACTTATCTCCTCCATTATGCCCAAACGTATCGTTGATAGATTTAAAACTGTCCAGATCCAACATGACAATACCGCATACTTCCCCAGCAGACATTTTTCTCACATTCTCTCCGGCCAGCCGCTTAAACTGCTTATATTGGTATAGTCCTGTCAAAGGATCGTGAGTGTTTTCATATTGCATCCTCCGTTTCTCCATCACATCCTCTGTCACATCTGTGATAACCCCAAGACAGCCCTCCGCCGTTTCCGACAT
Organism: uncultured Acetatifactor sp.; assembly: GCA_910586435.1. Classification (GTDB taxonomy): domain Bacteria; phylum Bacillota; class Clostridia; order Lachnospirales; family Lachnospiraceae; genus Acetatifactor. The sequence continues at coordinate 6,901 of CAJUGT010000146.1, read as the reverse complement.
GTGAATTCTGACGTATTTTGTATCCGTTATTTGTATGACATCTTTTTCCCCATCCACGCTGTTTTGAAGTAAATTACGAATATAAGCATCAAATTTAACGGCATTTTTGTATAGTTGATTCACCTTTTCTCCAGGGATTTCCAACAAATCTCTTACACCCGATGTCACAAAGACATGTTCCCTTCCTTTTTTATATTCAAACGCTCCCAAGGGAATCCCACTGATTTCGATGATTGCAGAGATTCTGTCAGAAAGACTTATTATGCTTTTAACCATGGTGTTAATCCCATCGCTCAATTGCACGAATTCATTGTTCCCTCCAACCGATACCATAGTATCCAGATTACCTTTCGCTATTGATGACAAGCTCTCAATTATTTGATGTATTCCTTCAATCACTTTTTGTCTGACCAGATAATTCAGCAGAAAGAGCACCGCTATTTCCACAAATACCAGATATAAAAACGTGATAAGCACATTTCCTAAAAGTTTATCATACAAAATAGTCCCCGACAATGCGGCGCATATCAGCACATCTTCATACTCTCTGCTCACCACATACATAACTTTTCCATTTTGCTCCCTGACAAAGGCGCTCTCCAAATCCGAAGGCAGCTCATTTATCTGGTAATACTTTTCCATATATTCCTTATCCAAACCATTGGAATGGCCTACAATCTCTCCCGTCGCAATATCTATCACAAAAAGTTCTTCTCCCACGTCCGTAGGAAATTTTGAAAAAATATATTCGTATGTGTTCCTCAGTTCGGCCTCCATTTGTCTTGTAGGTTCAAACCCTACCTGAACCACTCCTTTTTGCCCCTCTCTGGCCACTCCCACATACTTCATAATCTTATGTTCAGCCGCATTGGGCATAGCTTCCTGTATCAGATACGCCCCTTCTTCTTCACTTTCCAAAACCGCCAGAAACGCACGGGTTTGCTCATGATCATCCATATCAATACCAATGTACTGAGAGACAGAGGAAGACGCAATAATCCCATTTTCATCAATGACATGAACTTCATCCACATTAAGTAAATTGGCAAGGTATACCATCTGGGACACATCCATGGATACTTCCCGCATTCTGTCTAATACATACGCCGCTGCCTTTGCCCTGGTCAGATAGTCTTCATCAAGGTTTTCGCTCACCAGTTCCAATTCTGTCTTGTTATTCTCCAGTGTATGTATCACCTGTTCCAACTTTGCGTTAAAAGTTTCAAACTGCCGTTCCTTCAAAGAATGATAAGTAAATATAAAATGAAACAAAAGAATCAGAAAAATGGCGGCCGTAACTATGGCAAATGTATACTTGAGAAAAATTTTCTGCATACAAATACCTCCCTTCCTATGGAATGTCAAATCCATTCTATTATACTACCTCCCATAGGAATCAGCCTTTCCCCTTTTTCACAAATCATACCTAAAATTTCGCAAATAGCATAATTTTAAAAACCCCCTCTTCACAATAACACCCCACATTTCCTTCCAGCTGTTCCATAAATGCCTGAACACTCTGCATTCCAAGTCCATGATTTCCTCCTTTTCTGCTCTTCGGAAGGCCCGTGGAAGCATCAAAGAGAAGCTCTGTTTCATATTCATTTTCCATCCGAATCAACAAGTGTTCATCTGTGCAGTGAATTTGGGTTTTGATATATCTTTTCTCCTTTTCAAAGTCTTTCACACAATTTATTGCATTTTCCAACAAATTTGCGATAACTGAAGCAAATTCATACTCATTTGGCTGTATTTCTTTCTCTATCACAAAATCATGCTGAATTCTTATATCACAGGATTCCGCTATCTCAATCATTCTGGTCAGGATAGTGTTGACAATCAGGTTATTACAATATTTTACAACTCTGTTCTCATCTGCCACATCATTAATATGACTGGTAATTTTCTTAATTTCTTCAAACTCTCCCTGTTCCAGCAAAGAATCTATCATAAAGGAATAATGTCTCACATCGTGACGAAGTATTTTAAGATTCTGCTCTGACCGCTCCACCAGATAATAATGATTTTCAAGTCCTTTAATATAAGCTTCCACCATGATATTTTTCCAAAACATTTCATTGTTTTGCGATTCACTTTCCACATATCGAATGACAACCACATAAGAAATAAACATGGTTAAAACAAAAAACAGAACTCCCGGTATGTTATCGGGATATTCAAATAAAGTATGCGGGAAAAAGCCTATAAAAGAAAAACCACAATAAAAAAGCACGGGCACAAGACATAATTGCCACCAATTATTGGCAGATTCTTTATCATATCCTTTCAGCCAAATCTCTCTGATTCGCACGACTAAAAAAATAAGAACCGCCAAATGCAGCAGAAATCCGCCAATCAAAGCAAGCAGGGTACTCTTGGTATAAATATACAGTACACTCGACAAAATGCTCCCGGATATGACATAATTAGATGCGCTCAGCCCTATAAATAATACCCTGCTGTTTCTTTTGCTTGAAAGAACCAATCCCGTAAACTGCGTCACAAAGATTTGAAAAATCGTAACCACAATATAACATAAGGAGCTATCGGGAAAAATATTCATTTTCAATATATCTGTTATATTCAGCACCATAAATACCAAAAAACATATTCCTATGGTCTTTCTCTTTGAAAAACGATGATACACAAACAAATAAAAAAACGCCAATAAAAACAAATGACTTATCGTATAAGATATATTTCGGAAATAATCCATTTTCGCCCCTATCTGTACTTCTCTGCCACAAACAGAAGATATTCTCTTTTCACATCCATGGCTCTTGCTTTGCTGATTGGAATTCTTCTGCCGCTTTCCATTACCACATCATTTCTGTCCAGTTTCTTCACATAGTTCAAATTAATGAGATATGACTTATGAACAAGTAAAAAATTTCTATCCCTGACTAGTTCCTCAATTTCTTGATCAAAAGATTTTCTGATAACAATACTTCTTATTACTTCTCCGCTTTTCATATGAATCTCCAGCCTTCTGGAGACATTTTCTATCACCTCAATCTGGGAATAAAAGACCGACACAAAACCATCCCTGGTTTTCACCAGATAGGTGGAATCCCGTTCTACCTCCGTAAAAGACAAAGCGTATGTCAATGCTTCAAAGAATTTTTCCTCGCTCACTGGTTTCACCAGGTACCTGACCGCATGCACACCATAGGCTTCTAACGCAAAGTCATTGGAAGATGTAACATAAATAATCACATTTTCCCTTCCCACTTTTCTGACCTGATTTCCAATATCAATTCCATTTTTTTCTTCCATTATCATATCTAATATATAAATATCCGCCAGATCCCCCTCCTGTATTCTCTGATACAATTGGGCTGCATCCAAGTATCTCTCCTGCTTAATATCTTCTCTGGAAAATAATCTCAAATATTTATTTAACAACTTCTCTATTTGCAGCACGTCCTCAATGCTGTCATCGCAAATAACAATTTTCATCAGACTTCTTCTCCATCCCTTTTCCTCATACCTCCTGACAATACAACTTTAATTTATCATGTCAACATTGTACCATAATCTTGTGCGCTTTAGCGCACTTGGAATCAGAAGTTGACACAACGCATTTCTGCGTCAACATTGTACCATGATTTCGTGCGCTTTTGCGCACTTGGATTCAGAAGTTGACACAACGCCCTTCTGTGTCAACATTGTACCATGATTTCGTGCGCTTTAGCGCACTTGGAATCAGAAGTTGACACAACGCATTTCTGTGTCAACATTGTACCATGATTTCCGCAATGCTTCGGGCAGAGACCCGAAAAACCTTCTGTTTTTCGGGTTCGCTTCGCTTGCCAAATGTCCAAAGACGCATCTGCTCAAACAAGTCTGGCAGTTGCTTCTTTGGACTCTTGGCTCTGCCCTTTGCGAACATTGTACCATAATCTTGTGCGCTTTAGCGCACTTGGAATTAGAAGTTGACACAACGCCCTTCTGTGTCAACATTGTACCATATCCTCCCCTTGCGGGCAATGGCGCAAACAAATATCCACAGGTATACCTCAAAATACCTATTTTGCTAAGACACCCAAAATAGCAACTAACCAGAAAGATATTGTGATATATGGCAGAAACGGAACCGGCTTTTTTAAATTCCCTCTTTTATTCAAATTTCCACGAACGGCCTGCGCCAGGAGCAATAATGTATAGGACAGTAACATATGCGCCAGAAAACCGGCGGCCTTCATTCCTCTGGAAGCCTCCACAATAGCACATACGCAGAAGGCATAACCGTCCGCCCTTCCGTACATTCGGCCAAATAAAGCAAACTGTAGTATCAAAAATGTCAGAAGTGATATTAAAATCTCCTTTGGCTCACTTATCTTTGGAGTCCATAAACTTTGCCACAGAAGTATTGCAGCCGCTGACAACGCAGGCCACCAGGTAAAATTATATACCTGGCAGATCATCAAATCTGTCACGCATGCCAAAAGCAGACACCCACCAACCACCGACAGCAAAAGGCACCCTCCCCCTGTTTCACTGATTATGATTGGAATCATCTTCTTCATCAGTACCGCTGCTGTCAGAATCCCCAGATACTCCCAACCATTGAGTGATAACGGTTCATCCCACTTTCTGATGATAAGCATTCCTGCTGCCACTATCCCCAATATCACTATTGTCACTCCACGCAACCTCCATGTCTCTGCTATGGGACTCACAAATCTTTCAGCCTGTCATCTTGGCCTGTCATCAACTGATTGGTGAAAATCTCTTCCAATTCTTAGCTCTGGCATAATCTGACCACCCGGACGCTTCCCTCCTCAATTCCCGTGTAAAATGCCGCAACCTCTCGTTTATCCAGATAGATATTGACTCTCTGAGCAGCTGTCACATGATCCGTGTTTGGAATGTTGGCCCCTGAGGCATCAAATACCTGCTGCACATATACTCTCTCCCAGGCTAATATTGTCTCTCCTTCCTTTACAATATAAATATGTACCCTGTCTCCTGCCCGCAATGTTCCCCCTGCCACCTGATAGATGTCCTCTGCGCGAAATCCCGCAATCACAGGTTCCTCCATGCCATTCCATATGTCATTCACTCCTTCAAACATCCCTTTTGTCAACAATGTTCCTGGCTCCACCTCAAACGTTGCCGCCAGCCCCTGTATCTGATCCGGATTTGTCAGTGCTGTATCCGGAATCAATAATTTGTCCATTTCGCTGAGTCGGAAAAATTCCTGATAATTCTCCTCCGTAATCATTTGACCTTTTGTGATGGTTTGGGCGGCTACATATATCTCTCCCTTTTCATACTGTGATAAAATATTCTTTTCCATCTGTAATAATATAACAAACATTGCCACCGCTGCCGCCAATGCTGCTAAACTGACTCCTGTTTTCCTTTTGGAAAAAGAAAACCTCTTGCCAGGCATCTCTTTGTATCCCTGTTCTTTGTTTCGGCTCATGTCCATATCTCCCTGTTATTTTACTTGGTAATATCCGCCAGCTTCCCTTTATGCGCTTCTATTTCTATTCCCATAAATACCTTTGTCGGAAACGCAATCTCACTATATACAGAAGTAGATTCAATGCATTTTCCGTTTGGCGCTGTGGCGCTTCCCAACGGCTCATTCCAGGAAGTCATCAGACCATTTTCATCATAATAATACACTGTAACCAGATCTTCCTCCACATTATAAATTGTGTAATTAACCACTCTCACAGTTCCCTGTACAACACCTCCCTCCTGGCCTTCCCATGTGTCGTTCAGGTTCAGATTTCCCTTGATTGCTTTTATGTAACGCTCGTATGCGGCATGTATATCTCCTATGAGGATTTTATGTGTCTTTCCGTATTCTTTCAAATCCACCACTGCCGACGCAAGATTGGACGCAGCAAGCGCATCCTCCATGTAAAGAGCAATTGTCCTGAACAGTTCCATCTTAAGCAGCGCACACAGAACTACCACCAGAAAAAGTAATGAAAATAACCCCATGGCCCATCCAGTCTGACCGCTTTGTGAGTCAAGAGTCCCTTTGGGGACTCCTGATTCTCTGACAATTTTTCTAATGTTTCGCCGTTGATACTCTCTTTTCCGTAAATGCATAGCCATTACTTAGTTCCCCCTGTATCCGCAGTACAATTTCTTCGCCATAATTCACCTGCGAAAGAGTCGTTCCGTCAAATTTAAGTTTTTCCGCTCCTGCTGCTTCCAGTTCTCCACACAGAGCCGCCCGATCCGCATTGGAAAGCATGCCTACTGTCTCCATGCGCAAGATATACTTTCTGGCAATTTGACTTACCTGGGTTTTCTGCTGAATTAATCCGGCATTTTCAATATATACCAACATAACCACGGTCATTGCCAACAGACATATTCCGGAAGTAATCAGTTCACCTACATTCCCTTTTTCCCGTTTCATGACCTGACTCCTGTGAGAATTTCTTTTGCTTCATTGGTCATGGCCGTAATCAATTCCTGTATAAAAGCAGTCATACTGTCTTTCATCACAAGACAAAGAAGCAGCGCAATAATACACAAACCAACCGTTACCAGTATGCCGTCAATACCCGGTTCCTTTTTCATTCCTTTTTCCAATAGTCTACCCGCTGCCAGCCGCGCCTTTATTTCCAAACTTCTGATACACTCTTTCATAATTCGTACCTCTTTCTAATTTAGTTCCGCAACTTACCTTCCAAGCCCCCTGAATCTGGGAGGATTTCCTGACGCAAATGCGTCAGTAAATACTCCCGGGGCTTGTCCGGTTCGTTGCTGTTTTTAGTTCCGCAACTTACCTTCCAAGCCCCCTGAATCTGGGAGGATTTCCTGACGCAAATGCGTCAGTAAATACTCCCGGGGCTTGTCCGGTTCGTTGCTGTTTTTAGTTCCGCAACTTACCTTCCAAGCCCCCTGAATCTGGGAGGATTTCCTGACG
>CAJUGT010000145.1 GCA_910586435.1 uncultured Acetatifactor sp. | reverse complement strand
GAATAAGTCTATAGCCTGTTCTGACTGGCTATAAACTTATTATACGAGGAGGAAGTGTATTGTGAAATCTGTCACTATCAACGAACTTGTCCCCGGGATGATTTTGGGCGAGGATATATTATACGAAGACGAAATTTTATATCCTAAAAACACTGTCCTGAACGAAGTTGTTATTAAAGGTCTGGCTCGCTATTCCATAGAGAACGCCATTGTAAAGGAAGAAATTGACTTGGCCGCAACGCACAACGAACGTGTCCGGTTCAATGATGATTTCAAACTGTTTGCGGAAAAGCATTCAAAAAACTTATTTGTCTACAAACGGCTGATGCAGAACTTTATCAACAAGAAGCAACAAATTCCAGACAGTACATTACTTGCCATCTATAAAGATATGGCGTCTACATATTCCTATGGTTCTGAATTATTAGATTTTCTTTACAACCTGGTTCCCAATGAGGACGAGCTCACTTATACCCATTGCCTGAACTCAGCCCTTCTGGCAGGCACCTTTGCCGATTGGATTACTATGCCCAAACCCCAAGCCGAACAACTGATTTTGTCATGTTTTTACTATGATATTGGCAAGCTGAACCTTCCCTACGAAATTCTCTGGAAAGCAGGAAAACTCACCGAAGAGGAATTCACTTTGGTAAAAAAACACCCTGTCATCGGTTATGCTCTCATAAAGCAGACAACCCTGGATGAACGAATCAAAAACGCAGTGATTATGCACCATGAACGTATGGATGGCACAGGGTATCCTTACCACATGAAGGGAAACCATATTGATTTATACGCCCGATATATTGCTATCATTGATACTTACATCGCCATGGCTTCTCCCCGCTCCTATCGTGAAGCTCTGACACCTCTTCAGATTCTGGGTTACTTTGAGAGAAATATGAAGGATTATGACACCGAACTGCTGCTGCCTTTAATGAAGCGCATTGGAGACGCGCAGATTGGCACCACCGTACAGCTCAGTGACGATTCCGTTTGGGAAGTGGTAATCATCCATCCTGCCAACAAATCCCGTCCCATATTGAAAAATGACAACTCAGAAGTCATGGACCTGTTAGAGCACCCTGAACTCCAGATTGTGAAAAGTCTGTAAGCCTTTGTTTCTTTTTTATTCGGAAAGCAGCCGAAAATATCAGTAGTATTTTCGGCTGCCCCACAGGTGATTTTTTTTCAGCTCCTGGTATTCGTCATACGCCCTCTCCAAAATCTGTTTTTCATTGGTAAATTTTAATAAATGATACGCTTCATGATACTTATAAAATCCTGAATCCACAAAATATTCTTCCTTTTGCGGTGTACTGTAATAACTGTCCGCCATCATCAGATACCAGTGTACTTCCTTTTCCACAGTGTCCTCGGGAATATTAAAGGTGTACTCACTTTTACCGATGTATTTTATAATGGTAGCCTTCGCCCCCGATTCCTCCATTACCTCACGCAAAGCAGTTTCTTTAAATTCTTCTCCCTGCTCCACTGTGCCTTTGGGTAAAACCCATCCATCATACTTGTTCTTGTAATTCTTATATAACAGAAGTATTTTTCCGCGGAAAATTACCACACCACCACAGCTTGTCGCCTCTAACATTCTCTTTCCTCCGTGCCTGTCTGCCTGATTGGTGTGCCGGCTCAAAATATTAATAAAAACAGTATAGTCCAAACTTATGTGAAGCGCAAGCCCTAATTTTCCATCACTGAAAACTCTGATTTCTATTTATGCAGCAAACAGCGGTCTGCCCTGGACTGTTACTTTTGATTAAAATAGGCGTCAAAGATTCTCCTTGCGATAGGTACGGCATAATCTCCGCCGCTCCCGGCGCCCTCAACTATAATTGTAACACAGATTTCCGGATTTTCAGCCGGCGCAAATCCTGTAAACCATGCGTGACTGTCACCCTTATCATTGTATTCGGCGGAACCTGTCTTTCCTGCGGCAGTATATTCCCGGCCGGCCAGATTCGTGGCAGTCCCCTTCTCCACTACCGCCACCATCATGTCCTTCAAAATATTGGCTTCCTTTTCACTCAGCAGTCTTCCGTAACTTTCCGGCTGAAAAGTTTTTACAATGTTGCCCCTGTCATTTTCTACATGATCTATCACATATGGCTTCATCAGCACCCCGCCGTTTGCAATGGCACAGGTTATCATATTCAGGTGTATGGGTGTGATCTGGGTTTTGCCCTGTCCAATGGAGGTCTGCATCATTTCAGCGTCCGACATTTTCCCGGAAGCAGTGGTGCTGCTCCTGTTATATGTCAGCGAAATCGGAAGCTGCCTGTCGAACAGAAGCCCCTCCAAGGTATCCTCAAATTTCTCCCGATCCAGTCCCATACCAATATTGGCAAAAGAAGAATTGCAGGACCTGGCAAAAGAACGTTCAAAATCAACGGCCCCGTGATTTGTCCCATGGTAGCAGTTAATCCGATGGCTGCCCACTTTAAAGTAGCCATTGCACTGATAGGAATAGTCCTGATACGTATCCGGATTCTGCCGAATATACTCCAAAGCGGTTATCATTTTAAAAGTAGAACCCGGAGGATACAGTCCCTGTGTGGCTCTGTTAAGCAATACGGAACTGGTTTCATTTTCAACCAGTGATTCCCATATGGTCTCAATCTTATTGGGGTCAAAATTAGGGTGAGAAACCAGGGCAAGCAGTTTTCCGGTAGAAACCTCTGTCACTACAATAGCGCCTTTGTAGATGTCCAGCTGAGAATCCGCCACTTGCTGAATTTTAACATCCAAAGTGGTATATACATTGTCACCGGGATTTTTAAGTCCCGCCATATCATTGGCGGCTTTATTGCTCAGAGAAGTGTTGGTATTAATCAGATAATAATTGGCAAGCGCTTCCACTCCCATTCGTCCCTTTGTAGAGTATCCTACTATATGCGCAAACAAATTGGCATAAGGATATGTTCTGCTCTCATGCTGTTGGTCATCCAGAGTGGTCTCAGCCAGTATCTCCCCATTGCGATCCATGATGGCCCCGCGATAATTTCGGGACAGCAGAATTTCCTGCCTGGAATTATAGCTGTTGTTGATCATTTCCTGTTCGCTGGTTGCGGCAAAGTAACCCAGGTAGCCCATTGCAAACATAAACAACAGACAAAAAAATCCCCCTGTCAGAAAAACCTCCCGCCAATTTCCAGCCAATCCTCTGTTCTTTTTTTCCTTTTTTCCTTTTTTAAGATTTTGGCTTTTCCCGGCTTCCTTTTCCTGTCCCTCCACAACATCCGAATTAATCTCCGTCTCCTTCTGTGTCTGCGTTGGGCTGACTGGCTTCGTTGACATTGCGCTTCTCTCCTTCCTGTTGTAATCTGATATAAATCCCCTGAACCAGGAAAAACATAATCATTGTAGTCATGACGGAGCTTCCTCCGTAACTGATAAAAGGCAGTGTCACACCGGTGAGGGGTATCAGTTTGATTCCTCCTCCAATGGTCAGGAAAATCTGAAAAATGTACATAACTCCAATTCCGTAAACAATCAGCTGATAAAAACGATCTTTAATTTTTGCGGACATCTTTATCATGCATAAGAAGCACACAAGCATAAGCAAAATCAGACAGCACCCGAAAATCACTCCCAATTCTTCACATATGGAAGAAAAAATAAAATCCTGTTCCACCAGCGGAATGGCGCTGGGATTGCCTTTCAGAAGCCCCATGCCAAACCAGCTTCCGGTCCCAATGGCAAAGAGAGACTGTGTGATGGCATAGCCTTTGGAGTCAATATATTTCCAGGGGTCCTTCCAGGCAAGAACACGATTGCGCACATGCGCAAAGAGCTTGTACGCCACCCATGCGGCGCCGCTTCCGCCGATGACACCTGCCAACAGATACAGATAGTTCCTTGTGGCGGCAAATACCACCAGCACATACCCCACAAAAAAAATCAGGGCACTTCCCAAATCTTTTGATACAACCAATATGACCACATGCAGCCCCGCAAAAACCGCCGTCAGTGCCACCTGCCAAAAGTCCGTCTTCTTCCATAAGGCGCCTGCCAGAAAAAACAGAAAGATAATCTTGACAAATTCAGATGGTTGGAATGCTATATCCCCCACAGAGAAACTAATTTTGGAACCATATGTGACTTCTCCAAGGATGAGGACGGAACCAAGCATCACAATCCCGGCCGTTCCATAAACCCATGTCAGCTTTTTCCAGAATCGAATTCGGGAAAGCAGCCAGGGGATAAACAGAGAGACAGCCAGGGAAGCCAGGACAATAATATACTGTTTGATGGCTCTGCGGAAAGAAAGTCTGGAAACCATGCACAATCCCAGTCCAAGCATCATACACATGTGATTCAGCAGCAGCCTGTTTGCCTTCTCATAGATTGCCGGTACCATCACCACCGCAGCCAGTAAAAATACCTGCACAAACACATAGAGAAATACATACTCCAAATCCCGACTCACCAGTGTCAGGTCCAGAAACATAAGGAATTGCATGAAAAACATAAAAATATTCTGTATAATATAAAGAAATTTTTTCTTTTCAAGTTTATCCGTCAGACACATAAATCCGCATAAAGTGTATAATGCCATCAAAACTGTTATGATATACTTGGATACTTCTGTTATATATTCTGTCATCACTTCATTCCTTATTACTATAAAAGCTTTATCAGATACACTTATTGTACCCCTCGTTTTTCATGTCCTTTAGTAGCAGCTTTTTCCTTCTTCCCCATGGAAATGTCTCCCAAAAATAAATCCAAAAGCCCCTTAACTTCTTCCGGAGATTCTAATGTAAAATCCATGCGCAAATCCACATACTCTTTCCATTTTGGTATCTCCGAATACAAAGAGAACGGAATACTGTTATAAATAATATTCATACAGTGCAGACAATTTATCCTTACCGGAAACTCCATATGCAGTTTATCCCTTAAGAGCGCATAGGGAATATCGTTCCTTCCCTTTTTACATTGTCCCATGGTCCGAAGAATACAATTTGCTGTAATCATCATGGGAATTCTGCTGTAGACAAGCTTCTCACAGGGCAAACCGGGCATACGCAGAAGTTCCCTCTGCTCAGATGCCTTCAGCTCATATGGTATACAAAATCCTTCCGCCCCGGAATCCATCTCCTGTCTTGCAGCCATATTCCATATGTAGATGCCCGCATCCAGCCTATATGGTTCCTGTATGGAGCGCAGGAAGCCTATGCCATCCATGGAGCGAGCCAAAAAACCATGAAAAATTTCTTTTTTTGACACCTGGTCATAAAGATTTCTCAGATATTCCCTGTCATATTCCCTTATAATATATGGCAGAGCAATGTACAATGGATAACTTACAGACAGCTTTTGGCAAAGAGACGCCACCAGTCCGCTGTCCTGTGCTGCCAGCATATCGCCTTCCACATAAATGCGTATCTTCCTGCTGGCAGTCTTGTCCTCATTTTGGGCAAGCCAGACCCAAACAGCTTCCAGCTGCTGCTTTGTGCTGACTAAAAGCGCCCATGCTTCTTCCGCTTCTGAACCTGACCTCAAATTACCCGCTACCTGCTGCCGGGTAATTTCCCAGTTTCGTCCCTTTCTGCCGCTTCCGTAGCCATAGCTGTTCAATCGCTGCCTTTCCAGTATGGCCACCGCCCTTCTGCGCAGTTCATTTAACTGGCTCAATGGATAAAAGATGTTCTCGCCTGCTGAGATGTCCATCTTTCCCACACAAAAGACGCTATCTCCAAGTTTTCCCAACTGTTTTCTGATATTGTCCTCCGTGACAGGTTGTTTTTGCGCCAGTTCCACCATTCCTCCAGTGACATCCGCGCGAATGCCCTCCAAATGCAGAGTAATCTGTGCCGGGCGGCCCGGCTGCATAACCGCCGTAATATCTATGGGAAGTCTGGTTTTACTTTCTATGTATTTTTTGCGAATATCCATAAGCAGCCCTTCGTCACATCCACTGTAAGAGGGGCTTTTCATCGTTACCATTTCCTTCCCGTTATGCCTGAAATAATATCCATCCTGTATTTCACTTCTAATGTAAAGAGAATTCAGAATATTCCAGTCTTCTTTCCTTATGTGATATGCCTTTGCCGCTTCCTCCATCCCCATGGTCTTTCGCAGCTCATAATACATATCAATATAATGCCTGTAAACAGCTGTCACTCCCGCTGCATATTCCGGCTTTTTCATCCTGCCTTCTATCTTAAAGGAGTCAATGCCCGCTTCAATCAGTTGTGGAATGTGCTCTATGGCACATAAATCTTTTAAACTCAGCGGAAAGCATTCACCACATTTGGCTGAACCTGCAACGGCGGAATATCCAAGCCTGCAGGGCTGAGCGCAGCGTCCCCTGTTGCCGCTCCTTCCACCCAATATACTGCTGAAAAGACATTGTCCCGAATAAGAATAACACATTGCGCCGTGTATAAAAGTTTCAATCTCTATATCCGCCTGACGTTTCATTGCCACAAGCTCCTCCAGACTCAGCTCTCTGGCAGGAACAATACGACAGGCACCCATCTCTTTTAACAGCCTGCCTCCATATCCACTGCATATTGTCATCTGAGTGCTCACATGTATTTTCCAATCCGGAAAATGTTCTCTGATAAAGCGAAATACTCCCAGATCCTGCACGATAACCGCATCCAGCTCCGCCTCATAGAAAGGCGCCAGATAGTCGTACAATCCCTTCATCTCTTCTTCCTTCAGCAGAGTATTCACCGTCAGGTACAGTTTTCGTCCCAAAATATGACCATAATGAATACATTTCAGAAGCGTTTCGGTGTCAAAATTTTCTGCATAAGCTCTTGCCCCAAATCTGTCTCCGGCGAGATACACTGCATCGGCGCCCCCATGAATCGCTCCATAGAAGGCTTCCTCACTCCCTGCCGGCGCCAAAAGCTCCACCTTTTTTTCGTGATTTTTCATCCCATTCCCATACTTTCCAATAGTTTACATAAATACATAGAAAAGCTGCCCATATTCGGACAGCTGTGATTGAACCATTCTCATTTCTTCTTTGGCGTAGATTCTGGACGATTTTGCGCCTGCTGCAGGTTCTTAACCTGTTCCTCGGAACTTTCCAGTTTAATCTGGGCTGATATCAGCTCATGCTTTAAATCATACAGTTCTTTATCCTTTGCCTGAAGTTCATCCTCCAATTCAGAAATCTGTTTCCTTGCCTTGAAATAATCATCGGCAATGTTCAATTGAAGCAGCACATTCTGTACATCCATGGACTGCCTGCGAAATCCGTCAAGTTTATTGTATTCATTGATCTTATTATTAATATAAGACGCTACTTTTTGCAAATATTCCTCACTCTCATAGCCGCTCAAAGTATACACTTTACCGCCTATGATTACTTCTGTATCTGTCTTGGAAGCCATCTGCCCCACCCCTCTTGTAAAAAGTTACCCTTTGCACAGGTTTATTCATTCAGGTTTCTTTCGATAGTTCAGCACAATTGCTTCCTCGGAAAACGGATACTTAACACCCTCAATTTCCTGGTATTCCTCATGTCCCTTTCCGATTAAAGCCACAATATCCCCTTCGGAGCAATTGTCAATCAGATACTTGATTGCTTCTTCTCTGTCCACTATTACCTGATAATTTCCATCATGCACTTTCATTCCTTCTATAATATCCTCATTAATCTGTTCCACAGACTCGTATCGAGGATTGTCCATACTGATAACAGTCAAATCCGCATATTGGGCAGCAATTCTTCCCATATCAAGGCGGCGTTGCCTGGGTCTGTTTCCCCCACCGCCAAAGAGACAGATCAGACGTCTTGGATGGTATTCCTTTAAAGTTCGCAACAGACATTCCATACTCAACGCATTGTGGGCATAGTCAATAAGAAAGATGGCATGTTCCGCCGCTTCCGGCAAAACCTGCATTCTTCCCTTTACTGTCACTTCCTTCAGTGCTTCTTTAATACACATCGGCGCCGCTCCGGCAAGCGCAGTCATTGCAATGGCCACCAAAGCATTCTCCACATTGAATCTGCCTGGCATGTTAAGAACTACCTCACCCTGCATTCTGCCTGAAATCTGAAATCTTGCCCCCAATATGCCCGGCTCCCATAGATTTTCAATATGTGAGCCCATGAAATCCGCTTCCTTTTCTGCGGACACGGTAACGAGATTCTGGGCCTGTTCCGTCATTTCTTTCCAATCAGGACTATCTATATTGGCCACAGTGTACCTTGCCTGTGAGAACAAAAGTTTCTTGCAGGCAAAATACTCTTCAAAATTCTCATGTTCCCCTTTGCCAATATGGTCAGGAGAAATGTTCAGGAAAGCGCTGTAGTCAAACATAATTCCTTCTGTGCGCTTTTGCTTTAACCCCTGAGAAGAAACTTCCATAACCACATATTGACATCCCGCGTTCAGCATATCCGAAAAAAGGGAGTGGAGTTCATAAGCCTCCGGCGTGGTTGGCGTATTCTTATTATACTCTATTTTATCATCACCGATAAATGCCCCCAGTGTTCCGATCAAGCCTGTCTTATAACCTGATTTCTCCAATATCCTTTTGATCATAAGGGCTGTGGTGGTCTTTCCCTTTGTCCCGGTGATTCCCATGATTGTCATCCGCCGGGCAGGATAACGGAACCATGCCGCCGAAATGTGCGCAAGCGCAGACCTGGTGTCACGCACATGAATCATGGCCACATTCACATAAAAGTCAGGCAGCTCCTCTACCACAACAGCGGCCGCCCCCTGCTCCACAGCATTGCGGATAAAATCATGGCCGTCCGAATTCAGCCCCCGCACACATATAAAAAGCGCCCCCGGCTTCACTTTTCTGGAATCATAAGCCACGGATGTTATTTCAGCCTGACTGTCTCCCTTAAATGAAATGATATCTATATCAGCAAGTAATTCCTGTAGCTTCATATGGATATTCTCCTTGATAAACAATATGGGATGGCCCAATCATGTGTACTACATCATTCTCGTCCCATTCTACGTTAAGCTCTCCGCCAATCTGATGACAGACAACTTTTCTTCCGCACATCCCCAACATATTTCCTATCACTACCGCAGAACAGCATCCTGTCCCACAGCCTATGGTTTCTCCTGTACCCCTCTCCCATTCCCGGATACGAATATGCGTACTATCCACCATCTGCGCAAATGTAACATTCGTCCGTTTGGGAAAGCATGGCAGGTGCTCCGCTATATTTCCGTACTTTGCCACGTCCATCGCAGCCACATCATCCGTCAG
This sequence comes from uncultured Acetatifactor sp., assembly GCA_910586435.1. Classification (GTDB taxonomy): domain Bacteria; phylum Bacillota; class Clostridia; order Lachnospirales; family Lachnospiraceae; genus Acetatifactor. The sequence continues at coordinate 374 of CAJUGT010000145.1, read as the reverse complement.
CAATACCAGATGGGGATTCCCCCATGACAGCGCAGACGCGCGAAATACCATATCCCCAACCTGAAGCTGTTCGTCGATAAAGGTTTCCTTCGATGTCTGTACCGGTATTTTGTCAGCGCCAAACTCAGGTTTGCCAATATTGGCACGAATATTGACCACTTCTCCTTCTACGACTTCCAACTGTAAATGTTTCACCCCTCCAAGGGTTTCTATCGTCATATGTTCCTTTTGGGTCAGATGATGAAAATAAACAAATTTTGCCGTACTGCGGACAGCATTCCCGCACATTTCCGCTTCCGTGCCGTCGGGATTAAAAATCCTCATTCTAAAATCACAGCTCTCCGAAGGGCAGATTAAAACAAGACCATCGGAAC
>CAJUGT010000144.1 GCA_910586435.1 uncultured Acetatifactor sp. | reverse complement strand
TCTCTGGGTACTTCCGAATGAAATTTGTCTCTCCTGTGTGTGCGCCGAAGGAACCTCACCCTTTAGTGCCGTCGCGCAGCGACTTAAAATAGGAGAAAAAAATTATGTCCGTTCAGGGAGAAACAAGAGAAAAAACCAGAAATAACCTTCGTGAGCCAAAGCATTACCGGGTGATTATGCACAATGATGATTTTACTTCCATGGAGTTTGTGGTAGAAATTCTGGTGGATATATTCCATAAGGGAGAGGCGGAAGCAGAGCGGCTGATGCTGATGGTGCATGAGAGCGGCAGGGCGGCAGTGGGAGCGTATCCTTATGATATAGCAGTTTCAAAGATACAGGCCGCAACCGCAAGGGCGAAGGAAGAAGGATATCCGTTTCGGATGACGGTGGAGGAGGCATGAAGATGCAGGTATCAGAAGAAGTGGCTGAAATTATTAACAAGGCAATATCCCTGGCGCAGAGCGCAAAATTTGAGCTGATTACGCCGGAGCTGGTATTGTATGTCATGTGCCGAAACCAGGTATTTGCCAGAGCGTTTGAAAATTGCGGCGGAAATGTGAAGGAACTGGACTGTCATTTGAGAGAATATCTTGAGGAATACATGGAACAGGGAGAGGAAGAGCCGGAGGAGGCGCCGGAATTGTCACAAGGCATGGGAGAGGCGCTTGCTTCTGCCTGGGAGTCAGCGATAAACAGCAGCAAGGAAATGATAGAGCTGCCCCATTTGGTACATGCCATATATGGGCTGCCGGAAAGTTACGCAGTGTACTATATGCGTATGCAGGATGTGGAGAGGCCGGAGCTTTTGCAGGAAATGAATATTACATATGAAGAAATTGCCTGCGAAAAGAGGGAGAGAAAAGGGGCCAAAGGCCCAGGCAAATCAAAAGGAAGGAATGGGCGTGAGGACTTATGGCCTGAGTCGGAGGACGGGCGTGAGGAGACTCTGGAAGGAAGGGGAGCATACAGGCAGAAAAATAGTTGGAAAAACAGACAAAATCCCTGGAAGAATGACGGGGCGGATGGTGAGAATGAAGGAATGGAACAGGAAGAGGAAGAAGAATTGGATGACACGGGGAGCTATGATGCCTTCTGGCAGCAGTACGCAGTCTGTCTGAACGACGAATTAGAGGGAGTAAGTCCGCTCATTGGCCGGCAGGAGGAATTGGAGAGAACCATGGGGATTCTATGCCGTAAGGGTAAGAACAATCCCCTGCATATAGGGGAGCCAGGCGTGGGCAAGACTGCAATTACATATGGATTCGCAAGGCTGCTCAATGAAGGAAAGGTTCCCGATCCCTTGAAGGGGGCGAGGATTTTTGCGCTGGATTTAGGCGGTCTGCTTGCGGGCACCCAATACAGGGGGGATTTCGAGAAGCGGTTTAAACGGGTTATGGAGAGCATTGGCCAGGAGGAGAAGCCCATTGTCTATATAGACGAAATCCATAATATTGTGGGGGCAGGCGCAGTCAATGGCGGAACCTTTGATGTTTCCAATATGCTCAAGCCCTACCTTGCTTCCGGGCGTGTCCGTTTTATCGGCGCTACTACCTATGAAGAATATAAAAAACATTTCGAGAAGAGCAAGAGTCTCATCCGGCGGTTCCTGAATGTTGATATTGGGGAGCCGGGCATTCAGGAAGCAATTCATATTTTGCAGGGCATTCGTGAAGAGTATGAGGAATTCCACGGGGTGAAATATGAAGAAGGTGTGCTGGAATACGCAGTGGAGATGAGCGCCAAATATATTAACGAGCGTTACCTGCCGGATAAAGCCATTGACCTTATAGATGAAGCGGGGGCGTATCGTCGGCTGCATCCTTTGGAACAGGATACCCAGTCGGTGAATAAGGAACTGATTGATGAGATATTGTCCAAGACATGTCATATCCCGAAACAGATTGTGGAGACGGATGAGACTGCCGCCCTTGCCACATTGGAAGAGAGACTTATGGGAAGGGTATTTGGGCAGGAAGAGGCCATAAGGGAGGTTGTAAATGCGGTGAAATTCTCCAAGGCAGGTCTTCTGGCGGAAGGAAAACCTCTGGCCAGCCTGCTTTTTGTAGGACCCACGGGTGTGGGGAAGACGGAGATTGCCAAAAGCCTTGCGGAAGAACTGGGGATTAAACTGGTTCGTTTTGACATGAGCGAATATGAGGAGAAACATGCGGTGGCAAAACTGATTGGGGCGCCTGCGGGATATGTGGGATATGAGGAAGGCGGTCTTCTCACAGAGGAAATACGCAAGAATCCTCATTCTGTGCTCCTGCTGGATGAAATCGAGAAAGCCCATTCGGATATATACAATATTCTGCTTCAGGTGATGGATTATGCTACCTTGACGGACAATCAGGGCAGGAAAGCTGATTTCAGGAATGTCATCCTGATTATGACTTCAAACGCAGGGGCCAGCCGGATGGGGAAACATGGCATAGGATTCCTGGGGCAGGATGTGAGCGCAAATGTGATTTTGGAGGAAGTTAAGAAAATTTTCCAGCCGGAATTTCGTAATCGACTGAACAGAACGGTGGTATTTCATGGCATCAGTGAAAGGATGGCGGAACAGATTGTGGAGAAGAAGCTGGGAGAACTTGAGAAGATGCTTTTGCGCAAAAATGTAAGTCTGTCCGCAGACGAAGAGGCCAGGGCCCTGGTGAAAAAGAAAGGAATCAGTGTAGAATTCGGCGCAAGAGAGATAGAGCGTGTCATACAGGGAGAAATCAAGCCGCTTCTGGTGGATGAAATTCTCTTTGGTTCCTTGAAAAACGGAGGAGAATGCGCATTGACGGCCCAGGGGGAGAAGTTTCTGATTTCTTTTTAGAAGTGAGGGGACCAAAGCAAATTGCCGATTGGGGCGATTTTGAATGGTCTGGTTAAGAAATTCCCGCAAATGGGAACTTTGAACAGGAGGCTTTTTATGCCGGTATATCGTTTGAATAAAGATGAAATATCTTTTCCCAACCCATGCTATGCCCGTTCGGACGGGCTGCTGGCGGTGGGGGGAGACTTGAGTGTGGAACGGCTGTTGCTGGCGTACACCCATGGAATCTTTCCCTGGTACAATCCGGGGGAAGAGATTATGTGGTGGTGCCCCAGGGAACGCTTCGTCATTTTCCCCCAGGAGATACATATCTCACATTCCATGAAGAAATATATGAAAAAACACCAGTTAAGCATGGCGCTGAATCGGGACTTTGGAGATACCATGCATCGATGCAGAATGAAGAGGGAAAATCAGGAGGGAACCTGGATTTCTGATGAAATGGAAGAGGCTTATGTCCGGCTTCACAGGGCGGGGTATGCCGTCAGTGTGGAAGTATCGGAGGATGGAGAGCTTGCGGGAGGGTTCTATGGGGTCTGTATTGGAAGGTGTTTCTTTGGGGAGAGTATGTTTTCTGAGAAAGAAAATGGTTCCAAGACAGCTTTGGTTTTGTTTGCCCATCTTTTGGAGAGGAAGGAATTTTTATTTATAGACTGCCAGTTTCATACAGAGCATCTTGCCAGCATGGGAGGGAGATACATTGCCTGGGAGGAATATGATGGGCTGCTTCGGGAGGGGACGGACCTGTAAATGCGTGGCTTTGGGTTTACCATTTATGAAAGTTGAACATATTGATTTGATATGTACGCATCCATCATATGCAAATATTATAAAAATAGAGCCGGAATATTTATGAAGACATGTCTTTGATGGAGATGGATGTATTTCTGATGGAGATGCTTCAAGTGGCACAAGAAACATGTAGAGTGCTTAAAAAAGGGAAAATGTGCGATGTTATCAGGTTGTCTTTTTTCAGGGTTGTAAGTATAATACTAAGGGATGAATTTTGAACAATACGTTTGAAAGAGGAGTTGGAATGGAGAATTCAAATATTGCGCCCTTTGTAAAGTGGGCTGGCGGAAAGCGTCAATTGTTATTACAAATAAAGAAAAGAATGCCTGAAAGCTATAACAATTACTTTGAACCATTTGTGGGAGGGGGCGCAGTTATATTTGAACTATTGCCGGAAAGAGCGGTTGTGAATGATATCAATAAAGCGTTGATTAATTTGTACAGATGTATTTGCCATAAACCGGAAGAATTTTTGCGTACAATAAACGAATTTGACAGTGAGATGTGGGAAGATGGGAAGGAATACTATTATTCGCTTCGCAAACGTTACAATGATAAGTTGATGAAAAATGAATATGATGTGGAATTGGCCGCATTGCTTATGTTTATCAATAAACATTGTTTTAATGGATTATATAGGGTCAACGCAAAGGGACTTTTTAATGTTCCTTATAATAATAGTCGTGGGGGATCAGTAAATGAGGATGTAATAAAGGGAACATCTGAGTATTTGCGAAAGATACAAATTATGGAAGGTGACTTTGAAGTGGCATGCGCAGAAGCGGTGGAGGGTGATTTTGTCTTCTTAGATAGTCCTTATGCGCCACTGAATCCTGATTCCTTTGAATCATATACGAAGGAAGGGTTTGACATAGAGAGTCACAGGCGTTTGGCGAAACTGTATGATGAGCTGACAGAAAGAGGATGTTACTGCATGTTGACAAACCATAATACGCAGCTTATTAATGAATTATACGGGAACAAGGGATATAAAATGGATGTTGTGGGAGTGAAACGTTTGATAAATTCCGATGCCTCAAATCGTGTTGGCGAAGAAATTATTATATGTAATTATTAAAGCTCTATTGAGAAATGAAAAATGTGCCAAAGATATATGACGGAGTAGGTTTTCCTTTGGCCTCGCAAGTGGAAACAGGAACAGGAGACACAATATTGGAGAAATTTTTTCCTGAAAAAATGGAGTTTTTCTTTCAGACCCAGGATGTAAGGTTGGTTCTGGGCGATGCTTTTGAACTTTTAAGTTGCATAAAACAGGAATCGGTAGATATGATATTTGCGGACCCACCATACTTTTTAAGTAATGATGGTATAACATGTCAGGGTGGAAAAATGGTTTCGGTGAATAAAGGGGGATGGGATAAGTTAGGGGAATATGGAACGGATGTTGAAGAAAAACATTCATTTAATAGAAGATGGATTGCTTTATGCAAGAGAGTGTTAAAGCCCAGCGGAACTATATGGATATCGGGAACATTGCATAATATATATTCCATTGGCATGGCATTGGAGCAGGAGGGGTTCAAGATTATAAACAATATTACCTGGCAGAAAACAAATCCGCCGCCTAATTTGGCCTGTAAGTGTTTCACACATTCAACGGAAACGATACTATGGGCGAAAAAGAATGAGAAGAAATCCAGGCATTTTTTTAATTATCAGGAGATGAAGTCAAGGAATGGCGGAAAACAGATGAAGGACGTATGGACAGGCTCCTTGACAAAACCTTCAGAAAAAACAGAAGGCAAACATCCAACACAAAAACCGGAGTATTTGTTGGAGCGTATTGTTGTGGCATCGACAGAAAAAGGGCAGGTGGTATTGGACCCATTTTGTGGTTCAGGTACTACAGGAGTGGAAGCGGTACGGTTGGGAAGACAATTTATTGGGATAGATTCGTGTAAAGAATACTTGGAGATAACGAAAAGAAGATTGGAGAAAATATGATATGACAGAACGAAATTTTGAAGAATGGCTTGCTAAATTCAGACCAAGTATTTCGGGATATGATTATTATGTTGATTTTGAAAAAGTTATCAAAAGCGTGGAGGAGATTAAGGTAGAGTTAAATATATTAAATTATTTGATTGGCTCTAAAAACATAGAAGAAGATTTTGAAAGTATCATATTAAGGTATCCGGAAACGATGAAATGTATCCCCTTGCTGCTTGCGGTGAGAAGCAATGAGATTTATGCGCAGGATATGGAAGGGGCATATCTGTATAACTTTAAGAAGATGAACTATGATGTGGAGCAATATAAAGTATTTATGAGGAAAACAGGATTGTTTGATATGCTGGCAAATCATCTTGTAAACAACCTTGTGGACTATGCTCTTGGAATTGAAACGGGACTTGATTCTAATGGGCGTAAGAACAGAGGGGGTCATCAAATGGAGGATTTGGTGGAAAACCATATCAGGTCGTTGTTTGTAAAAAACGAGAATTACTTTAAAGAAATGTATCTAAAAGACATAGAATTGCGATGGAACATTGACTTATCGGCTTTGTCAAATGACGGAAAAGCCGCTAAGCGTTTTGATTTTGTAATAAAAACTGACAAAATGATATACGGAATTGAGACAAATTTTTATGGAAGTGGAGGATCTAAACTAAATGAAACGGCGAGAAGCTATAAAATGCTTTCTCAGGAGGCAGACACCATAGACGGGTTTACATTTGTGTGGTTTACAGATGGAAAAGGATGGACAAGTGCTAAAGGAAATTTGAGAGAGACATTTGAAGCGATGGAACATGTATATAATATAGATGACATAGAAAACGGTGTGATGAATAGAATATTTTGCTGAAGGAGGGAATTTTAGAAGATTTCCTGTGCTCAACATATTGATGGACATGTGCTGTTGAAAGTTGCTATTGGAAAGGTGAGATATGATACAATTACCATTTAAGATAAGAACAAAAATCCAGGACCAACATTTTCAGTTAGACAGCATTGGACTGTCAGGCAGTCAGGTGTATTTATTCCAGAACCAGATACTCAAAGTGCAGGAAGAGAATGAGGAAGCACGGAATGAATATCGGATGATGGAGTGGCTGAAGGGAAGATTGCCAGTGCCGGAAGTGATTGCCCATGTATGTGAAGGAGGCAAAAGCTATCTGCTGATGACAAGGATAGAAGGAAGCATGGCCTTCCAGGAGGAATACATGAGTAATCCTTATAGACTGACAGGATTGCTTGCGGAGGCGTTGAAATTATTGTGGCAGTTTGATATTACGGAATGTCCCTGTGAGTGGGGTGTGGACCGGAAGCTTGCCATGGCTGGATATTGGGTAGCGCATGATATGGTCAGTATGGAAGACGCCGAGCCGGATACTTATGGGGAAGGAGGATTTCGCTCTCCCGGAGAATTGTATCAATGGCTTTTGGAGCATAAGCCCCAGGAAGATTTGGTGTTGACCCATGGGGATTTCACATTGCCAAACCTGCTTTTTCAGGGGGAGGAATTAAAAGGATATATTGATTTGGGAAAAATGGGCACCGGGGACCGGTGGCAGGATATTGCCCTTTGCTATAGAAGCCTGGTACACAATTATGATGGAAAATATGGGGGTAAAAAATATGAGGGATTTTCTCCCAAGCTGCTGTTTGAACAGCTGGAGATGGAGCCTGATTGGGAGAAGATAAAATACTATATTTTATTGGATGAATTGTTTTAAGGCATGTCTGTATGGCATGGTGAGCGATACATGGGTTGGAGCCGCAGGAGGCTATTTTGAAGAGAATGAGCCAAATGATCCAAAACAATGGCAAAATATTATCCGCTGTGCCTGTATTGTCCGGGCTGGTTATGATGATGCCATTGACATAAAGCTTCAGATACAATTATCTCTGGATTCCTTTAAGCGTGTGCTGGAGGTGGATTCGGCTTTGGACATAACAAGGCTGAGGAAGAGCGGCGGCGTATTATACGCTGTCTATGGCACGGTCGGCTTCCCCGATTGCCGATAGGGCTCATGCAAGCAGAATATAACAGTCACCTGAATTGAAATAAGGACAGGGCAGAGCATTTAGAGGTGTTCTGCCTTGTTTTTTGATGGGGTAATGTAGGGCTATTTTACGCACAATGGCTTTCATGGAGTGTTTTATAGTTATCTATACTTGACATGTGTAATGAAAAATGCTATTATATGTGTAACAAAAAATGCTATGGAGAGAAATGTGATAAAAGATACTTATATAAAATGTTATCGGTTGAGCCAAAAGTATAATGGGTATGTAAGTACGTCAGAGTTGTTGAGAGAAGGGTTGACAAACAGACAGATTTCAGAATTTGCCGCCAATGGTATGCTGGAAAAAGTATGTTATGGAACATACTGGTTTAGCTGTGCTGATTATGCCAAGCCACCAGATTATAAGGCAGTTGAAATATGCCGAAGTAATCCTAAGGCAGTAATATGTGCAGATAGTGCGTGTTTTTATCAAGGGCTCATTGAGGTGGAGCCACCGGTTGTCTCGGTAGCTACCCGAAGGGACGACAGAAGCAAAATCGAAATGAAATATCCTGTGACAAGGCACTATTATTCCGGAAGTAATTTCTCAGAACATCAGAACATCAGAAATACAGAGTTTGGGCAATATGTGGTTTACGATATAGAAAGGAGTGTTTGTGATTGTATACGATTTAGAAATACAATAGATGATGATATTTTTTGTTTGATTATTGAACGTTTCAGGGAACAAGATAAGGCAAAAAACAGAATAGTTCATTATGCAAAAAAGTTACATATGTTAAACCAACTAACAAAGTATATATAAACAGAGATTTTTATGGGAGGGAAGGTACATAATATGAGCTGTCATGATATTGGGCGTGGAATGAATTTTGTTGCCATATTAATTAGTGAAATGTATGATACCAGAGAAATTTCCAGAGAAACAGCTGTAAAAATATTCCGAAGATTACAAAGGGCTGTTCATTGGTGTGATGGAAATGAGTATGAGGCGATAGCATGCATTTCAAATCGATGCGGAATCTGTCTGAAAGAGTTGGGGGTAGGAGAAATATTATATCCGCCTCATTTTGATGTTAAAGAAGAACATTCGGAAGCGGCAACGGACTATTTGTGTGAAGAGTGTATGTTGAAGCTGTACGGGGAAGAAGGAAAGAGAGAAACGCTCAGGGTATATGGCGAGGAACGCTGTAAAGTGGGATGAGTAGTTTATAGTGTTTTGCCGGATTGCTGTGTATAATAGGGGCACGAGATAGAAAAGGTATGAAATACATATTGTATTCTGGTGGGAATTTTTTAAAGAAGGCCGGCAGAGGGATGGAAAACGTTGAAAATGAACGGACAAACTGGCAAGATGTAAGCATATCTAACGACTTCCTGTTTGGAAGGGTCTTGATTATTTGAGAGACCGAAATGTATGGTGGCCAGTTAATATGAAATATGGTAAAATGCCAATAAAAGCAGGAGGTGAGGCCATGAATACAGATACTGCCATAGCAAGAAATATTCGTGTAGCTGATGAGAAAGCCAGCTATGATGCGGCCTGTAAGCGGTTGCTTTCGGAGAAGATTATTTTGGCCTGGGTTATGAAGAGCTGCATGGAAGAATACCGTGACTGTGATGTGGATGAGATTGCCGGGAAATACATTGAGGGTACACCACAGGCAGGTGAAGTGGCAGTGGCTCCGGATGAATCTAATTGCGGTTCTATGATACAGGGAGCTGGAAACGAAGATACTTCTTTGACGGAGGGAACAGTTACCTATGATATCCGGTTTCTTGCAACTGCTCCTGTATCTGGAGATTTGATTCGCTTAATTATCAATCTGGAAGCCCAAAATGATTTTTATCCAGGTTATCCGCTGATAAAAAGGGGAATCTATTATTGCAGCCAGATGATTTCCGCCCAATATGGAACAGAGTTTACAAATTCCCACTATGAAAATATCAAAAAAGTATACAGCATATGGATTTGCATGAATCCGCCAAAGAACCGTGAAAACAGCATTACCCGTTATTATATTGCGGAAGAAAATCGGGTGGGCAGTGTAAGGGAACGAAAAGCGGATTATGATTTGATGGCGGCTGTCATGATTTGCCTTGGGAAAGAGGGAGATTCGGGTACGGATTTATTGAAACTGTTGA
>CAJUGT010000143.1 GCA_910586435.1 uncultured Acetatifactor sp. | reverse complement strand
CTTCATGCCGCTGTTGTAATCAATTTGTGCCATCTCACGCATATTATACAACCGAACCACTTCCTTATCGTTAGCCAGAAATGTCATCTTTTCATTGGCCTTATAAATCGCAGCATCCATATCCATCAACTCCTTTAGCAAATCATCTGAAATGTTTTGGTCAAAAAATGTCAGCCATCTGTGCAGCGAATCGTTCTTAATGTCCTTTTTAGGCAAAGCATTGAACTTCTTCACATCAATGAAATGAATCTCCAGAGCGTCTGTCAAAAGACAGTCCTTATGTTTGTCCTCCCAAAGATGGAATACTGTATAAAAATCATCCACACTCACTGCTTCAAAACTCACTATGTTAATTGCTATTACAGTGGCTAAACGACTGTAATCATCCCCTTATCCAAACCTCTTGCAAACTCTCTGCTCCAATAAAAAAGACTCCGCTTACCCATATTCCCATAATCCCGAAGCTGAACTTCAATGTTAATCCTTGTCCTGTCTTCGGCTATTGCACTAATGTCAAGTATGCTGGTCTTGTCCCCGACTACCTCCGCCGTAAATGTTCTGTGCTCTACAATCTCAATCCTGACCAACCGCTTGTGTTTCGTCTTAGCCAAAATCGCATTCAGCAGCGACAGCAACTGCTCCTCATCACCCTTTTCTCCAAAAGTCTTTCCAAAGATAAAATCATTCAACGGTTTCAATCTATGCATATCCGCATCACCTGACTTTCTTTGTTTCTTTTCATTAGTATACCACATTTTCATAGATATTTCCATTAAATTTTCGCAGATAGCTGAAAGGATCATACACTTACGTCAACGGCTTTCCTTTTATGTATTCCGCTAATCAGAACCCTTGAAGTCTATCTTCTTTATCTCTTTATTTCCAAAAATCATATTTGCACCCCCAGGCGCTATTGGAGCAAAATGACAATTCTTTTCCTAATTGAGTAGGGGAACATCCCTTCCCCTACTCGCCTGCTCAGCCCATGCCCCTGCCTCGGAAACTCGAAATTTCTTATAACATAAGAAAAAGGAGGGCGCCCCCTCCTTCTCTTATCCCTGAATGGCATCTTCATACCGTTTGCCAACTTTGCGCCAGTTGATCAGTCCAAACCATCCTTCCACATAGTCCGCTCTTCTGTTCTGGTACTGAAGATAATAGGCATGTTCCCATACATCCACCAGCAACAGCGGAATCTGTTCTTCCAGATCAGGCACATCCTGATTGGCAGTCTGCACAATGGACAGATTTCCGGCCCTGTCCGTTACCAGCCACGCCCAGCCGGAGCCAAATTTGCTCACCGCCGCCTGCTTCATTTTCTCTTTCCATTGCTTGTAAGATCCGAAATCACGATTCATGGCCTCTGCCAGCACTCCCGCAGGCTCCTGCCCCACAGGACTTTTCATGGAATCAAAATAAAGCTCATGATTATAAACCCCTCCGCCATTATTGCGAACGGCAGTCCTGACAGAAGCGGGCAGAGAATCCGTATCTGACAAAAGCTCTGTCAAACTCTTTTTCTGTAATTCCGGATAATCTGCCAAAGCGCTGTTTAAATTGTCCACATAGGTTTTATAATGCTTATCATGATGAAATGTCAGTGTCTCCGCATCCAGCACAGGTATGAGCGCATCATATTCATAAGGCAGGGGACGAACTACAAAGGGGTAAGTTTCTGCTTGCATTTCTTGTACCAGGCCTTGGATAAAGGCTTGTATCCTTTCTTTTTTCTATTGATAAGTATATGCGTTTTTTGCCTTATTATTCCTGAAAGAGCCAAAACAGCTCTGAACCATCACCTAAAACACGCCCATCAATCCTTTCAGCCCCTGTGTCTCATAAATTCCTTTATAGTATGCCACTTCATCTTTGATAAGTTCGTCTATCACCTGCATTCCCAGAAGCTCTACCGGCGCTTTATCATCGGTAAAAATATAATTTCCAGGTATATAGGCTGTCATTGATGAGGCAACTTTCTCCATCATGGCATACAATTCCCTGTCAGAGAGCCTGTCCCTGTTCTCTTCCAGCTTTGCAAACATTCCTGATTCCATCGAAGCAAACAATTCCCTGTTGGTAGAACCGGCCACATCCACCGTGTAAACTTCCTCAAATACAGAAGCTATGGTATCCGACAGATACTGATTAATGTTTCCTTCCCTGCTCCCCCGCATATTCATATTTACCACCATGATACCATTGGGAGTAAGGTGCTCTTTGACCAGAGTAAAGAATTCTACGGATGACATTTGGAACGGAATAGTAATGTCCTGATAAGCATCCACCATAATGACATCATATTTCTTATCCACCGCATTTAAAAATGCCCTGCCATCATAAGTCACCACAGGCACTTCCTCCGGCAAATAAAAATATTCCCTGGCAAGTTCCGTAATTCTGTCATCAATTTCCACGCCTTCTATTGCCATTTCACCAAAATACTTTCTGCACTGGGTGGCATATGTGCCTGTACCCATACCCAGAATCAGCACTTCACAGTCCTGAGGCATTTTTCCTTCCACCATCAGGGGCGCCGCCATTGCATAATCATAATACATACCTGTAAGTCCCTGATTTTTCATATAAATGGACTGTACTCCAAACAATACATTAGTGGAAAGAATGACACTTCGATTGTTCTCTTTCACCTGAAGATAATTATATACGGACTCTCCCTCATAGGCCAGTCCGCTCTCCCAAAAGGCAAAATGATCCGAATATCCCAACAGACAGCAAAGCAGAAAACATATCACTGAAATAAAACTCTTCAGCACAACGGATTTGCTTCCGTCCTGTGAAGGATTCTCTCTTTTATGCTTTGTACTGATAAAATAAATCAAAGCAATTGCCAGTAAAATTCCTGCAAAAATCAGAAAAGTGATGGATGTTCCCACAGAAGGAATGGTAACGAAGGTGGGCACAAATGTCCCGATAATACTGCCGATGGTATTAAACGCTCCAAGGGTACCCACAACTTTCCCGCTTTCTTCCAGATTGCCCACAGAGTACTTTGCCAGAGAAGGTGTTACCGTCCCCAACAAAAACAATGGGAACACAAAAATTACCATGCAGGCCGCAAATGACGCAATGATAAGGAAATTACTGTCTACCGAAAATATTAAGAGCGCGGAAATACCCAAAATCACATACTTTCCCACAGCCGGAATCGCCGCAATCCAGACAGAGGCAAACATTATCCTGCCATAAAGCTTTCCAGGATCAGGATTTTTGTCCGCGCTGCGCCCGCCGTAAATATTGCCCAGTGCCATGGCAATCATGATTGTGCCTATAATAATAGTCCAGACAATCTGAGAAGAACTGAAATACGGCGCCAACAGTCTGCTGGCGCCAAGTTCCACAGCCATCACGGACATTCCCGCAAAAAACTCCGTCAGATACAAAAACAGTTTATTTTTTAATATTCCTGGGGTATTCATCCTTTTTTCCTCTCTGCTTTCATCGGACACAGGGCATTTCTGTGTCAACATTATACCATGATTTCATGCGCTTCAGCGCATTTGGAATCAGAAGTTGACACAATGCCCTTCAGTGTCAACATTATACCATGATTTCCGCAATACTTCGGGCAGAGACCCGAAAAACCTTCTGTTTTTCGGGTTCGCTTCGCTTGCCAAATGTCCAAAGAAGCATCTGCTCAAACAAGTTTGGCAGTTGCTTCTTTGGACGCTTGGCTCTGCCCTTTGCGGACATTGTACCACAGTATTGCTATTTTGTCCTGTATCTTTTTATTTGTAAAAAAAGTTACTGCTCAGCCCCTTTTGTGCTAGAGCATGTTGCTGATTACTTCTATGGCAGCGAAAGAGACGGCGGCCCCTCTGCCCCGTCCCTTTACAACCAAGAAACATTCCCATTACCACTATTGGATCAAAACAGTAACCAGCCCCGATAACGCACAGCGCTGGTTTTCCTGTTCGCAGGGAAATGGCGTAACCCCACAATCTCCTCTTACGGCGCAATTACCTCCATAAGAAGATTCACACAAGTGTCAATGCCCAGCCTCCCACTGTCAAGTACTATGTCATAATTCTTAAAATCATCCCACTTTCTCACAGTATTGGCATAAAAATAGTTAGAACGTTTCCTGTCGAATTTCCTTCTGACATTGTCGGCCTGTTCCGCGGAAATTCCATATTCCTCTGTAATACGGCGTTTCTTTCCCTCCTCGTCGCTGCAACGAATAAATACTCTTACCACTCCCTGATATTCATTCAGCGCCTCACAGGCACAATGTCCCAAAAATATCGCCGGCCCCCTTGCCGCAAACCGTCTGATGACCGCCTGTTCAGCCACATAGATATGACCTTCCCCGGTGAGCATATCTGTCTTACCCGATACTGTCTGAGTCATCATATATACGGAATACAGAAAACTATTTGTCACCGTCTCTTCATACCTCTCGATTTTCTCCACGGAAATACCCTTATCAATTGATACTTCCTCCAAGATTTCCCGACCATAGCAGGGAATTCCGTTTCGTTCAGACAACAGACGGGCGATTTGTGTCCCCCCGCTGCCGTATTCTCTTTCTATTGTAATGTACTTACATTTCATGTACTGAGACTCCTTTCTTTTGCCTGCCTGGCACACCAGCGCCAGCGGCCCAATCCGCCTCACGATGTCTGGCACACCAGCGCCGGCGGCCCAATCCACCTCACGATGCCTGGTCAAACTGGCTGTTATACAGCTCTGCGTAAAATCCTCCCTGACTGAGTAACTCCCTGTGACTTCCGCTTTCAATAATATCTCCGTCTTTCATGACAAGAATCAAATCCGCGTTTTTAATCGTGGACAGACGATGGGCAATCACAAAGGAAGTACGGTTTTCCATTAATTTATCCATGGCAGATTGAATCTGCTGTTCGGTGCGGGTATCCACGGAAGAAGTCGCCTCGTCCAGAATCAACATGGGTTTATCCGCAATCATGGCCCTTGCAATGGTAAGCTGCTGTTTCTGCCCCTGGGAAAGGTTCACCTGATCATTTAAAACCGTATCATAACCATGGGGCAATGTCCTGATAAAGTGATGAAGTCCCACCGCCTTGCAGGCTTCCATAATTTTCTCATCGCTGACACCCTCGTTATTATACACAAGATTTTCCCTCACCGTCCCCTCAAAAAGCCAGGTATCCTGCAAGACCATACAGAACTGCGCATGCACCGCTTCCCGGGTCATTTGATTCGTGGGAATCCCGTCAATGCAAATTTTCCCTCCCTGAATCTCATGAAATCTCATCAAAAGATTTACCATTGTGGTTTTCCCTGCCCCGGTAGGCCCTACGATGGCAATCTTCTGCCCTGCTTTTGCTCTGGCGGAAAAATCATGAATGATAACGGCATCCGAATCCTCATATCCAAACCTGACATGTTCAAATTCCACATCCCCTTTCACATGTTCCGGCAAACCTGTCTTCCCTTTTTCGTCCGTCATTTCCTCCGCTTCCAGAAATTCAAAAACCCGTTCGCCGGCGGCTCCCGCTGATTGCAGAGACTGCACTGCCTGCGCAATCTGGGACAAAGGCTGGGTAAAATATCGCACATACATCATAAACGCCACAATCACTCCGAAACTTATCCTGCCGTTCAGAGCCATGGCTCCCCCTGCGACACACACTGCCACGTAACCAAGATTACCGATAAATCCCATAATGGGCATCATCAATCCAGACAGACACTGTGCCTTAAATCCACTTTCACACAGATTACCATTCATCCTGTCAAAGGTTTTCCAGGCATCCTCCTCCCCATTATACGCTTTCACCACCGTATGCCCTGCGTAAATTTCCTCTATATGCCCGTTCATCTCACCAAGATGCTTTTGCTGACGAGTAAAATATTTCTGACTCCTTCCCATAATGGCAAACATGGCCACAAATCCAAAAAGACTTGCACATACCGCCGTGAGCGTCATCCAAACGTCCGTCACAAGCATCATACCCAAACTGCCGAAAAAGAGGATAACAGAGGAAATCAGATTCCTGATACTCTGGTTCAGTGATTGGCCGATGGTATCCACATCATTGGTCACACGGGACAGCACGTCTCCGGTGGTGGTACAATTATAGAACCACATGGGCAGTCTGTTAATTTTCTTCGATATATCAGATCGCATCTCCTGAGAAACACGCTGGGTTACAGTGGCCATAATCCATCCCTGAACTGCGGAAAGAAGGTAACTTAACACATAAAAAGTAATCAGAATATATCCGATATGGAAAACCCTCTCCATATCAATGGATGGTTTTATGAGACCATAAACCGACTCCGGAAGATTCTCCATAGCTTCTACCGCGTTTTCCGGATGTTCCTGGTCCATGTCTGCAAGAGCGGTCATCAAAGCGGCCTGGTCCCCTCCGGAAATCGTCACCCCCTCAACCACAATATCCGTAAAGGGTACCAGGTTCTCCAAAATGGCTTCTGTTATTTTCTCTAATCGCTCTGTATTGGGCGCAATTCCAGCCGTAATGGTATCCGTCATCTGGGAAAGTTTATCGGGACCAATCAACATAAGTACCGTACCCATGGCTGCGCAGAACATGGCAATCACAAATACCGCCATGTACTTACGGCAATATCCCAAAAGTTTTTTCCATGTCCCCACCAAATCTTTTGCCTTTTCCCCGTTTCCTGCTCTCGGCCTTCCGTGAGGCCCCATGGAAGGCCCGCTGTGACTTTCCTTATAACGACCCAATTTCTCTTCTTTACTTCCCATTATGCCAATTCCTCCTTTGACAGCTGAGACAGCGCAATCTGCTGGTAGACTTCACAATTCTTCATCAGCTCCCCATGTTTTCCCATTCCGGCAATTCTGCCCTCCTCCAGAACAATGATTTTATCAGCGTCCCGGATGGTTCCAATACGCTGAGCCACAATAATTCGGGTGGCTTCATGGCATTCTTCTTCCAGAGCTTTCCTCAAAACCCGATCCGTCCTGTAGTCAAGAGCGGAAAAGGAATCATCAAAAATGAAAATCTCCGGTTTCCTGGCAATTGCCCGGGCAATGGAAATCCTCTGCTTCTGCCCGCCGGACAGATTAGCGCCTCCCTGTGCCACATATCCCTCATAGGTTTCTTCCATATGCTCCACAAATTCCGACGCCTGCGCTGTGGCAACAGCTTTCTTTACCTCTTCCAAAGCAGCTCCGGGCCCTCCGTTGTCGCCATACGCCACATTAGAGCGAATGGTACCGGTAAACAGTGTAGCTTTCTGAGAAACATATCCTATTTTGTTGCGCAGAGCCTTCTGTGTATAATCCCGCACATCCACACCATCCACCAAAATCTGCCCCTCGGTGGCATCATAAAACCGGGGAATTAAATTGATAATGGTGCTTTTGCCGCAGCCAGTAGACCCAATCAGGGCAACCGTTTCCCCTTTTCGGGCGGTAAATGTAATATCTTGCAGCACATATTCTTCTGCGTCGGGATAGCGGAAGGATACATTGCGAAACTCCACTTCACCTACGGCATCCTTTTCCCCTTCATGTCTCTCTCCGTCCACAATGGTGGGTCTGGTGTCAAGAACCTCCCCAATACGTTTTGCGGATACGGAGGCACGGGGAACCATCATGAAAATCATCACAAGCATCATAAAAGACATTACAACCTGAATGGCATACTGGGAGAATACCATCATATCGGAAAACAATGTTATTTTTTCCATAATACCGGCTTCGTTGATTAGAATTGCGCCAAGCCAATAGATAGCCAGCGACAAACCGCTCATAATCAGCTGAATGCCAGGCAGCATAAAGGACATAGTGCGATGAGCGAATAAATTTGTGGAGGTCAGCATCTCATTGGCGCATTCAAATTTACGTTCCTGATAATCTTCCGCATTGTAAGCTCTGACAACACGAAGACCTGTCAGATTCTCCCTGGTGACCCGGTTCACATCATCTGTAAGCTTCTGCATTTTTTTGAATTTGGGCATGACCAGAACCATGCTGATAAGTACTATGGCAAGCAGCGCCACAACTGCGGCAGCAGTAGTCATGGTCCATGCGCCTGCCTTCCCGGATATTTTTCCTATGGCCCATACCGCTGTAATGGGTGCCTTAATCAGCATTTGAAGCCCCATGACAATGAGCATTTGTACCTGGGTAATATCATTTGTGGAACGTGTAATCAGACTGGCTGTTGAAAAATGTCCGATTTCTTCCATGGAGAAGGATTGTACTTTAGAGAACAACTTTCCCCTGAGCGTTCCGCCAAAGTCCGCCGCAATCTTTGCAGAACAAACCGCCGTCACCATAGACGCAGCCAGACTTCCCAGCGCGCAGAGAAGCATCATTCCTCCTGCGGAGAGGATTTCCGGCATTGTGCTTCCCTCGGTCTGTACCAACATGGTAATCTCTGCCATATATTCCGGCATTGTCAGGTCAAGCCACACCTGCACTACGATAAAGACCAGGGAAATGGCAGCCAGCATCCACTCCCGCTTTCTCAGATTTCTTAATAATTTTAGCATTTTGGTTCTCCTATTCCAATCGCCATTTATGGCGATTTGTCCCGCTTGTGGGAACTTGTTCCGGTTCCTTCACTTCAGCACTTTCATATTAATTAACTAGGATAGATTATAGTGGGAAGTGATTTTCCAATCAATGGGAAAAAGATAAACATCCTGTAAAATTTGAATAAAGTGAAGGGAAGTACTTTCCTCTTTGACGAAAATACTTCCCTTTTCATATAACACTCTCCTGGCGGCGGGCTTCATCCCTGCATCTCAACGCTTCTCTATGATTTTATCAATGATGCCAAAATTCATCGCTTCTGCCTCTGACATTGCCTGTCCCTGAATGCCATTCCCATGAATGGCTGGTTGATGTATCATGATTTCCGCATTTGGCAAAGCAATCCGCTTTCCTTTCGCGCCTGCTGCCAGCAAAAAGGCAGTCCTGCGATTCCAAAAACAACATTTGAGCAATTATCAATTCCCGGAACTTTTATATACTCTGAGGCTGACTCTCCAAAACCAGTAAGCCAACAGATACATAACTATCCCCACAGGCAGGGTGAGATAAAGATATATTTCCGGATATTGTTCCATGTCAGCCTTCCGTAGTAAAAACTGCGCCGGAAAATAATTCACAAAGGCAAAAGGCACCACATAAATCAGTCCAATCTGCACAGCTTCATGAAAAATACTCAAAGGATAGCCCGCAAACTTTCGCATATCCCAGTATAACAATCCCTTCAGGGCCCCTGTCTCCAAAAGGTAAAAATTGAGCGAAGCGAAAATCAGGAAGATTGCCCCTTGAATCAGTACTCCCCCCACAATAGAAAGTATATAATACACAATATTCCCTGCATTCCAGACAATTCCCACTTTCCCTGCGCAGAAAATAAAAAGCGCAATACCAAGTCCCCCGTGTCCTATTGCCGCAAACCAGTCCGCATTGGAAAAAATAATTTGAAAGAGCAGCCCCCTGGGCCGCAGAATATAGCGATCAAAATTTCCGGTTCTTACTGTTCTGCCAAAATCTCGAAACCCTGTAAAGAATATGATAAGTATTCCGTAAGTCACATATAAAAGGCTGTTTAAAAACAACATTTCATACATATCCCACCCATGCAGAGTATCAAATTTCAAAAGTGTAAAATATATGGCCATAATGGCGCATGCCTCCCGAAGAAATACTGCCAGTGACCGCAGCACCGCATCCACCTTGTACTGAAACCATGACCTCATAATTATTTTTGTATACTCACCTGCCAGCAATAAACTGTCTTTCATTCTCTCCGCCTCCAATTTAGTTCCGGGGCTTGTCCGGTCCGTTGCTGTTTTTTCCTATTTAGTTCCGCAACTTACCTCCCAAGCCCCCTGAATCTGGGAGAATTTCCTGCCGC
>CAJUGT010000142.1 GCA_910586435.1 uncultured Acetatifactor sp. | reverse complement strand
GTGGGGTGGGGGAATCGCTGCGAAAGCACTTGAGGGCGCCCTTAGACCGGAGACGGAATCCACCGCCTACAAAAAGCTTAGCTTTTGTTGGCGGTTAGTCCGGCGGAGGCGTTGCCCGGGCCGAGCAGCGATTCCCCCACCCCACCCGCCGTCTCTTTCCCTGCCACAGAACAACCCCGCAAGCCGCTTGGCACTATCAGGTCTGAGCAGTAACGCAAAATCTAAAGATACCCCTTCTTGACACAGCATATGATTTATGGTAGGATAATCTCAACGTAAAATTATAACATCATATCATTATCAAATACAAAAGGAGGATTTTATGTCGAGGGTTGTAAGAAACGAGGATATTGCCAACTGAATTGTTGCGAAAGCGCAGTGTGTGTAAATCACCACTGAAGTGATGAAAACCGGCTTGAAAATGCCCGGCGACACTGCCAGCTTATCCTTACATCGGCGCATCAGAAGGTTCAGGAACATTTTTCAGATTGTTACCTGCTTTTTTGCGTTGCTGCGTTATCTGCCTTACAATACCTGACATATCTCCATATTAACTGCGCTTATGAGTCGAAAAGGACTCAGTATTTTAGAGCGCAAATCATTTGTCATGGCAGAATAACCTTACATAAGGCAGCGCATGGTCAAAAACCATCTGCCCGCCTTAAGGAAAAGCGCCATGACATTTTTTATTCCTGTCAGGCATTTCACAAGTTCAGTCAATTCAAGGAAAATACCTCCCTTAGGAAACAGCTAACTAAAACAGCATCCCCCCGACAGTCCCCTGAACAATACTATATGAGTACATTTTCTGTGGTCACAAGTTGTTCTCAGATACCATGGGCCAAAGGGGCAGATCTATCATTGGAATCAGGAGAAAAAAATATGCGTCGTGAAGAGCAGATATTGGAATTTGATAAAATAAAAAATATGTGGGCCGAATATGCCCTGACAGACTATGCCAGAACAGCCATTTATGATACACATCCCTTTTTATCGGAGACAGAATTGGAAGCAAGGCTAAACGAAACCACACAGGCCCGGCAGATGCTGGAAAAGTGCGGAACACCTCCCCTCTCCTCCCCGGACGGCATTCGGGAGATTCTTGCCACAGCCCAAAGGGGGATGTGCCTCTCCGTTGGAGAACTGGAACAAACAGCCCAAATTCTTGTAGCGGTGAAACGGCTCAAGGACTACCTTGCCAGAGGCAAAGACTACAGGATTTCCCTGGCTTATTATGAAGAAAATCTGGAGCCTCTGGAACATATCAGAGAAGAGATTCGTTCGCAGATATGGAATGACCAGGTGGCCGATAATGCCTCGGAAGCGCTCCGAAAAATCAGGAATGAAATACAGCATACCGAGAGCAGGATGCGTGAAAAAGCGGACGCTGTTCTTCGCTCCAACAAAGAATGCATGTCAGACAGTTTCAGCACTTTCCGAAACGGACATATCTGCATTCCGGTAAAAAAGGAATACAAATTTCGCGTCAGCGGCACTGTAATTGACAAATCCGCCACTGGCAGCACCATATTTATAGAACCCACTGCCTCTGGGAAATATTACGAAGCCCTACAGGAATTAAGAATTGACGAAGAAAATGAAGTTCGCAGAATTTTATACACGCTTACAGCAATGATTGCTGATTGGGCGGAAACCATGGAGGAGAATACCCGTTACACAGAGAAACTGGATTTTATCTTTTCCAAAGGCAAATTAAGCCTTGCCCTGGAGTGTACAGAACCCCATTTACTCCGGGAGCGGCGTATCCTTTTAAAAAATGCGAGACATCCTCTCATGGACAGGCACACCTGTGTTCCGCTTCAGTTTTCCATTGGAAACGGTATCAATGGCATTGTGATAACGGGCCCCAATACAGGCGGCAAAACAGTCGCAATTAAAACCGTCGCATTGAACTGTATGATGGCTCAGTGCGGCCTCCATGTGACCTGTGAGGAAGCTTCACTTTGCATGAACAGCAATTTTCTCTGTGATATAGGGGATGGCCAGAATCTCTCCGAAAACCTCTCAACCTTCTCCGCCCATATCACCAATATACTGGATATCCTGAAGCAGGTGGGCAAAGACAGTTTGGTGATACTGGATGAACTTGGCTCCGGCACGGACCCTGCGGAGGGCATGGGCATTGCTATTGCCATTTTGGAAGAGCTGAAAAGCAGCGGCGCTCTCTTCCTGGCTACCACACATTATCCGGAAGTAAAGACCTATGCGGAAAAGGAACCATCCATTGTAAACGCAAGAATGACCTTTGATAAAGAGAACCTGAAACCACTCTATCAAATGGTAATTGGAGAAGCCGGAGAAAGCTGCGCCTTTTACATTGCGGGACGGCTGGGAATGCCTGCTGCCATATTGCAGCGGGCCGCAAAGGAAGCCTATGGTACTTCCTCCGAACTAAAACACTGGGAAGCAGGCAACGCTCCCATAGAACTGAAGAAAGATACCACACCTTCCCTTACCCGCCGCAAAACCGCCAGGCCCAAAAGGGATATCCCTTACAACCGTGGTGACAGTGTCATGATTTATCCTGATAAAAAGATAGGAATTGTATGTGAACCTGCCAACGAAAAAGGCATACTGCGCATACAACTTCCCAACAGAAAACTATGGATCAGCCACAAACGTGTCAAGCTCTTAGTGGCTGCGGAAGAACTATACCCCGAAGAGTATGACTTTTCCATTGTCTTTGATACAGTGGCAAACCGAAAACTGCGGCACCAAATGACACGAAAACATGTAGAAGGCAAAGAAATCACTTCTGAAGAATAAACTGGCAATATTCCCCTTCCTTCAGTGTGAGATTTTTCTCATAGCGAAAACCAAGTTTTTCGCACAGCTTTAAGGAAGGGGTATTTTCCGGCTCAACCAATGCCCGCACCCTGCAAAACTCCAATGCCGTCCAGCCATACCACAGCGCTCCCTGGCAAACCTCTAACGCATATCCTTTCCTCTGCCAGGGAACTCCTATGATAAACCCAAGTTCCGGGTCCTCAAATCCTTCCCTGTTGGAGAAACCTACTCTTCCAATGATTTCGCCGCTTTGCCTCTCTGTCACCGTCCAAACTCCATAACCATAATAAGTATATATTTTATCAATATATTCCTTTACATATAGCTTTTCCTGTTCCTTGTCCGGATACAATCCCTCCATATACCTTGTAATCACAGGGTCACTGTATATTTTGAAAAAGTCTTCCACGTCCTCAGGCGTGGTCTCCCGAATCCCGCATCTGGCCGTGTCCATAATATGCCAGGGCAGCCCTTTCAGTCTGCGGTATACCCTCTCAACATATTCCGGCTCCAAATTCTCCGGATCTTCCACCGCAAATAAATATTGCGAGAAATCCTGACCGCTGTTCCCAGGATGAAGATATATCAGTACCGCCTGGCCTTCCTTTCGCAGCGCATCCGCAGTTTCAACCCCATCCGTCACATACAGAACAGCTCCCTCACCTTCCGTATGAAATTCAATTTTCCTCAGATAGTTCACTTTTCATCCTTCTCCTTCACCAAGCATATGTTTTATTCAGTTTGACATTATTTGTCATACCGTCTCACTTCATATTTTGTTTACAATTCATTCAATCAATCTTCAATTAATTATCATGTTTTATCCATTTCTCCCCCCTATACTATAATTATCAACAACGAAACAGTAAATCACAAAGCCCATTACAGTTTATTGTTTACTAAATAACTTTTTCATAATAAATGCCAAGGAACCCGGTTCCTTGGCATCCTCCCTTTTCCGGGGCAAAACTTCCCAAACATCCTGACAAACATAATTCCCAATGTTCCTTTTTATTCTAACTCTTTATCCGCAATATTTCCACTACTTTTTCATCCTGCCAATGGCTTGGCCCCAGGGCTTCATGGCATTGTGACGCCTGCGGTAGAGTAGGCGGATGAAATTTTCATCCGCCCTCATCAAACCATGCGTGAGATTCTGCCGCACACGGCTTTCCAACATTCTTCCTTCTACGGCATTACGTCATGCTCCAGCCATTTTCTTGAATCTTGGGCTGTCACATTTTTTGGCTGTCAGATATAGTTAGTTTTGAAGTTACAAATGTGGTCCAACTTCGCTGGACACACCGCACTAAAAAAGGACGCCCGTTCCCTCCCAGGAACGGATGTCCTTATAATGTACCCCATGGCACATGTTCGGTTTACGCCTTGCCGACAGAACCAAACAATTCCATCTTCTCTTTCACAGTTGCCTTAATCGCCTCCACGCCGGGCGCCAAAAGCTTCCTGGGGTCAAATCCCTTGCCTTCCTTATCTTTGCCTGCTTCAATATATTGGCGGGTAGCTTCAGCAAATGCCAACTGGCACTCCGTGTTCACATTTATCTTCGCCACGCCCAGGCTGATGGCCTTCTTGATCATATCTGCCGGAATACCTGTACCGCCGTGAAGCACCAGAGGAAGTTCTCCCGTAAGCTGCTGAACGGCATCCAGTGTCTCAAAGCTCAAACCCTTCCAGTTTGCCGGATATTTGCCATGAATATTGCCAATGCCTGCCGCCAGGAAATCTACACCCAGCTCAGCGATTGCCTTACACTCCTCAGGATCTGCGCACTCGCCCATGCCAACCACGCCGTCCTCTTCACCGCCAATAGCGCCAACCTCAGCCTCAATGGAAATTCCTTTTCCATGGGCAGAAGCTACAAGCTCCGTAGTTTTTGCGATATTCTCCTCAATGGGATAATGGGAACCATCAAACATAATGGATGAAAAACCTGCCTCAATGCACTTATAGCATCCTTCATAAGTTCCATGATCCAGATGAAGAGCTACGGGAACATCAATGTCCAAACCATTCAGCAGACCGTTGACCATACCCACAACTGTCTGATAACCGCCCATATACTTTCCAGCGCCTTCCGATACTCCCAGAATCACAGGGGATTTGCACTCTTTTGCGGTCAACAGAATGGCCTTTGTCCATTCCAGATTGTTAATGTTGAATTGCCCAACCGCATAATGGCCTGCTTTTGCCTTTTTCAACATCTCTGTTGCAGAAACTAACATTTTACATACCTCCATTTATTTAATATTATCAGCCCTTCTTCCGGGTCCGGCGCATTTTACGCATATCCTCCCCAAAGGACTGATTTACTCTGCTATCCGCCCTGGGGCGACGGCTTATTCCGATGCCTTCCCCAAAGAACCGGTAACAATTTTCTTCCTTTCCAATCATACCACATATCTCAAAAAAATGGAATAGCCATTATATGATTCAGTCCTGATTGGTTGCGATTCAGCATGGCCGTGTTCTTTGTTGCATCTAAGTATTCCCTGCCAGCTCCAAATCCAGGGAACGTACAAAAACGCTTTGCGGCAACGTAATGGTGACAAAGCCTTTAGTATCGGACTCCAAAGCATTCCTCAGCACGCAACACCATAAATGAATAGTAACTGAAAAGTATACATTTTTATCAGTGACCTCTTGACAATTGAAAAATATATGGTAATATAAACATATGAACAATGATTCAGATGTTATTTTGATATGATATGGGAATTTGTAGAGAAACGAGGAGGATTGAGATGAAGAAGACTTACAAAATTGAGGTGGATTGCGCAAATTGCGCCTTGAAAATGGAAGAGGCGGCCAAAAAGGTGGAAGGTGTCCAGGAAGCAACGGTCAGTTTTATGACCCAAAAGATGAAAGTGGAATTTGCGGAAGGCGCAGATGACAAGAGTGTCATGCAGGCAGTGCGGAAAGCCTGTAAAAAAGTGGAAGACGACTGCGAAATTTTTTTGGAGTAAGATAAAATCATTGCCAGAACGCTATACTGTTACACAAATGCGTCCTCACTGCGTAACCAGTCTTCCCGGAAGGCTGGTTACTGTTTTAAGGTATAGTCTTAAGGTATAGTTTTAATATATGGTTTTAAGATATGTTTTTTCCGTATGGTTTTACAAAAGATGCTTGGTTAACGTTTGGAAGATTGTTTGCGCAGTAAGCGCAAAAGAGGATATTGACATGACAAAAAAACAGAAAAATGTATTAATTCGGATTATTTTGGCGGCAGCGCTAATGATAATACTTCCTTTTGTGCCTGTGGAAGGCTATCTGAGATTTGGGCTGTATCTGATTCCTTATCTTGTCATAGGTTATGACATACTGCGAAAGGCAGTACTTGGAATATTGCATGGAGAAGTTTTTGACGAGAACTTTCTAATGGCAGTGGCCACCATAGGAGCCATGCTGTTGGGTGTATACAATGAAGCCCATGGTATGGAAGGAGAATTTGCGGAAGGTGTGGCGGTAATGCTGTTTTATCAAATTGGAGAGTTGTTTCAGGCGGTGGCGGTGGGAAAGAGCCGCCGCAATATCAGCGCTCTGATGGATATACGCCCGGATTATGCCAACATGGAAGACGAAAGTGGCAATGTGGAACAAGTTGATCCGGATGACGTAGAGGTGGGAACGATTATTCTGGTGCGTCCCGGTGAGAAGATTCCCATAGACGGCGTGATTGTAGAAGGGAATTCCACTTTGAATACAAGCGCTCTGACCGGAGAGAGCGTGCCCAGGGAAGTAAATGCCGGAGAAGAAGTCATCAGCGGCTGTGTCAACCTTTCCGGGCTGCTGAGAATTCGGACCACAAAGGAATTCGGTGAATCCACCGTTTCCAAAATCTTGGATCTGGTGGAAAATTCCAGTATGAAAAAAGCTCGTACCGAAAATTTTATCACCAAATTCGCAAGGTATTATACCCCCGGAGTTTGCTTCAGCGCTTTGGCCCTGGCGGTAATACCCACATTGATAAATCTATTTATGGGCAATCCGGCCAATTGGAATGTATGGGTCATCCGTGCTTTGACCTTCCTGGTAATCAGCTGTCCCTGCGCATTGGTAATTTCCATTCCCTTAAGCTTTTTCGGCGGCATAGGAGGCGCTTCCGCCAAAGGAATCCTGATAAAGGGTTCCAATTATCTGGAAGCCCTGGCCCGGACAAAGTATGCGGTGTTCGACAAGACGGGGACTCTGACAAAGGGCGTGTTCCAGGTGACAAAGGTATGTCCTTCAGAATCATTTTGCATAGAACAGGCTTCCGGCAGCAACACCAGGATTGAAAAATTGTGTCAAAGCGAAACGCCTGCCTCCAAAGGGGAAGAAACCGACAAAGCAAAATCACAGTCATTTGAATTGGCAGGCAGGAAATTGCTGGAATATGCGGCATATGCGGAGAGCTATTCCGAACATCCTATCAGCAAAAGCCTTTGCGAAGCATATGGTGCTGCCATCAACCGGACAGTTGTATCAGAAGTGGAAGAAATCGGCGGACATGGTGTGACCGCAATGGTGGACGGGGTAAAAGTAGCAGCGGGCAACGCCAAACTCATGGCCCGACTTGGAATTACGCCCGAACAGGAAACAGGGACAGGAACCATTGTTCACGTAGCGGTAGATGGAACTTATTCCGGATACATTCTTATCGCCGATGTGGTAAAAGAACAGTCCGCTTCAGCCATTGCCGCACTGAAAGCGTCAGGCGTGAAAAAAACCGTCATGCTCACAGGAGACAATACGGCGGCCGCAAAAGAGGTGGCTGCGAAACTGGGATTGGATGAAGTGAAAAGTGAACTTTTGCCCGGCGACAAGGTAGAGGCGGTGGAACTGCTGCTTTCTGAGAAATTGCCCAAAGAGAATCTTGCCTTTGTAGGAGATGGCATCAATGACGCCCCTGTGCTCTCCCGAGCGGATATCGGCGTGGCCATGGGCGCCCTGGGTTCCGATGCGGCCATTGAAGCGGCAGATATTGTGCTTATGGACGACAACCCCATGAAATTGGCCATTGCCATAGGTATTTCCCGCAAATGTATGCGTATTGTATATGAAAACATTATCTTTGCCCTGGGAATCAAAGCTGCATGCCTTATTCTTGGCGCAATAGGCGTGGCTAACATGTGGGTGGCGATTTTTGCCGACGTGGGTGTGATGGTTCTGGCGGTATTAAACGCTGTCAGATGCCTGCGCTATGATGTGAAAATGGAGTAGCAAGGCACAAAACTAAGAGTGGGCTATCGTAGTCCGCTCTTAGTTTTTGCGCAATAAATTTTAACCCTTTTCCTGCCCTGACTGTTTCCCTTTACCTGCTTCTTCTGATATGAGATTGCTGCGGATTTCTATAATGGGTCCGCCTGTGCCCAGGATATATTCTTTCGTAATTGTCACCTTGCCAATGTTATCGTCTTTTGGAATCTCATACATAATATCCAGCATAAAATCCTCAATGATGGAACGCAAAGCCCTGGCACCGGTATCCCTTTCCATGGCCTTATCCGCAATAGCTTCCAGGGCGTCCTCACTGAATTCCAGCTTTACTTCGTCCAGCTCCAGGAGTTTCTGATATTGCTTCAAAATGGCATTTTTAGGCTCCTTCAGAATCTTCACCAGCATCTCCCGGTTCAATCCTTCCAGTGTATAGATAATGGGCAATCGTCCAATAAATTCAGGTATCATTCCGAATTTTCTGATGTCTTCCACCGTCACCTTGGACAGAATATTTTTATCCTTATTGTATTTATCCTTCAGTTCGGAATTGAATCCGATGGATGCGGTCTTGTTCAGGCGCTCTTTGATAATATCCTCCAAATCCGGAAAAGCGCCCCCGCAGATAAACAAAATATTGCGGGTATTTACCGTGGCCAGAGGAACCATTGCGTTTTTACTGTTGGCGCCCACAGGCACTTCCACTTCCGCGCCTTCCAAAAGCTTCAGCATCCCTTGCTGCACACTTTCACCGCTCACATCCCGGCTGTTGGTATTCCTTTTCTTGGCAATCTTATCTATTTCATCAACGAAAATAATCCCCTGTTCCGCCTTTTCCACATCATTGTCCGCAGCGGCCAGCAACTTGGAAACCACCGATTCAATGTCGTCGCCAATATAGCCCGCCTCCGTCAGAGAGGTGGCGTCCGCAATGGCCAAAGGCACATCCAACAGCCTGGCCAGGGTTTTCACCAGATATGTTTTGCCGCTGCCCGTAGGCCCAATCATGAGCATATTGGACTTTTCTATCTCTATTTCATCCATGGTGTTGGTTGCGACACGTTTGTAGTGATTATACACTGCCACAGAAATCACCTTCTTGGCATGATTTTGTCCCACCACATATTCATCCAGGCTCGCCTTTATTTTATGGGGCGCAGGAATATTCCGGATGTTTAAAACCGGCTCCTGCCCTTCCTTTTTCTTCTTTTTTTTCAGCTTCTGCTTGTTGGGTATTCCTCCATCCCCCTGCAAATCCGCCAGGTTGACAAAACTGATATTGGGAAAGCCTTTCTTCGCCATCTGATCCAATTCATTCTGAAACTGAGGATTGTTCAGCATTCCCTGATAGTCAAACTGGCTCACCGTCTCCATGGTCTTATGCATACAATCGTCACAAATGCAAATATGATTCGGCAACTTAATCATTTTTCCCGCCTTGCTCTCCGGCCTGCGGCAGATGAAGCATACATCCTCATACTCATTGTTATCACTTTTCCCCGCATTTTTTGTTGCAGAGGCGTCCTGACGCCCTTCTGCCAGGTCAATTTCCTCCTCTTTTATCTCTTCATCATCAAACTTTTCCGACATATCTCCTCATTTCCGCACATATTCCAGCACTTTTCATATTTCCGCACATTTCCGGGATATGTTGAATTGCCAAACACACCCCGATACCCGGATTTCAATGTATTACGGTTAATAAGAGTATACTTTAAAATGAATATCTATACAAGTAAACTTTTTATAATTTTCCTGTTACGGCGCACAAAATGTTACTGTTCATCCCCAATCGTCCCAGGTGGCTTTTGTCGCTTTCCAAAAAGGGACGGCGGCTGGGGTGGGGGAAGCTCTGCTCGGCCCGGGCAACGCCTCC
>CAJUGT010000141.1 GCA_910586435.1 uncultured Acetatifactor sp. | reverse complement strand
TTGATCTTTACAGTGACAGCAATCTGGAAGGAGCGGCGGAGCAGATTTTAGCCGATACCGGCCTGTCGGATGTGTCCCTTTCTCCCAATGTGGCTTATGATGTCACCATGAACCGGAATATTATCCGTGAAGTGTTGCCAATGGCAATTTGCATGATATTGGTATTTGCCAGCGGGTATCTGATTATCTATAACATTTTCCAGATTTCCGTTGCCAGCGACATTCGCTTTTATGGCAGGCTGAAAACTTTGGGAACTACCAAAAAGCAGCTAAAGAAGATGATTTACGGACAGGCCAACCGTCTGTCGCTGATCGGTATTCCCATCGGGCTTGTGATTGGGCATCTGCTGGGAGCAGTGTTAGTGCCGGTAATGATAACCGGGACAACGAAAGAAGCAAAGGCAGCGGTCAATCCTTATATCTTCATTGGCTCTGCGATGTTTGCCTATCTGACCGTCCTGATCTCCTGCATGAAGCCCGCTAAAATCGCTGGCAAGGTTTCTCCGATGGAAGCCCTACGCTACACCGATACAGGAGTCGTCAGCAAACGGAAAATCAAGAAAAACACCGGCGGCGCAAGCATCCCGAAAATGGCGCTGGCAAACTTAGGCCGGAACAAGAAACGCACCATTACGGTAATCTGCTCCCTGACGCTGGGGTTTGTGCTGCTTTCCTGCGTCTATGCGAAAAATGCCAGCTTTGATATTGATAAATATATTAGTCAGACAGTTATCAGTGATTTTGAGGTAGAGGACAGCTCGATTTCTTCCACCTTTGGAACCTATAACCCCTACGGCACAACCATTTCCCGGTCACTGGTACAGAACATTGAGGGGCTTTCCGGGTTAGAGGTCACGGGACGCTTGTATTCGCAGGTATTTACCTGCCAGATCGGGACATCTGCCCTTGAAAATATCCAGACCTACTATAATGCTGACGACCGGTTGGCATACATTGAAGCAACGGACGCAGGGCTGGCCGAAGCCTACCATGATATGATTGAGAGCGGCGAGTGTGTTTCCATTCTGTATGGTGTTGACGGCTTGATACTGGACACATTTGCACAGGATGGCCGGATATTGGATGGCACCTTTGATAAGGACAAATTTCTGTCCGGGGGCTATGTCGTGATGGAGGCAGCCACCGGTGCGGAGGACAGCGAGAAAGAAACACAGCCCACCTATTCCGTTGGGGATATAGTAGAGATGAACGGACAACAGTATGAAGTGATGGCGATTGTGGCAGATATACCCACGATCACCGAGGGCGTCAATAGCAGTACGCAGGATTTTCTTTCCTTCTATCTTTCGGCAGATACATTCCGGGAGATGTACCCGGACAACACTCTGCGAAAGATGTTCTTTGATGTAGCCGAAGAATGTCAGCCGCAGGCAGAAAAAATGCTGATTGACTACTGCGACAACGTGGATAAATCCCTGAACTATACTGCAAAATCCACTCTGATTGAACATTATCAGGAACAGACACGGGCTAATACGGTCATGGGCTTTGCTATCAGCTTGATCATTGCCTTTGTGGGCATTTTGAATTTTATCAATTCCATGCTGACAGCGATTGTTTCCCGGCAGAAAGAATTTGCCATGATACAGAGTATCGGCATGACAAAGCGGCAGCTTCGCCGTATGTTGATTGACGAGGGTCTTTCCTATGCGGTGAGTACCCTAGCTGCCTCCTATGTTTTGGGAACATTGGGCGTAGCAATCGGCATCCGCGCAATGGTGTCCGGCGACTGGACAGCAACTTTCCACTTTACCCTTATGCCGCTTGTGATCTGCACACCGATTTTGATTATCTTTGCAATTCTGATTCCGTATACTTGTTTCAAGAATTTGGAAAAGCAAAGTATTGTGGAACGATTAAGAGCAACAGACTAATTCATCTTTACAGATAAGCAATGAAGGGGGCTGTCACATTAAGGGTCATGGAGTACTAGATATAGGTAAGCATGATTACCTGACATCCTGTATCTTGTGTAGAATTTCATAATGCGACAGCCCCCGCATACCATTCAGAAAGGGCAGTTCCTATGAACCTGCGGGAGGTCATGCTGTTCATCAGGTATTCAACCTGAAATGCGCCTCCAAATCCCGGAATTATAAAAATTTATTTATCTGTTCAGTTCCAATGTGTCCAGTGCCTTGGGACTTTTTTATTGATACGCAAAGGAAGGGCATCCGGGCATTATTGAGCTGGATTGTAAGCAGTAAACAATTCTCTTAAAAAGAGAAAAAATTCTCCTTTTTGTCTGAGTACATTATTTTTAATATCTGCTATAATGATGACATGAATTTATCCGGGCAGGAAATTCAATGAGGAAATTAAGTGGGACGGATTATTTACTCAGTTGGAATTAAAACGATATAGGAAGTGGTAATCGTTCCCGCAAGTGGGAACGGGAATGGAGGTTGCGATGGGAAAGATAAACTTGCGCCTTGGGGATTTGCGCAAAAAGAAAAAAATGACACAACAGGAATTGGCTGATGACGTTGGGGTATCTTTCCAGACAATCAGCAAATGGGAAACAGGAATGAATATGCCGGATATAACCATGCTGCCTGTATTGGCGGAATATTTTCAAGTATCAACAGATCAGCTGTTGGGGTTGAAGACATTGGAGGGAGAGGAGTATGTCCAGGAGGAAACTGCCATGAAAGAGTTCTGGAACAAAAAGCTGGAATATCTTCTGCGCGCAAGAAAAGGGTACTGGAATGATGATTATGTTCAATTTCTGGTGTCACAGGTTTGGAAGATTGACAAACCTGTTTCCGTCCTGGACTGCGGGTGTGGCTATGGTTATCTGGGGTTGCTGCTGTTGCCGCATTTGCCGGAGGGCAGC
The DNA here is from genome assembly GCA_910586435.1 of uncultured Acetatifactor sp. GTDB lineage: Bacteria > Bacillota > Clostridia > Lachnospirales > Lachnospiraceae > Acetatifactor. The sequence goes on along the minus strand of CAJUGT010000141.1, from coordinate 7,107 downwards.
ACTTATACAGGAATTGATTTTGCCGAGGACTTAATACAAAAAGGGAAAAGTCTGTTCCTGGCAAAAGGGATGCAGGGCGAATTTATCTGTGAAAATGTGTGCCAGTATAGGGCTGAAAATCAATTTGACATGGTAATATGTCAGGCAGTACTCCGGCATCTGGACCGGCCGGCGGAGTTTCTTCAGAAAATGATTTCCTTTGCGAAACCCGGAGGATATGTGGTCAGCATTGACGCAAACAGGGAATTTGAATGCTGTGGGCTATATATTGAAGGAATGGATTATCAGGAACTCTGCCAACATGAAGGACTTGTGAAAAAATGGCAGACAGAGCTGAAAATGCAGGGGAGGGATTATGCTTTTGCAATCAGGGCGGCGCATATGATGCGGAAGATGGGACTTTTGGATGTGGATGTGCGGATGAATGATAAGGTAGAATTTGTCACATCGCAGCTTGGGGAGTATGAAGAAATAAAGCAGGATTTCATCCAATACAATGATTGGGCGTTTGGGCTCGGAGAGAAGGAAAAGGAGAAACTGACGCAGCGATTATTGAACCGGGGATTGTCCTATAAAGAAGCTGAGGCATATTGTAACAGAAGTGTTAAAATTGCGGATTTTTTTGCTGCCCATCCTGGGGCGGAATATACCTTTGTGAAAGGACACATGATTTCCTATGGGAAAAAAGCGGATTCTTCTAATTGACATGTATGGTGTGATTATAAAAGAAAGCAAAGGATATTTTATTCCATATACTTTTGCGCACTTTGAACAATCGGAAAGAAATTTAAGCGCAGCACAGGAATTTGGGATAAATACAATACTGTTTAACAGGGACAATGAAATATTTTCCGGCAATAAGGTAGAAAACTTTCAGGAGCTGGATGATTTACTAAAAAGGACTATAAATTCTCATATGACTGCCTGATAATCCCTAATAATGGCAGGAGTTTCATGGAAAGATTTGCCACTTGCGTCACTGTATTGAAAGGAGAGTAACTGTATGATGGAAAATAGCAGTTTGATAGAAGAAAGGTGTTCTATGGAAGAAAGTAAATTCGTGGAGGAAAATGGTTCTATGGAAGAAAGTAAATCCATAGAGGAAAAGGGTCCCAAGGATAATTATAATTTTTCAGTGGGCTGTATTGTAAGAAAAGAAAACAAGGTTCTTTTAGTGAGACATACTTATGGGGGAGCAGCAGGTAAGCTTCTGATACCGGGCGGATTTTGTCAGGAAGGTGAATTGCCGGAAGAAGCGGCCGTTCGGGAAGTTTTGGAAGAAACGAGCGTTACGGCAAGGGTAAGCCGTGTGGCAGGTATTCGCTGCTACAGGAAAAACTGGTATCTGCTGTTGGAGATGGATTACGTGGAAGGGACTGCCGCAAGTGATGGAAAGGAGAACAGCGAGGCGTTATTCTGCGAGATTTCGGAAGCGATTCACCGAAAGGATTGTACTGAAATAACTAAAATACTATTGGAAAAAAGTTTGAATGAGTCCACAAACTATTTTTATTTGGACTCACAATATAAAAAACGAAAAGGAGAAGATTATTCACTTTTTATTTAGATAAAGGGGCTGTCGCAACTGTTGACGGAATTTGGTTTCATTTACCTCAATTCCGTCAATTTCATAAAAAGGGCAAAATCCGGTTGTTAAGTGCATTGCTCCAAATCTTTAAAATCAAAACTTTCTGATTTTAAAGCACTATAATACCTGCCCTTTACCGCCGTAAACTTTAACACGCAATAATCCGGGTCAGTTACCCCTTGTTTGTAATACATAGTATCCCCGGCGCACCAGATTTCCTTCTTTATCTTTTCATCTTGCAAGACTTCCATTGTACCTGTCAGCATTAAGCCCTCATATTTGTAAAGGCCTTTGCTGTAAAAGTAAATGCTTGCTTTTGGATTCTTCATAAACTGCTGCGAACGCATGGAGGATGTATTTGTGGAAAAATAAAAACAATCTCCATCTATTTTACGTGGTACAAACATTGCTTTTATGTTGGGGAATCCATCTTCATCTACTGAAGCGATAAAAGCTACTTTTTGTTTTTGAATAAATGCAATCAGTTGTTCTTTGGTTCTCATTAAAAACCTCCTGTTAAAGTAGGTGTAGGAATATATTTTTGCTCTTCTTCCGAAAATACCTGGTAAAATAACGCATTCATCTGCTGTGAAACTGTTTTATATTTGGTTCGCAAAGATTTTGCAAATTCCGTAAGAGAAATAATGGTTTGACGGCGATTTTGTGGATTGACAGTTCTGTCCACAAACCCTTTGCTGACCATTCCGTTTATGACAATAGATACTGTATTTTCGCAAGAGAAGTTTTCTCACTGATTTCGGTGATGGTGAGATTATCTGTATTCCAAAGTATAAACAATATCCTTCCCTGTCTGCCGCATATCTCAATGTCATCTTCAAGCAATAACCATTCAAAGATTCTGTCTTGAAGCTGTTTGATTTGCGTGATATAGAACCCGCCTTTTGTTTCCAATGTGTCACCTTTGTTCCTGTCAGAATACTTCCATATAGAACTAATATAACTTTACTACAATCATAGGAAAAAAGCAAGATATAATATGAAAATTCTTTCTTTTTTATAGAAGGATTGCTAAAAGGATTGCTGAAAATCTGATTGCGTTTTGGCTGCCGGATGGGTATAATGTAAATAGTCCAGCTAAGAAATGTCAAGAGGAAATTTAAAAACAGTCTCGGAATGGAAGCGCAATGTGTCTTTCAGACACAGAGAAGGGTTTTCAGACGCGTCAGCGACTGAACTTTACATTGTAAGATATGAAAAGGAAATTGTATCAGAAGGCCATATTGAAAAAGTCCTTGAGGAGCTGACATAATTCAGGGAAGAAATGGCGCATATGCATCAGGAGGACGAATTATCAGAGCCTTTAAAGCGGGCAGAGGCATATTTGGAACAGTATGGAAAGCAGCAGAGGGAAGTATTTCCGTTAAAGATAGTGTTGCTTCTCTTTTGGCGTGAATATCATATGGCTTCAAAAGGATATGGTAAAATGTTGACACAGAAGGGCATTGTGTCAACTTCTGATTCCATGTGCGCTGAAGCGCGCGATATTATGGTAAAATGTTGACACAGAAGGGCATTGTGTCAACTTCTGATTCCATGTGTACTGAAGTACACAAAATTATGGTAAATGGAAACCGGAAGTGATATAATCAAATAAATATACTCAAATTTATGGAGGTAACTTATGAGCAAGTGGAATCAGGAAGCTGAAAAAATAATGATTGAGCGTTTTGGAAGAGACGCGATTATAGCGTTATCAACAGTAAAAAATGATGTGCCATATGTGCGATATGTAAATGCTTATTATGAGAATGGCGCATTTTATATCATTACATATGCTCTTTCAAATAAAATGAAACATATTGAAAATAATTCTACTGTTGCAATTGCTGGCGAGTGGTTTACAGCGCATGGAAAAGGTGTCAATTTAGGGTATTTTGGGAAAGAAGAAAATGCTGCAATTGCTGATAAACTGAAAAAAGTGTTTGCGGAATGGATTGATAATGGGCATACTAATTTTGATGATGAAAACACTATAATTTTATGTGTAGAATTAACAGATGGACTGTTATTTTCACATGGAACAAAGTATGAATTTCAGACCTCAAATTAAAATCGTCTAAGACAATGATTAAGAAAAATTGACAAACCAAAGATTCAAATGTTATAAAAAATATATCAAAAAGCCTATAATTATAAACTTAATAAAAATAAAATGACAGGAGTAATTAACGAGATAGTTGACAAAATGGCAGCTTTATTCCCGCAGGCAATGAGCCAAGCGGCCGTGCTTGCACGGACAGTTGGCGAATGCCGCAAGGGTCAAATACCCCGCCCCTTGGGGCGTTGCAAGCTTGATACCCCGTTGCTTGCAGCGGGGTCTTTGATTGAATTTGGATAAATTAGATACATAGGAAGAATCAGGTACAAATAAGGTATGAAGCGACTCCACTACGACAAAGAAATTGAATGTAGTGGAGTTTTTGCAGGCAGAGCTAAGGATAGAATGGTGTCAACAGGCGTATACTTGTGTTAGAGAAGTGTATAAGATGAAGAGACGGGATTCAAATATGAAAAATCACAGTTATCTGGCCATTGATTTGAAATCGTTCTATGCTTCGGTGGAATGTGTGGAGCGGCAGTTAAATCCTCTTACCACCAATTTGGTGGTTGCTGACGCAAAGAGAACGGAAAAAACGATTTGTCTGGCAGTTTCCCCATCTTTGAAAGCATATGGTATTCCGGGCAGAGCGAGACTATTTGAAGTGGTTCAGAGAGTAAAAGAGGTTAATATGGAACGCAGGCTGAAGGCGCCCAAAAGGCAGTTTATGGGGGCTTCTTTTGATTCCGAGGAATTGGCGGCACACCCGGAACTGGAAGTGGCCTATGTGATAGCGCCTCCCCGAATGGCGTTCTATATGGAATACAGTAGTATAGTATATAAAATTTACTTAAAATATATTGCCCCGGAAGATATGCATGTGTATTCCATAGATGAGGTCTTTATGGATGTGACTTCTTATCTGAGTACCTATGGGATGACGGCAAGGGAACTGGCGGCAAAGATTCTGCGGGATGTGCTGGAAGAGACAGGGATTACTGCCACTGCGGGCATCGGGACCAATCTGTATCTGTGCAAGGTGGCAATGGACATTGTGGCAAAACATGTGGAACCAGATGAGAATGGTGTCCGCATTGGGGAGCTGGACGAGCTGCGTTACAGAGAACTTCTGTGGGAATACAGACCGATTAGGGACTTTTGGCGGGTGGGACATGGCTATCAGAGGAAACTGGAAGAGGCAGGGCTTTTTACCATGGGGGACATTGCCCGCTGTTCTTTGGGAAAAGAGGGAGAGTATTACAACGAAGAATTGTTGTACAGACTTTTTGGAGTAAATGCGGAACTTTTGATAGATCACGCATGGGGATGGGAACCTGTGACCATGGATTTGATTAAGGCATATCGGCCTGAGAGCAAAAGCCTAAGTTCCGGACAGGTGCTTCAGCGTCCATATGATTTTGAGGGGGGAAAGCTGATTGTCCGGGAAATGACAGATCAGCTTGTCCTGGATCTGGTAGAGAAGAAGCTGGTGACAGATCAAATGGTACTCACCATAGGCTATGACATTGATAATCTAAAAAGCGCCAAGACCAAAAGCAGCTATAAAGGAGAAATCACAGTGGATCGTTATGGAAGGAAGACGCCAAAACACGCCCATGGCACCACCAATTTAGAATATTGGACTTCATCCGGCAAGCTGATTATGGAAGCGGTCATGAAATTATATGATGAAATTGTAGACCCCAGGCTGTCGGTGCGCCGAATCACGGTGGGGGCAAATCATTTGGTGAGCGAAAAGGAAGCGGGCAGCAAGGAAGAATATGAACAGCTGGACCTGTTTACTGACTATGCCGCATTGGAACAGGAGAAGGAAGCGGAACAGGCAAGACTTGCCAGGGAGCGGAATTTACAGGAAGCCCTTCTTACTGTGAAGAAAAAATATGGCAAAAATGCCATTGTAAAAGGGACGGATTTGCAGGAAGGCGCCACTGCCATGGAACGTAACCGTCAGATTGGGGGACATAAGGCATGAAATATGATGATATTCTTCACTTACCACATCATGTATCCACAATTCATCCGCAGATGCCTCTTTTAGACCGGGCGGCACAGTTTTCGCCTTTTGCGGCCCTCACCGGGTATGATGCTGTTATTCAGGAATCGGCCAGGCTGACAGAGACCTTTGCGGAACCTGATGAACAACAAAGGGAACGGTTGGATGGAAGGCTGCAAAGGATACGTTTGTATCAGGAGCATAACAGGGGGCAGGAACCGGAGATAGAGGTAGTCTGTTTTCAGCCGGACCATAAAAAGAATGGCGGGACATATCTGAAATTTTGCGGCAGGGTAAAAAAATTAGATATACAGAGAAGACAGATTCTCTTTACCGACGGAAAAACTCTCCCTGTGGATCACATTGTTTCCATTGAAGGAGAGTTCTTCCGGAGTGTGGAGTATTAGAGTACCTGATTTTGGTCTGGACGAAACTTTTGGAATTTTATACATGCAGGCGGGACAGGCGCCATTCATGAGCAAAATAGCTATACCAAAGCTGGAATGTCTTCTGTGTGCCGTAAACGGTGGCACTACAGGAGAAGGTGATACCAACCCGGTTTTTAGCCTGATCCTGCGAAAGTACTTTATCTATTGTAATGGTGACAAGTTCTCCGGTTCTGTCACGGAACCGGAACCTCATTGGTGTGACTTTTCCGTCTGTGTCGGTACATGAAATCATCTGTACCGGAATGTCAACGCACAAAATGCTTTCCAAAGAACATACCCCTTTCTTCCATAATTACAAGGATACTATCAGCGACAACATTATCATAACATATCGAATATATGTTTGCAAATAGAAATGATTGGAAATTATGCCGGTACCCATAAATGAAAGATACTGTTTGGACCCAATAGTGCCAGGTGGCTTGTGGGTTTCTTCCAGGGCAATAAAGGGGAATGGGGAAGAAGGGACGGTGTCCGGGGCATGGGGGTTACGTTCGGCTCGGGCAACGCCTGCGATGAACTAAGTGTCAACTTCGGCTAGGACACATAAGTACTGTGTCCAAGCCTGCGTAGACGCTGGATTTCATCTCCGGTCTAAGGGCGCCCTCTGGTGCGTTCACGTAACCCCCATGCCCCGGACGCCTGTTTTTCCGAAAGTTTTACAATTTAGGTAACTGGTCTGACGCAGTTTGCAGTCAACAAATCATTTTTCTTTGAATCCTCGACTTTCTTGTATCTTATAGGATATGCCAATGGGTCTATTAGAAGGTTCTCAAAATAGATAGATTGTACAAATGCTGGATTTTTAAAATATTTCCTGTAAAATCAGTATAGTCAATTTATTTACAGGTTCTTTTCATTGTTCGTTGAATTAACAGTCTTCTCAGTTTAAAATGGCCAGAAACTCCTGTCCACATTCTTTTTTTATATTTCCACTTGCGTAAATACAGGCGGCTGGGGTGGGGGAAGCGCTGCGAAAGCACTTGAGGGCGCCCTT
>CAJUGT010000140.1 GCA_910586435.1 uncultured Acetatifactor sp. | reverse complement strand
AAGTGCTTTCGCAGCGATTCCCCCACCCCACCCGCCTGTATTACCACAAGTGATAGTATAAAAGGTCCAGAATACTGCGCCAAATGATATCTTTGTTGGCACACCTTATAAGGCGCAAAAAGTTGAGGATTCATGAGAGGATGATTTTGGGGCGTCAAACCAAGTACCTGTGTTGAGGATGCATGAAAGAATGATTTTGGGGCGTCAAACCAAGTATCTATTTTGTGAAACTTTCGCAAACACAGGCGTCCGGGGCATGGGGGGTTACGTGAATGCACCAGAGGGCGCCCTTAGACCGGAGATGAAATCCAGCGTCTATGAAGGCTTGGACACAGTACTTTTGTGTCCTGACCGGAGTTGACGCTTAGTTTTTCGCAGGCGTTGCCCGAGCCGATTGTAACCCATATGCCCCGGACGTCGTCTCTTGGAGAAACAAAGCATCCACAAGCCACTTGGCGCTATCAGGTTTGAACAGTAACTTAGTATGGCCAATGACAGATAGTTTTAAAAACTACATGTTGATATTTTAGTGAAAAGGTGGTATCCTGTCTATTAGAAAAATCTTCCTGGTCCATATTGGCCTAATTGGGGCAGGATGGTAAATATAATTGAGAAAACTGATACGAAAGGGTAATGCCAAATGAGTGAATTGTTCCATATCATCAGTGACGGTTCCTGTGATTTGCCGGTGGAGCTGGCCAAAGAGAAGAATATTACCGTAGTTCCATTTTATGTTTCTTTTGATAATGAACATTATTTGAAAGAAAATGTGGACATTGGAATAAGAGAATTTTATCAGCAGATGGTTGACAGAAAAGGGGTGTATCCCAAGTCCTCCATGCCGTCCACACAGGATTATGTGGAAGCGTTTCAGACCTGGGCGGAGAAGGGCATTCCTGTTATCTGTATCTGTATTACTACCAAATTCAGCGGTTCCATGCAGTCAGCGGTAAATGCCAGAGAAATTGTGCTGGAGAGCAATGGGCAGGCAAAGATTACGGTGATTGATTCCACCATAAACACAGTTTTACAGGGACAGTATGTGCTGGAAGCGGCAAAGATGCGTGACAGCGGCATGGGGTATGAGGAGACGGTGGCAAGACTTCAGGAAATCAAAAGTACCGGCCGTATTTTCTTCACAGTGGGCGATATGGAATATCTGCAACATGGCGGGCGCATTGGGAAAGTGGCAAGTGTTGCGGGCAGCGTACTGGGTATCCGTCCGGTTATCACTTTGAGACAGGGTGAAATTTTCCCGTCGGGTATTGGCAGGGGCAGGAGGAACACCACGGAGAAAGCCTTGAAACTTCTGCTGGAATATCTGGCTGAAGGCGGAAAAAAGGTGGACAATTACAGTATTGCGGTAGGATATGGTTTTGACAGAGAAGAAGGGGTGGCCTTTCGAGATCATGCAATGGAAGTGCTGCGGGAAAAAGGATATATGGTAAAAGAGATGCTCCTGCTTCAGATAGGGGCTACCATTGGTGTGCATACAGGGCCTTATCCGTTGGGATTCGGTGTCATTGAGAAGGGCATCCCGGTGTAAGGGAAATTTTCCACCTGTGGGTTGCTTATCCAACGTCCCGTCTGCATTGCCATAAATGGCAGGCAGGTCATTGGATGGCAACCGCACAGGTGGAAAATTTTTCTCAGGAGTGTTCAGACATGCCCTTAGAACCTGGATACAATAAGTGAAAAAGAGCGACAGTGAAAATGGAGCTGCGGCAGGGAGAAGAAGGGCAGTGACAGGTCATTGAGCAGCCTCTTGTCAGGCAGACAAAGGAAATATATAAAATATGTTAATAAATATCCGCCATATCCGTTTCGATATGGCGGATATTTAAGCTGTGAGACATTTATCAAATGTTTCGTAAGGGCGTGTATGAAAGGATGTTCCCGGATTTGCGTGCTTTATTTTGCGTAAGATTAGTTTTCGGCTGCGCTGCGCCCGGTCGTGAAATCAATGCTATATGCGCAACACCTATTATTGTAGCGCATGCAGCAGTTCATTGATATTGGCAAAGCAGTAGTCTGCGGGATAAGGGGTATCTGCCATGTGTTCAGGTTTGGCCTCTCCGGTAAAAACCACACAGGTATCCACGCCGCCGTTAATGCCGCAGGCTATGTCAGTATATAGTCTGTCGCCTACTACCAGGGTTTCCTTCCGGGAAAAGCCGGACAGGGAGAGACCAAGCTCCACCACGGCGGGACTTGGTTTGCCCAGATATTCAGGCTGTCTTTCCACGGAGTCCGCAATCATGTTACAGATGGCCCCGCAATCGGGCACAAAGCCAAAGTCCACAGGACAGCGCAGATCCGGGTTCGTGGCATAGAAGGGAATGTCTGTTTTGGTGAGAACCCTGCATGCTTCTACCAGTTTTCCATAGGTCAGTTCGCTGTCATAGGCCACTACAACACAGGAGATTCCGTCCTCTGCGGATTCTGTAACGCACAGGCCGTTTTTCCGCAGCTCTGTGACAAAAGAAGCCGTGCCAAGAACAAATATTTTATCTTGTACATAGTGTTCTTTGAGAAAACGAAGGGTCATGAAACCGGATGTGATAAACTGTTCTTCCGATGTCACAAGGTGAAATGCCCGATGAAATTTTTCTACATAGTCTCTGCCGCTTAAGGTGGAATTGTTGGTGATAAAATAGGATTTTCCACCGATTTGATGAATGTGATGAAGCAGCGCCGCACTGCCCTCATAGAGGGTGTCTCCCACGGCAATGGTGCCGTCTATGTCAAAAAGGAAGAGTTTTTTTTGCTGTAAAGGTGTCGACATAATGTCACCTGCCTTCCATATAATATTTTTTTACATGCCCTGAGCCACAGGACTGTTGGGGGTATTTGAAACGTATCAATTTGTTTTCCCGATTCTCATGAGCTGGAGCGTGCTTGAACAATGCTTTCTGTCAGATGCGCGTCACAATTTGCAGGAGATTTGTGCCGGGCAAAGAGGGCATAGCGGGCTGTGCTGACTGAATTCAGTGCAAATATCGCGCAAAGTGGGACGTACAGATAATAAGAATGATTATTCAAACACGCTTTAGTATATCATAAATGAAAAAAGGATGCTATCAAAAAATGATTCCTTTGAGGCAGCGATTCAGTGTACTGTTTAAAAGTCCGATACTGTTCCCGGGGCGGCGATGGTGAAAGGCAATCTTCTTGTGAAAGGATGGAAAATATGATATTATGTGGTTGCGGGGCGGCTGGAAAGAAGTTAATAAAAAAGGAGCAGCGGGAATGTCCTGCGTAAAACGTGGGAGGAATGAAAATATGAGCGATTACGAAGAGATTTTAGAGTTGTTTCAGGTAGCGCAGCCAAAAGGATATTCTCTGGAAGAGGTGGAAGCGGCTGAGGAAAGGGCGGGGAAAATGCCTGCGGAGCTGAGAAAATTTTTTCTGCGGTTTGGGAAATCGCCGGAGCTTAGGGGATTGCAGGATGAGCTTGTGCTGCCGGATTGCGTCCACAGCTGTCTGGAAGGGGAGTATGTTATTTTTTTTGTGGAGAATCAGGGAGTTTGTATGGCGGGAGTGAAAAAATCAGATGCGTGTATTCCCGACCCTCCGGTGTATGTATCTGTGGGTGAGGGGGAATGGAAGAAGAGCGCAGACAGCGTATCCGAATTTCTGAAAGGGATGTACGGCTATCAGGCAAGCATTTGCCTTCCATATAACACAGAGGAGTTCTACTGGATTACGCATGAGGAAAAGGAGCTTATTGAGAGAAAGTTTACAAAGCGTCCGGAGAAAATAAAAAATTGGCTTTATGAATGGGATATTATTGTTTTCGGCGACAATAATGAGGGAAGGATTGCGCTAATGGAAAATGGTGGGGAGGATGTGATTCAGATGCAGTATGCCGCAAATACTGAGAAGGAGCTTCAGCGTATGAGAGAATATCTGGAATCTGTGGGGGAACCCATATGAATGATAAAGCGGCGGAACTGGACAGGCGGGGGTGCGAAGGAACCACACCCTTTAGCGCTGCCTGGCAGCGACATGAAAATTAGTTCAGCTAAGAAATGTCAAGAGGAGATTAAAAAACAGTCTCGGAACGGGGGGCAATGTGTCTTTCAGACACAAGGAAGAAATTTCAGCTGAGTTCTTTGCAGATGAAATTTTCTTCCCTGGTTGGGGCACCAAAGTGCAGAGACCAGAACAAGTTCCCGCAAGCGGGACAAATCGCCATAAATGGTGATTGAAATAGTCCAGCTAAGAAATGTCAAGAGGAGATTAAAAAACAGTCTCGGAACGGGGGTGCAAGGTGTCTTTCAGACACAAGAAGGAAATTTCAGCTGAGTACTTTGCAGATGAAATTTTCTTCCTTGGTTGGGGCACCGAAGTGCAGAGACCGGAACAAATCGCCATAAATGGCGATTGGAATAGGAGGATCTTAGAGTTATGAGTGTCAAAATGATTTCATGGAATGTAAATGGTCTGCGTGCCTGTATGCAGAAAGGATTTATGGACTATTTCCGGCAGGCGGACGCGGATATATTTTGCCTGCAAGAGACAAAGATGCAGGCGGGGCAGCTGGAACTGGAACTGCCTGGCTATCATCAGTACTGGAATTACGCAGAGAAAAAGGGGTATTCCGGGACGGCGCTTTTTACCAAAAAGGAGCCCGTGAAGGTTACGTATGGCATTGGCGTGGAGGAACATGACCATGAGGGTCGTGTAATCACGGCGGAATTCCAGGAATATTATGTTGTGACCGTATATGTGCCGAACTCTCAGAGGGAGCTTGCCAGACTGGCATACCGCAAAGAGTGGGAAGAGGCTTTTTTGAAATATATTAAGGGATTGGAAGAGCATAAACCTGTGATATACTGCGGCGATTTGAATGTTGCCCATGAGGAAATAGATCTGAAGAATCCCAAAACCAATCACAACAATGCGGGATTTACAGACGATGAGCGAAATTGTTTTGGAAAGGTACTGAAAAGTGGGTTTATAGATACCTTTCGCTATTTTTATCCGGAGATGAAGGATGCCTATTCCTGGTGGTCTTATATGTTTCAGGCAAGAGCCAAGAACGCAGGATGGCGTATTGATTATTTTGTGGTATCAGAGTGCCTGAAAGACAAACTTGTGGATGCGAAAATTCATTCTGAGGTATTGGGTTCCGACCATTGCCCGGTGGAATTGGAATTGGCAGATGTAATGGAATAGGAGGCAGGGGTGATAAATCGGCTGTTGGGTATTGTCTATATTCTGCTGCATAAGGGAACGGTGACGGCAGGGGAATTGGCGGAACGTTTTGAAGTATCTGTTCGTACCATTTACCGGGATGCGGAGAATCTCAGTATGGCGGGGATACCCATATACGCCCGTAAGGGAAAAGGAGGCGGCATTAGCCTGACAGAACGATTTGTTTTGGACAGGCTGATGATTAGTCAGGAGGAACAGCGCAGGATACTGGCGGCGTTAGAGAGTCTGGAGGAAATTGGAGCTGTTGAAGAAGGGGAGATTCTTTCCAAGCTGGGGGACTTTTTTAAGACAGAGCCTGTCAACTGGGTAGCCATAGACTTTTCTGACTGGAGCGGCAGGAGGAAGGAACTTTTTGCGCAGATAAAGGAGGCTATTCTTGGCAGGCGTGTGTTGATATTTGATTATTACGGACAGAACGGTGAAATGAGTCATCGCGCGGTGGAGCCGGTACAACTGCTGTTCAAAGAGTATACATGGTATATTAGGGCATTTTGCCGCTCTAAAAAAGCCATGCGATTATTCAAAGTATTGCGTATGAAGCGGGTTGTAATATCAGAAGAGGTGTTTGAGGCGGAAGAAAGCCGCCTGGGGAAACCGGGAACCGATTTTGATACTGTAAAGGTACAGGGAGAAGGGGATGTGGGATGTAATTTCCCGCAGATTATCCTACAAATTGACCGCAAGGAGGCATACCGGATTTATGACAGATTTGAAGAGGAAGAGATTACCCTTCTGCCGTCGGGAGATTTTGAGATACATATGAATTGTGCTCTGGATGACTGGACTTATGGCGTGATACTTTCTTTTGGCCCATCTGCGGAGGTGTTGGCGCCTGCCTGGGTTCGGGAGGAGGTTGCCATAAGGATCAACCAAATGGCCAAACACTATGCTGCTGGCAAATGAGTTCCAGAACAAACACACGGGAATAAGAGAGGTATTGATATGGAAAAAGGTCGTATTATGAAATTTGATCCGTGGCTTCTGGGAGCCATTCAAAAAGTTATGGGAGTACTGCCATCCATGCCGGCAGACTTGGCAAAGGTGAAGTCCCTGACTTTTTTTGATGGTGTACGTTTGCCTGCGGAGCCGGGAACATTGCTTGGCGGCTGGATGGAAGTGGCTCCGGGCGAATTCTTGGCCATTGGAAAAATGTCCAATCTTCACACGCTTCTTTTTAAGAATCATAGGGTTCTGAACGTGGGTGATTTTGGCTTTTTGTCCGGATGTTCCAAATTGAAAAAGCTGGATCTCAGTGGGACGGATTTTTCTGACTGTAGGCTGCTTTCCGGGCTTCCGCTGCTGCAATATGCCATGCTTCCGGACCGGCAGCTGCTGGTACATACGGAGGTTTTGGAAGAAATCAAAGCCTGCGCAGAGTCGGAACAGGAGATGAACGAACGGGCCAGAGCGGAAGCATGTATTTCTCTGGAGGACCAGCGAAGGAAGAAATTTGGGAGAGGTGCTTTTATCAAGAGGGAATCCATGCCGGGAAAGGAGGACTGTGGAGCACTTCATGAAGAGGCTGCTGTTGTCCGTGCCGCAGATGCCAGGTTAATTCGCTGGATTGCTGTCAGCCTTGGGAAATTGCCGGATAAGCCGGAAGAGTTGAATAGAATCAGGATATTGGACAGCCGCAAAAGAAATGTCTCTTTGGAGGCGGCCATATGCAAAAAGGTATCTGTCAATGATGACATGCCGAAAAATCATTTCTTTGGAAAGCTGCCTTCATGGCTTAAGGAAAAAGAGGAGGATTTTTCTTTGATTGGGGAACTGCCTAATTTGCAGGCATTGCTATTGTGGGGTGTTTATCTGGAGGATTTTTCATTTTTATCAAATTGCAGAGAGCTTTTGTACCTGAACCTGTGGGATACGAATTTTTCCGATTGTAAACTGCTGGCACAGCTGCCATTTTTATCCGTCGTTTGTCTGCCTCAACAAGAGCAGTTGGTCAATTATACGGTACTTGAGGCCCGTAAGGAGGCCAGGAAACGGGAAGGAAAAGAACGGCTGGAAGGATTCTGGTATGGTGGGGAAGGGGAAGACATAACGGAAATGGAAGCGTTATTGTCGGGACTGGGCCCTCTTTTTATTGTTCACAGGCCCGTATATGCAGGCTGCGCAGCCGCAGCCAGCAGGGAACAAAGCGCTCCTATTGGATTTGTGGGTGAGAAACTCTTGGATTCGGATACAGAATCTGCGGCTGGGACGATGGACTCCTCACAGCTGGAAGATGTTGGGGTGTTTGGAAAAGCAGGGAAAAAAGAAATGGAAGTAAGTGAAATAGATGATAGTGAAGATGAGTTTGCGGATTTGGTTACAGTCAAAGGGGAGGATGTGGTGATTTCCTGTGAGGGCAGTTCCAGAATACGTCATGTTATTGGGGAGTTTTGTATGGATTCTACTCCACAGCTTTGGAAGGCATTTTCCAAGATGGAGGAGGAAGAGGATAATTGGTCCAGACTTGATCCGAAAAGAGCTCAACAGCTGACACAGGAGCTGTTGGAGGCTATTGTGGAAGGAGATGTGGCGACGCTTTATCTTTCCATGGAGCCCTGGGGAGAGGGGCATATGTTTATTGTGGAATTTGCCGGTGGCTGGGCAGAAATTACTTACATGGATGACAGTACGCCGGTATATTATAATTCTTACAATCCCGCCTACACTGATCCTGCGGAATTATCACCCATAGAATATGATGGGCAGATACCTGTACCAAAGATGTTGGCTTTGGATGACTTGGCTCTGACGGCGGAAATTGTGAGGCATATTTTGAAAACAGGGCAGTTGCTGCCTGGAACCTTGTGGAAGGCAGGAGGGGTATAAATGTCATATTTTCAAAGTCTCCCTATCATAGGTTGGATTTCCAAATTTTTTCAGATAGGCTTGCGCTTCTTCTAAGGACAGGCCTATCTTTTCCTGCATTTTTCGCAAAATGGTCTTATCGTCCAGCCCGCTCTCCTGTCCCAGCTCAATAAGCATTTTCGCCTCTCCCTGTCGTATGCCTTGCCGTATACCCTGCTGCATACCCTGTCGCATCAATTTTTCAGACTCTGTTTCAATAATAGTTCCACCCATAACATTTACCAGCCTTTCCTCGTTTTGATTCCCATCTGTAATATGCGTGATGATAGTATTTACGAATCCCATCAAATCAATTATCTCTGCGTCGGATAATTCCTTTTCCTCGTGCAGACGCAGCATCTCATCCCTGAAATAGGATAAGTCCTCTATCACATGGTCTATTCCATTTCCAGATATAATATCCTTTTCGTATCTTGCTATATAGAAAGGAATGTAAGGAAACAGTCTTTTCTCAACAATATATTCTTTTGAGAAGCATTCCAGAATGATATTGTCTGACTTATAGTTCACAACCTGACCGTCAGGAAAATGGATTGTGATGGTGGTTGTCGCAGGGGTTTTATCCGTCCGCTGTCTCATTTTCAGTCAGGTATCCTTCTGATGGCAGTATTGCCACTTCCGTATCCAATGGATACACAGTTCCGAATGTATCATTAATTACAGAAATAAACAGCCTCTTATGTTTGCTTTTCATTGTCTTGAACACGTTGTCATAATCCGGTGTCTTTTTTGGCATGTCAGTTTCCCTTTGCGGATAGTGTATTTTCTTTTGGGTATAGAATTCTTTTTCTTTGATTATATCGTGGATTTGGCGTTCTGGCAACAGTTTTCCCACCATCTGCCTACACAACCATTCAAATGTCACTGAATTGTTGCGTAAAGCATTCTGCGAAGATATTTATGGATACCTTTCATAGAATGAAGACAGGCATTTTGTATTCACGAAGCGAGAAAATTTGTGATGTGTAAGTCATCAGGGTACAAGTGTGACAATATTTTTGATTGAGAGAGTTTAATATGACATACAGCTGTCATATTAAGTGTGGTATCCTTTTTTGCGTAACATAAAAAGTCTTTCGGCTGGAAGTAGTAAAGGAAATCATGGTCGGCCGAAAGCGCCCGGGTAGTGTCAAATGGGATATGAAAAACAACAACGGACCGGACAAGCCCCGGGAGGAAATACTGACGCGTCTGCGGCAGGAAATTCTCCCAGATTCAGGGGGCTTGGGAGGCAAGTTGCGGAACTCAAATGGAGGAAAACAAAATGGAAAATCAAGTACAACAGAACCTGAAAATTTGTCAGAGCTGCGGGATGCCCATGCAGGAGGAGCAGTATGGGACAAACAAGGACGGCAGCAGCAATGACAAGTACTGCGTCTATTGCTATAAAGAAGGTGAATTTGCGCAGAACTGTACCGTAGAGGAGATGGCGGAATTCTGTGCTCCCTTTGAAGTAGAAGGAGGCCGGGCCAAGACGAAGGAGGAGGCCAAGGAAATGTTGATGAAGTATTTCCCTACTTTGGAGAGGTGGAAAGAGCAGGCGTGAAGCGGTTAAGTTTTTCAGAAGATAAGAATCTATGAAAATGTGAAGGAAAGTAAATTCGAGTCAGAATAAGCATTCTCTATCTTGAGCGGTAGAGGATGTTTATTTCTTTCTATAATTTATATGTTGGAGAATTTTTCTGATAATGGGGCTGTCGCATTAAGAAATTCTACACAAGATACGGGATGTCAGGTAATCAGGCATCCTATATCTAGTGTCCATGACCCTTAATGCAACAGCCCCCTTTTCTTTTTCGTTCGGGAACTCTCTGATAACAGAATTCTGGTGTTTTGCAAGTCTGACCAAAATCCTTTGCAGTGAATACATATTTTTCCTGGAAAGATAAATTCTACGAAAATA
>CAJUGT010000139.1 GCA_910586435.1 uncultured Acetatifactor sp. | reverse complement strand
CCCTGGAGCGTGTTTGAAAATTGCTTTCTGACAGCTGTGCGTCACAATTTGTGGTATTTTCAAACACGCTCTAAACCTCCAATTGCAGCTGCACTTCCGCTTCCGCCTGCTGTTTGAATTCCTCCATCTGTATCGGATTCAGAGAAGGAAGGTCTTCCAGACTCCCCACGCCAAAACAGCGCAGGAACTGTTCTGTGGTGCCAAATAACAAAGGTCTGCCCGGAGCGTCAAGCCTCCCAAGTTCCATAATCAGATCATATTCCAGCAATTTGTTAATCGCATGGTCACAGCTGACTCCCCTCACACGTTCTATCTCAATCCTGGTCACAGGCTGCTTATACGCTATAATGGACAGGGTTTCCAGCACGGCATCTGTAAGCGTCATTTTCCGGGGCACCTTGGCAATCTTCACCAGATATTCATACATATCCGATTTGGTGCATAACTGCACGGCATTGTCAAACTGTATCAGGGTGATTCCTCTTCCCTCTTTTGCGTAATGTTTTGACATCCCTTCCAGAATTTCTTTTGTTGTATTTACATCTTCCTCTATCACATCGGCCAGACGGCTGATTTCCACAGACTCCCCCATGGCAAACAGCACTGCTTCCAGCACTCCTTCCGCCTTACTTCTCTTCATGCCCAACTAATCTCCATGTAGTATTCCATTACATTGTCACAACAATGATGTAATCATAATATCATCAAAAATGGACTCCTGGCTTATGATGATTTTGCTGGTTTTCATCAGCTCAAGTATAATCAGGAATGTGACAATCACTTCCATTTTGCTTGCCTGCTTTTCCAACAGTTTTCTAAAGCCAAACTGTCTGTGCTCTCTGGCATACGCCTCCACATACAAAGTCTTGGCATCCATATCTATTTCATCTTTTTCAATATTGCCATACTGACTTCGTATGGGGTCAATCTTGTTCTCCTGCCGCCTGATGATGGACTTGAATATTTCATGAAGCCTGTTCAATGTCATATCCCCTATGAGCTCTTCATAATTGACCGGCGGCCGGTAAGCCGCCACCTCCGGCGGAAGATATTGCTCTCTGTAAAGGTTTCTCGCTGCGTCCACCTGCCTGTCCTTAAGCTCAAGGGACATAAACTTGCACATTTTATATTCCAGCAGTTTCTGCACCAACTCCGCCCTTGGATCTTCTTCCTCCCCCTCTTCATTCACTTCTTTGGGAAGAAGCATACGGCATTTAATATCAATTAGGGTGGCGGCCATGACAAGAAACTCACTCACAACATTCATGTCACTTGTCTCCATCCCTCGAATGTACTCCAGATATTGCTCGGTAATGACCACAATGGGGATGTCATATATATCTATTTTATTTTTATCGATCAGATGAAGCAGCAGATCCAAAGGCCCTTCAAACACTTCCAATTTTACCGGTATCGCCATAATATTCCATCCTGAAAAATATTTTTCACTTCTGCCACTCTATCACCCACAGTTCCGCCGGATTAAATGCTCTCATGGGTATGGTGTGCATCCCCAGCCCACGGCTGAGAATCATCACGGCATTCCCTTCTCTAAAGACTCCTCCGTCATACTTCGGAAAAAGCCGAAGCGCAGGCGAAAGCACACCTTTCCCCCAAAAAGGAACCCTTGCCACTCCCCCATGCACATGTCCCGACAGGGTCAGATCTGCCCCCCATGCGGCATACTGGGGAAAATAATCCGGATTGTGGGCCAGCAATACGGTATAATACTCCGTGGCGGCATGTCCTAACATGCCTTGCAGATACTCCGGCCCCATAGTATCCACTCGGAAATGTCTGTAAAACCGTTTGTCTATCTCCGTGCCATAAATCGAAATGCCATATTCCTTCAAATCCGCGTGTCGGTTCACAAGAGGAGTGATTCCTATTCTTTTCAAAGCGGCTTCATATGTCCCTGCCATATCTCCGTATACTTCCGGATACAATTTCAGACGATGCTCGTGATTGCCGTTGCCATAATAGACCGGATACTGGGCCGCAAGATTTTCGAGAAGCCCTATGGCAGTCTCAAGAGAAGCCTTTGGCTTGGCAGTCACAAGATCCCCGGCTACCAATATGAAGTCCGGCTTCTGCCCGCGAATTGCCGCAAGCAGCTTCTCGTTATTTTTTCCGTAACATTTATTATGTAAGTCCGTCAAAAGCACTGCCTTGCAGGACTTTTTAATCCGTCTGTCCGTGACTTTATACTTTCTGATAACAAAACGGTTACTGTCATATAAAATGACCCACAGCAATATAATCCCTGCAATTCCCGCCACAGTAATCAGTATATCCATTACGCTTTCCATCACCCTTTCCCAGTTTACACCTGTTGCGGGAACCATCTTTCCCTGCCATTTCTTCGCTTTACAGCAGAAAGAATCCCACCACTTTCCGCAGATAATCAAAATAGCCTGCTTTTTCCACACCATCCGTAAACAGAAGGGGCACGCTGCCAATCTCCGCACCGTTTAAAAGATACCTTGCCCGTCCGGCCTCCCCGCCTTCCACAATCGGCGCCTGTACGGATTCCGGCAGTTCAAACACCTTTTCCACCGCGGAGAGATCACTGCCTGTTATGTCCAGATAACGAAATTCTCCCTCATATCGAATGCCGACTTCTTCCACAATACCGCCTTCCACAGACAGCGGTTTCAGAGAATCCTTATTCTCGTCCACATAAATATTACACACGCTGAAACCATAAGTCAATAGAATCTGCGCATCCTGAAAACGTGTCTTATAATCCGGCGCTCCCATGACCACAGCAATCAGGTCAATACCATCTTTGGACGCAGTGGCTGAAAAACAGTACTTGGCCTTGCTTGTGGAACCTGTCTTCAAACCCGTGGTCCACTGATATTGTTTTAGAAGTTTATTGGTACTTGTCAAAGTAAAATCGGCCGCTCCCTGCCTGGTCTGGTGGGTAATACTTTCCATCCAGATTCCGGTATAGTTAAAAATTTCCGGATATTTTGTAGTCAGTTCCCTTGACATAATGGATACATCCTTAGCGGAAGTATAGTGATTGTCAGAGTCAGACAGCCCGCAGCAATCCTCAAAATGTGTATCTGCCATGCCCAATTCCGCCGCTTTTTGGTTCATTAACGCCACAAAAGCCTCCTCACTGCCCGCAATATGCTCCGCCACCGCCACACTGGCATCATTTCCCGAGGCAACGGCAATGCATTTAATCATGGTATCCAGTGTCTGTACTTCCCCTGCCGCCAAGTATACCTGGGACCCTCCCATAGAACTTGCGTACTCACTGGTAGTCACCTGATCTGTCAGGCTAACCTTCCCTGTGGAAATGGCTTCAAATGTAAGAAGCAGGGTCATAATCTTGGTAATGCTGGCAGGGCTTCTCCGTTCCGTGGAGTTCAATTCGTAAATCACTTCCCCTGTGGAGCTTTCTATCAAAATCACCGACGGGGAAGAAACCGTAACATTTGCGCTTACCGGCAGTACTGACGCGCAGAACAGCGTAAGTGCCAGAAGCAAGGCTGTCAAAGTTCTCTTTTTAAACATAAAAATGCCACACTCCCTATTCCTCTTTCTATCTAAAGAATATGAGAATGCAGCCAAATATATACCTTTCTTTCATGAACTATACCCCGCTGCCCCGGCATACTATGCCGGGCAGAATCATAAGAGGATATAGAAAATCCCCGGTAATTAAACCGAGGACCAGCTGCTTAGTTATATTTGCGCTTCCTGGCAGCTTCAGACTTCTTCTTGCGCCTTACGCTAGGTTTCTCGTAATGCTCACGCTTGCGAATCTCCTGCTGAATACCAGCTTTTGCACAGCTCCTTTTAAAACGACGTAAAGCGCTGTCCAAAGTTTCGTTTTCTTTTACGATTACGTTTGACATATCTACCCGACCCTCCCTTCAGTCCCTCAAGCAACATGACTGATTGGGTTAATATTATGTATTGCCTTAGCACATACACAAGAATTATTATAACACAAAAAATGAAAACGTCAACAGTTTTTTTACAGAATTTTACTGTTTTTGTTACTATTTTGGCCCAGCCGCCTGTATTTTCGCAAGTGTTAGTATAAAAAAAAGGACGTGCTAAGCGGCAATTCAAAGGAAAAGTAAAATGAAAGACCTATTGGCATATCCTAATCCTGTGAAGTAAAAAGTTGAGGAAAAGTGATTTACTGGCTCCAAACTGCGCAACTGGCCAAAAACCAAGTACCTGTTGTTGTAAAACTTTCGGAAACACAGGCGTCCGGGGCATGGAGGGTTACGTGAACGCACCAGAGGGCGCCTTTAGACCAAAGGCGTTGCCGGGCCGAACGTACCCCCCATGCCCCGGACGCCGTCCCCTTGCAGACCTCAAAAAGCCTGCGCAATCACTTCCTCATACAAATCAAGCCCAAAACTGGTCAGTTCCGGAGCATGCTGAATCATCTTAAAGGTACGTCTTCCGTTCTCCATACGCTGGGCACTTAAAAACTCTGCCGGCACCCCATCTTCCTTTTGGGCTTCTTCATACATTTTCCTGGCAAAAGAAAGCAGATGGGTAACGGTTAATACTTTCACCCCTGCTTCTGTCAATGCCCTTACAATGTCATAGGCAATGACGGATCCCTCCTTCTCCGTGGTGGAAGCAAAAGACTCATTCAGCAATACCATGGAAGCTCCGTTTAAATGATCAATAATCCGGCTCATGCGGCAAAGTTCCTCATCCAGACGTCCGCTGTTCATGGCGCTGTCTTCCCGCCTTGTAAAATGTGTAAAAAGGGACGGGAAAATACCGCTTTCATAATTCTCCGCCGCCACTTTCAGCCCGCATTGCATCATCACCTGCGCAATTCCCACACTTCTCAGGAAAGTTGACTTTCCTCCCTGGTTGGCCCCTGTGACGATTAAGAGTCCTTTGCCGGCAATATCACATGTATTCCCCACCGGCTCTATTCTCTGTTCTATCCCCATGACCAATTCCCGCAGCTGACTAAATCTCATATCCGCCTGACGCCCCACTGTTGGAAAGCAGGATCTGAGGTGAAATCTTGTCATATAGTGCTCCAATGTAACAGCCCCTCGATAAAAGGCCGTCTGAAAGCGAAGCTGGTCAAAAAAACGCTCAAACTCATGAAAAAAAGGAGCACAGCAGGAAATAATATAGCGCACCACCCTATACTCCATCTCTGACGCTTGGTTTTGTATCGCCATGTCCTTTTTCACAGAAAAGGAATTCGTCCCCAGAGAGTTGAAATACTCCTGCGCACGGCCTATGGTACTGTTGGGGGAACGATTTTTCCTCAACTGGGTGGTTATCTCCTGAAGGCGGAAAGCTTTGGGCTTCAGGCCGTCTCCAATGCCACACCCCATAACAATCCTGGGCTTTTCCACCATTTTGCTGTTCAAAAGTTCTTCATGTTCTTTTTCGTTGGCATAAAAAGAAATGTCTTTCAATATCCTTTTTAACCCTGTCTCCATCTCATGAGGAAAAGCGGCACATAGTCTCTGGCCCAAAGACAGAAAACCTGCGGAGTGTATACGTTCTGCCGCTTCCACATACAGCTTTTTCACCTCTGTCAATCCCGTTACAAACAGTTGCAGCAAATGAATTTCCGTTATCAAATTGCCCACGGCATCTTTCGTCCCTGTCTTCATCTTTGACTTTCGCCCCAGTTTATCCCATTTCCTCAATACATCCGTGGCGACATTGTATAAACCACAGATAAAAGCCTCCTCTTCAAGACAGTCTTTCAAAATGCCCTGACGATATAAAATATCCTCTTTTGTCTTCAGGGGAACCATCATCACTTTCTTCATGGTTTCTTCTATATAGGTATCTGCGTCCCGAACTGATTTTACTTTCTCTCCCTCATACTCTATCTCTTTTGCGGCTGCCAGAAAAAGAGTCTTCAGACCCAAATCCTGTATAATTGCCTTTTCATCATCATAATGTCCCATATTATTCCAGTCTTCATGAGGATATAACAAACACACATTCATGACAATCTCTCCTTCAGCGCTTCATAGGTAAGTCCATATTTCCTCACCTGATCCGCTGCGCTGGCGCTGTCCGCAGCCTCTCCTCTGGCAATTTCAAACGTCCGCCCGCCTTCCTTATCCACCATGGCCCGAAGACTTACAATTTCAGGATGGGCTTTGGCCAATTCTTTTAAATGCGTCACATAGATTCCCATACAGCACTGCCCAAGAAAAAATTCCAGAACTCTTTTCCCCATAATGCAGGCATCGTAATTAGCCGCAGTGGTAAACAATTCATTTATCACCACAAACGCAGGTACACACCCTTCCTTCCCCACATTGCGCCCACGCTCTGCATTGGCCGCAGCCACGGAATCCATTAAGGGAGCCAGCCTTGTCAATTCCTCTTTCAGCTTTCCCCGGCCGGTTTCCACGCTTTCCTCCACTGAAAAATGCGTTACAATATCCGAAAAATAGGGCATCAACGCCGATTTTGCCGGCACGTCCAACCCCATTTTCGCAAAATAAACCAACTGGCCCAGGCTTCTGGCATATGTGGTCTTTCCTCCCTGGTTGGGACCTGTGAGGACAAAAAAATTCTCCCCTTTCCCTAATTCCGCATCATTAGGAACGATTTCCCGTTCTTTTCCCACAACACAGGCAAGCGCCAAATCATAGACGCCCTCCGCATACAATATTTCATCTGTTTCACCTGGGCCAAAGTCTCTTTGTCCCTCCCCTAAAACGCTTTCCCCCTTATGATTTCCTACCTGGGGCCTCACAAAGATAAATCCCTCTTCCCCCATCTTCCGTTCAAAACAATAAAAAGAAAGATAGAAACATATCTCATTTGAAAAACGAATCAGTTCTTCCCTGGCATAGTCCTTATATTGGGAATAAAATTGTTCCACTTCCCGAATGAACACGGGATTTCGCTTTTGATAAACCTTTAGTATTTCTATTTCCACCTCTGTCAGATTCAGCTGAATGCCAAAGGGAGATTCCATATCTTTCTTTTTCCAATTGGGAAACCATTCTTCCAGGAACTGAATATAACTGTCCTGGGCTTCCCCTTCCGCCACAGTGATTCTGTCATTTTCATAAGTCAATACCAGGTGGATATGGTCTTCCTGCTCCCGCATGCGCGCCACTGCTTCCCCCATTTCCACAAATCTTTCCGAAGCCAGATATTCCCGCAAGAAGGCAGTAAACGCAAGCATTCCTTCCGAGTGAAGTTCTATCTTATCCAGGGACTCCAAAAGCATATGAAAGGCATCGCAATAACACGCCGCCTCTCTCAGAAGCCAGAATGCTTTCTGCAATTCCATTCTCACCGCCTCTTTTTTTGTCCTGGCGTCTTCTCTGGCTTTCATCCCCTCCAGGAAAGCACACAGACTTTCATAACAGCCAGGCTGAATAATATCCCTATACACCTCTCTGCGATACTCCATCCAGGCCTTATTCGCCGGCATATAACGGTAAAAATACGAAATGTCCTCCCCCCATTCCCGGGAGATTCTGTCTGTGATTTGAGTTAAATTCAAATCCACGTAAAAAGCCGGACATATCTCGTCTTCTTCCGCTTTTTCCTCCGGATCCAATATGCTGACAAAGGTATTCTTCCCAATTTTTTGCCCCTTGTCTTCTTTCAAGTTCCCTTTTTCTCTCTCGGTCATATCCTGCCGCTCCCTGTCATCTTGCTCATGCCCATACATTTATGGATTACTCTCAGTATAGCATCCGGCATTGGGAGACGCAAGCATGGCCCGAAGACTTTTTCACTTGCGAATGTCCTTTTTGCAATGGGATTCTCTGTGCATCTGTTGCTGTGAACGGAGTGAACAGAAACGTTTAAAGATATGCCTCTCTCAGCTGCCTATCCTGTACAAAACCTGTACAAAAGAAGAAGCGCTGCCAGGAACAGCAGATTCGCAATGGTAAAAATTCCAATATATGCCCCTTTGCTGCTTTCTTCCTCTTTTATAATATACTTATATGATATCAGGCTGGCCATGGACGCTATCAGTGTTCCCAATCCTCCCAGATTCGTCCCTATGATAAGGCTTTCATAGTCTTTCGTAAAACCTGACAGCAGCAGGGCCGCAGGTACATTGCTCAATACCTGACTTGCGATAACGGAAGTGTATACCTCCCTTCCAAGGATGATTCCCCGCAGAAAATCACTGAACAACGGAATTCTTCCCATATTGCCAATAAATACAAAAAACCCCGCAAATGTAAATAACAGGGCATAATCCACCTGTTTCAAAACACTTCTGTCCAGGAGAAGCACCGCCAAAAACACTATGGCCAACGCAGCCTGCCATGGCAGCCAATGAGCCACCGACAACAGGCAGCATACAAAAAGCAGCAGATAGGCAATCAGCAAACCTCGGCGGGGTGCTTCCATTGGATGCTCCGGCTCCGTGTCTTTGTCCAATCGTGTGGCTTCCTGACACTTTGTCTTTCGGAAGCGCATCCCGCTTATCACTCCCCATCCAAGGAGCAGTACCAGAGAAAACAAAGTATAAGGAAGCATCAGCAATGTAAATTCTCCCATGGTCATCCCTGACTTTCCAAAGAGATACAGATTTTGAGGATTTCCAATGGGAGTCAGCATACTTCCCAGATTTGCTCCAATGGTCTGCATTGCCACCACAGTAAGTACCAGTTTCTTTTTTATCTCTTCCCCAAGCATGGCAAGCACCGTAAAGGTAAATGGCACGAACGTAATCAACGCCACATCATTTGTAATCAGCATACTGAAGAAAAAACAGAACATTGTCAGAATCAGAATAAGCCCCAAAACACTTTTCATTTTTCCGAGAAGCCCTCTTGCGATTCTCTCAAATAATCCTATATTTCGCAAGCCTGCCATAACCGCCATAAGGCAAAATAAAATTGCCAAAGTACGAAAATCTATGTACTCCATATATCTTTCATCCGGCGGTACAAAAAAGGAGGAAAAAACTGCCAAAAGCAGCGCAATGCTCAAGACGGTTTCCCTTTTTAGAAACGCAATCAACTTTTTTGCCTTACTCATGTGTATCCTTTCTGCGCCCTTTGGCCGTGGTACAAAAAGCCCATCTCACCGAATTCCAGGTTCTTCATGTGAGATGAGCTTTTTCTGTTACCCCTTCTGCCTGCGCGCAACAAGCCAACATTCATAAAACCTTCACAAATGCCCCGGGGCGATTTGATAATGTCAGCCCTTTATGCCAGTTGTCCTTCCAATACTTTCGCCGCTTCCGCAATACATTCAGGAATTCCTTCAGGATTCTTGCCTCCGGCCTGGGCCATATTGGGTCTTCCGCCCCCGCCTCCGCCGACTTTTCCGGCAATTCCCTTGATCAGATTGCCCGCATGGGCCCCTTTTCCAAGAACACCCTCTGTCACCATGGCAATCATATTGACCTTGCCATCTTTCTGAGAGAGCAATACCACAACTCCTTCTCCCAGCTTCTCCTTTAACTGATCTCCCAGCTCCCGGAGGCCGTTCATATCCACATCCTCCACACTTGCAGCCAGAAGTTTTACTCCCTTTACTTCCACAACCTTGTTCAGAACATCTCCCAAAGCGTCTTTGGCCGCCTTGCTCTTAAGAGATTCCAGTTCGGAAGAAAGCGCCCTCATATCCGCCATCACATGGCCGCACTTTTCCACCAGCGCTCCGGGGGTTGTCTTCAGAATCCTGCTCGCATCCTCAAGAGTCCGCTCAAGGTTCTGATAATAGCCAAAGACCCCTTTCCCTGTCAATGCCTCTATCCTGCGCACTCCCGCAGCCACCCCGTTTTCGGACAGAATCTTAAAGGCAGAAATAGCTCCTGTGTTAGCCACATGGGTTCCGCCGCACAATTCCACAGAGAAATCACCCATTTTCACCACACGCACGGTCTCGCCGTATTTCTCCCCAAACAGCGCCATGGCACCTGTCTTCTTGGCTTCTTCCACACTCATGACTTCCGTAACCACAGACAGATTCTCCGCAATTTTCTCATTGACCAATTCTTCCACTTTATCCAGCTCTTCCCTGGTCATGGCAGCAAAATGACTGAAATCAAATCGAAGCCTCTCCCCATCCACATAGGAACCGGCCTGTTCCACATGGG
>CAJUGT010000138.1 GCA_910586435.1 uncultured Acetatifactor sp. | reverse complement strand
ATAACTAAAAAATCCTTGAAAAATAAGGAAAAAAGACTTGACTAAATAGGGAGGCAGTATGATTGATTTTAGTAAAAAGACAAAACAAAAAACTATGATTAAAAGTGACAATCCGATAGAAATATATTCTGGATTGGATCGTACAAGTGTAGCAGGTTCATTGCGTAAGTCTCAGGAAAAGGTATTAATTGAATGGTACAGTGATAGAATTGTTGATAAAGATGTTATTATAAAATTACATACAGGTGAAGGCAAGACTCTGATTGGATTGTTGATTTTGATGTCTAAAATGAATAGGGGAGAGGGACCTTGTATTTATGTATGCCCTAATATTTATCTGGTTGAACAGGTTTGTAAGGAGGCAATAAAATTTGGCATTCCTGTTTGTACAATTGGTGAAAACAATGACTTGCCCAATACATTTCTTTCAGGTAACAGGATACTTGTAACGCATGTTCAGAAAATATTTAATGGAAAGACAATATTTGGGATAAGAAATAATTCAGAAAAGATTGGAGCGATTGTGCTTGATGATGCGCATGCCTGTTTAGATGCCATACGAGATGCATATGTGATTAAGATAAATCGAAACAATGAAGAGGAACTTTATGAGCAGTTCCTAACTTTGTTTGAGGATGATTTGTCAGGACAGGGTGAAGGAACTTTATGGGATATTAAAAATAACGATGATTATGAAAGTATTATGATGGTTCCATATTGGGCATGGATTGATAAAAAATCCAAGGTGCTTGAAATGTTAGCACAAAATGAAGAAAAAAATTGTATTACATTTGTGTGGCCGATTATTAAAAATAGTTTAGAGAATTGTCAGGCGTTTATAAATGGCAGAGAAATTCAAATAATGCCAATAGTTGTTTCAATAGATGTGTTTGGGAGTTTTACTGGTGCCATGCATAGGGTTTTGATGTCGGCAACAACACAGGATGATAATTTTTTTGTGAAAACTTTAGGAATATCAATCAATGCTATAAGGAAGCCAATTAAGAATGAAGCGATGAAATGGTCGGGGGAAAAAATGATGTTGATTCCATCATTAATTTCCCAAGATTTTACAAGAGACGTGATTATAGAGTATTTAGCTAAATTAGCATATAAGTTTGGAGTAGTATCGTTGACTCCGACAAGGAGAATACAAGAGGATTATAGGAGTTTTCATTGTGTATTGCTGGATAAGGATAATATCATTCAGGAGATTAGCAATCTCCAACAGGCAAATTATGGTGAAGGAAGAATCAGGGTTTTGGCGAACAGATATGATGGTATTGATTTGCCGGACAATGCTTGTCGCATATTGATTTTAGATTCCATGCCTTTTTTTGATAATATGAACGATAAGTATGAAGAACATGCAAGGATAGGGAATAGAGTGATTGCAAAAAAATTAGCTCAAAAAATAGAACAAGGTTTGGGGAGAAGTGTACGAGGGGAAAAGGACTATAGTTGTATTATTATAATCGGAGCCAAATTATCAAGTTTTATGCAAAGCGTTTCTACAAGAGGATTATTTTCAAGCCAAACAAGAAAGCAAATAGAAATAGGGCTACAGATGGCGGAATGGGAGAAAGAAGATAAAAACGAGGTGACATTAAGTGATTTGATTTCGCTTATAAATCAATGTCTAAAACGAGACAACGGATGGAAAAAGTATTATGAAGATGAGATGAATAGCATTGAAGAGAATGAAAAAGATAGGGAAAGTGAACTAAAAATATTAGCTCTTGAGCAAAAGGCGGATAACCTGTTTTTACAGAAAAAATATGATGATGCGATTAAAGTGCTTCAAGATATATTAGATATTTCAAAAGCAGATAAAAGTGACAGAGGATGGTATCTTCAATTAATGGCTAGATATAAGTATTATGTAAGTAAAGTAGAGTCACAGAAATTACAGAAGAGTGCATTTGAAAACAATAAGGAATTACTGGCGCCGATTGAAGGAATAGCATATAAGAAAATAGAGAATATAAGTTTGAATAGAATTTGTAATATAATAAAAAGGATTGAAACATATCAAACTTATCAAGAACTTATGCTGGAAGTAAATGATATTTGTGAGTGCTTGAGCTTTGGCGTAGAAGCAGACCAGTTTGAGAGGGCAATTGAAAAACTGGGATTATTGTTAGGATATGAAAGTCAGAGGCCAGATAAGACAATCAAAAAGGGACCAGATAATTTATGGGGACTGGGAAATAATACTTTTATGATGATTGAATGTAAAAGTGAAGTTTCTCAGGGAAGGAAAGAAATTCACAAGTCCGAGACGGGGCAAATGGATAATCATTGTGGTTGGTTTGAAAGTGAGTATCATGATGCAAAGGTGTGTAGAGTAATGATAATTCCAACACTAAATATAGCATATGATGCAGATTTTACGCATCAAGTGATGATAATGCGTAAAGGAAAATTGAAAGAGTTAAAGAAAAACCTGTTAAGTTTTTTTATGGAATTGAAAGAGTATGATTTAAGTAATTTAGATGAAAAATTTATTCATAGTTGTTTGAACACTCATTTCCTTGACGATAAGAGCGTGATGGAAAAGTATGTTGAAGAACCCAAAAGACAGCAGATGGTTAGATAAGAAATGGTGAATTCTTTAGTTTTATGGGGATAGAGGTTATATAAAAGAAAATCAACAGTGGTGTTTTTTATGTAAATGTTAGTCCAATATTAACACACATATGCCTTGAAAATGGATATTTTTAGTTATTTTCTGCATTATATCGTTTGCAAAACATTGACAATGTAGTATAATTTAAGACATTAAAGCATACAAAAGAGAAATCGGAGGACATAATAAAAGGGGAAGGACAGGCAGGAATGCCTGGCAGGGAAAATAAGATGACAAAGGAGGAACTCCGGGTCGGAATCTGCGATGACAAGGCAGAAGATACCGACCTGATTGAAGCCGCGCTGCACAGGGCCCTGAAAAAGGCAGGGTTCCCTGTGAGGCTTATCTGCCATAAGTTCATGGACGGTGAAAGCATGTATGAAGCGTGTGGGACGAAAACGTTCCACCTGCTTCTGCTTGATATTGAAATGCCGGGACTGGATGGCTTTGAACTTGCCTCAAGGCTCCGCACGCTGAAGAGCCGGGCGCATGTAGTTTTTGTATCCGCCCACGACAGTTTTGTTTTTAACTCTTTTGCGTTTACGCCCCTTTGGTACGTGCGGAAAGGAACACTGGATCATGACATGTACAGGGCAGTGAGGATGTACTTTCGGGAGACGGCATTCACAAGGGTCAGCTACCGTCTGGAAAACGGCTTTGGGATACATAACCTGCGGATATGCGACATCGTATACGTTGAGGGAGGCGGGCACAGCCTTACCATACAGATGACGAACGGGGACAGGCTGGGAAAATACGGGAGCCTGAAGGCCATGGAAGAGGAACTGGCGGGACACCATTTCCTGCGCATCCATAAGAGTTTTCTTGTGAACCAGCGCCACATAAAGGAAGTGGGGAAAAGGGAGGTATACCTGCTGGACGGCAGAACTCTTGAAATGGGGAGGGACAGGAGGGCGGCAATCCGTAAGGCCATGCTTCAGTACGAAGGGGAACGTCATGGGGATTAGCGGCTATGCTGTCAACATGGCATCTGCGGTCATTGCGGTTGGCTATATGGATTACAGCTTCCCCAAGAAGTACAACGGCGTCCGGAGATGGGCATATTTTGCGGCCGGGTGCGCCGTGTATTTCTCCGTGGTGACTGCCCTGAACCAGATGGCCAGGTTTGAGGGCTTTCTTGGGTTTTCCTATGGACTTCTGTTAGCCGCTTATGGGTTTGCGGCATTGGAGGGGAGGCCTGCGGAATTCCTCCTGGCCGGGCTGCTGTGGGTACTGACGGCGCTGGCGGGCACCCATGGGATTTTCGGCATTATGGGCATCATCACGGGGGAGAGCCTGGACATGATGCTCGGCAAGGGGGACGACCAGCTGTTTTTCGCTTCACTGGCTGCGCTGATGGTGAAATATTCCCTGGGGAGGGTCATCTCAACGTTTTTCAGGAAACAGGAAGGGCTTCATAAAAGGGAGAACTGGGTTGCGGCAGGGGCATTTCTTGCCATGGCCCTTCTTGGGATGGGGATGTTTGCGCTGGAGATAGGCGGCTTTGGACAGTGCCAGAGGTATTTCCTGACAATCGGCATCCTTCTGGATGAGGCGGGCATCATTGCGGCCCTGGTGGGGCTTTACCACCGGATTGGAAAATACCAGAGGGAAGAGCTGGAAGAGCAGTGCCGGAGGGAGCGTGAGGAGGAGCGCCTGGAAGGACTGCGGAACCTGTACCAGGTGTGCAGGGAAACCAACCACTGGCGGCATGATATGCAGGCTGTCATGGGTGTTCTCTGCCGCCTGCTGGAGAATGGGAAATACAGGGAGGCGGAAGAGCAGCTGAAGAAGCTGTGCGGGGACATGGGGATGTACCCGGAACTTCAACAGCCCACCGGAAACGAAGGATTGGACGAGGCGCTGGTGAAGGCAGTCCCGAAATGCAGGGAAAACGGCATCAGGTTCAGGTACAGTGTGCTGGGCTCCCCGTCCGGGGTGGACTGTGTGGCGCTTGGGACGCTGGTGGACAACATGCTGAGAAATGGCATGGAGGCATGCCTGGGCGCTGACGGCGTCCGGAAACTGGATCTGGTGGTACGGAATGTGGGCACAGGACTGGAAATATGGCAGGAAAACAGCACTGACGGCCCGGTACTGAGGGACAATCCCAGGCTTGAAAGCGGCAAGGAGGAGAGGGAGCGGCATGGCTTTGGGATGGAAAGCATATACCGTGTTGTTGAAGAGTATTGTGGGACGTATGACTGCTGGGAGGAGGAGGGTATGTTTTGCCAGAGGGTTTACCTGATGTACCAGTCCCGCTGAGTCATTTCATGGGATGTCCCGTACAGACAGGCTTCTGCGCCTTTGCTGCGGAAGCGGACATTCCGCCTTGCGGGGCGGGAGCCTTTTTACGGATATTCCTGTCCATGGACGCAGGGCAGGAATGGGGCAGGGACCGTCCGTAATACAATATTTTGATATTATGGTATGATGGATTAAAAAACACAAGTTTTGGCGGAGGCAGAGGATATTATGGGATTTAAGGGATTATTTGGTGATGGACTGCATTATGGAACAAAGGAAACGGCTGACTGGAACGAAGCTGCACGCGCAGATCATAGCATTGACGGGAAGAGGGGATTTGTCATGATTGCAGACAGCAGCCAGATTATCATTCCCAAGGAGCCTTGGAAACACTATAAGGAGGCGGCGGAGGTATCCGAATGGTACATGCTTTTTTACTGCAATACATGGGGAGAAGTGATCGGCCACACCGAATATGCGCATGCGTTAAGAAAACTGGAAAAGTTTGTACTGGATTCGGACAGCGATTCGTTTCTGCTCAGGAGGCTGGATGAGGAGGAGCTGTACAGTCTGGCAGAGGTGCGGCCTGAGAGGGAGGACTTCTTCTCTTATGTGGATGAACTGCCGGAGGGTGTCAGGAAAGAGATAGACATGACTTTTCAGAAAGGGGTCAGGGTATTCGGGATCAGCGATCCAAGTGACGGCGCCGGGATGGCGGAGCAGATTATGAACACTGTGGACAATATTTTAAAAACAGGTACGATTCCCGATGCGTATGGGGATATTGCGGATGTGGCCGTTGCGCTGGGGGTAATGTTCGGGCAGGCATTGTGCTGCGGATATGGCTGGAAATGGAAGGTGTTTGGAAATAGCAGGGATCAGACATCATTCGGGGTAGTTTCCCCGGAAGAAAATTTCTGTAATGCGCCAATGTCCTATCTTCTGAAAATCCTGACAGGACAGAATATCAACAGGTACGGGGAGAATGACAATACAGTGCTGCTCCTATACAATATGCTTGATAATATAGACAAAAAACCTAAGAAAGAAAGGTATTATCCATTGGCATAACTGACGCGTCAGGGAGAAAGCAAAAAGGTATTATGGGTATTGATAGAATTGCTTTGTGCTGCCCGCTGGTAAAACCCGGAGGGTGTGGAGCGCTATGATGACAATGCCGTATATGCCGGACTGGTACGCGCTTTGGAGCGGTTGGGATTTTTGCGGGAAAAGGGGACGCATATGCGGTTTTCCTGTAAAAACGAGAATGAAACAGCTGCATTTCAGGCAATGATCTTCCCAAAATAAATGGAGGATGCGTATTGTTGGATTTTTCTACACAATTAAACATGCGTATTGTCAGATTTTGCTATTTGCTTTAACTTGCGTATTATGGCATTCCATGCTATCATGAGCTTGGAGGTGATATCCGTGTTTTTTAAGCGAACGATATACAATAAATTACTTTCTTGGAAAAGGGAATCAAACGGCAGAAAGGCTTTAATGGTAGAAGGGGCCCGTCGAATTGGTAAATCTACCATTGTAAAAGAATTTGCTAAAAACGAATACAGAAGCTATATCCTGATTGACTTTGCCAGAGCATCGGAGGAGGTCAAAGATTACTTTCGGCTGCATCTCAATGACCTTGATACCTTTTATATGCTGCTGTCTGTTCAATACGGCGTTCAACTGTTCCCACGGGAAAGTATAATAATTTTTGACGAAGTACAGCTGTTTCCCAAAGCACGGGAAGCCATTAAATATCTGGTGGCCGACGGAAGGTACGATTTCATAGAGACAGGTTCCCTGATTTCCATCAAGGAAAATGTAAAAGAAATCATACTTCCTTCTGAAGAACGGCATGTCAGAATGTACCCATTGAATTTTGAAGAATTTTGTCTGGCTTTAGATGAAAAACCTCTCATTGCATATATTCAGGATTGTTTCATAAAAAAAGTTCCTCTTGAGCGCAGTATTCACGAAAAAGCAATGCTTATCTTCAAACAATATCTTCTGGTAGGAGGCATGCCAATGAGCGTAGTCGCTTTTTTGGAGGGACGAAAAGATTTCGGCAGGGCTGACCTTGAAAAACGAGACATCCTTGAGCTTTACCGCAATGATATCATGAAGATCAAGACACAGTATCGCTCCAAGGTTCTTGCCATTTTTGACCAGATTCCCGGTCTGCTGTCCAGACATGAAAAACGGGTGGTGTTCAACCGCATTCTGGAGGGCTCAACCGCAGCGCAATATGAGGAAACTTTCTTCTGGTTGTCGGATTCTATGATTGCCAATGAATGCAGACGGACTAACGATCCCAATGTAGGCCTGTCTCTCAACGAATCCGACACTTACATTAAGTGTTATATGGGCGATACCGGTCTGCTGGTAAGTCATGCGTTCGATGAAAATGAGTTGCTGGAAGATGAAGTTTATAAACAGATTCTTGCCGGTAAATTGGGTCTCAACGAGGGAATGCTTTATGAAAATATGATTGCGCAGATGCTTGTTGCTAACGGTCATCGTCTTTTTTTCTATACTCATTATAATAATGAAAAGCGGCGCAATGACATTGAAATTGACTTCCTCATCTCCAACAACAGCAAGACAAAATATAAGCTATATCCTATTGAGGTCAAGTCCGGCACCCATTACTCCACGGAATCCTTGCTGCGGTTTCGGGAAAAATATAAAAGCAGAATTGGAGGGTGCTATATCATTCATCCACGGAATCTGGCTATAAATGATGACATCCTGGGTATTCCTCCGTATATGACAATATGCCTGTAATTTATTGTCTTTCAATAACTGGCTTTTTATGGAATTACTTCTGGATATGTCCATGGTGGCCGCCCCGGCGTAAAGTCTATTGAATTATCAAAGGCTTTGCGCCTTTTTTATAATCTGCTTTTACTGACACAGGCAAAGTTCACCCGGGGCAGCAAGAACAAATATGTTTTGGGTATTTTCATTTTCAGATTTATGGTTTATTATGATAGAAGCATAGTTGTACGCCTGCGCGCAGCGGGCAGATTGGAGTTCTTATGATTCAGGTTATCACGAAATCACAGGGGGCCATGGACAGAAGTTCCCTTTTATCCGTAAATAAAGTCACTGGAGATGTGGTGCAGGCGCAAACCATTCATTCTCTTAACACCAGAAAGAAATCCCATGACGGTCAATCCATGCCCTCCCAACAGGTTTCCTCACAGCCTTCCGGCGCCCGTCCCCTGCCGGTACAGCCGCTGTCCACCGGGGAGGATCGCTCTCCATGGACGAAAAAATCCATCCCCCCTTTACGGCACATGGTACAGAAGGGGCAGAAAGCTGTCATTGACAAAAATGCCCATCTTAACACCATACAGGCCTGCCTGGGCTGGAATACCACAAATCCGTCATGTGACGTGGATGTGTCGGCCTTTCTGTTAAATGCCACAGGGAAAGTTCCCGGAGATGACTGGTTTGTATTTTATGGTCAGAAGGAAAGTCCTGATGGCAGCACCATATTTTCCGCGGAAGCTTTGGCCGACCGTGAAACCATTACCATTCATCTGGATAAATTAAAACCCGATATTGATAAAATTGTATTTGTTTTGACAATCCATGAGGCGTTGGAAAGAAAACTCCACTTTGGAATGGTGCAGGATGCATACATCAGGTTAATGGATATGGGCAGCCAGGATGAATTGGTCAGTTTCAAAATGGATGAATATTATACCAATGTCATATCCATGATGATAGGTGAAGTGTACAGACATAATGGAGCCTGGAAATTCAATGCCGTCGGCAATGGTGTGGCCAAAGACCTTTCCGGCCTGTGTGCTCTATATGGGGTACAAGTAAGCAATGAAACACAATAGATGAATATGCGGAGGAACTGTCAATGTTGAAATTTGAAACCATAAACGAATTAACTCTGAAAGTGACTTGCAGTGGAAGTGATATACTTTTTACCAAAGCAGGTTCCTTTATCGCCGGAGAGAGCCAAAACGGCAAAAATTACCAATTTGAAAAGCTTCTCTTAGGTCCCCAGAATAATCTGGGGCAGGCAGCGCTGGGGTCCCTGCTGCGACGTGTCACAGGAGAAAATCTTCCCTTGATGAAAGTCACAATGAATGGCGATTCTGTTACTTATTACGCCAACTATGGGCAGCATGTAGTTATATATAAGCTTGCCGTAGGGGAAACGGTTTCTGTGGAATCGGAGAATATTCTGGCCTTTACACAGGACTGTAAATATGATGTTCGATTCATCGGCTGCGGTATTCTATCACAGAAAGGTCTCGCCACTTCAACGCTGACAGGTACGGGCAATGGCGCCTATGTGGCCATTCTTTCCGACGGCAATCCTATTGTCTTAAGCAATGTCCAAAGCAGAAGTACAATCTCCGTTGACCCGGATGCCGTCATCTGCTGGATGGGGCAGTCCGGAAACTGTGATCCCTCCATCCGCACCGATTTGTCCTGGAAAAACCTTATTGGACAGGCTTCAGGAGAATCCTATGCCTTTGAGTGGAGTGGAAGTCAGGGAATTTCCGTCGTCGTTCAGCCTTCGGAACGGAGAAGTTATCAATGAAACACAGCATTGACTGAGGGCGGCATCAAAAAAATACATGGAATGGAATTTCTGTGGAATATGAGGTAGAATTGTTGCAGTAATTTCCCCAAAAAGGTTGCCAATCTTTACCAAAAGTAATAGTATAATAAAAGAAGCGGCGCTAAGTGTGGGAAAGCACACTGCGAAACAACATTGGAAAGGATGGACAATAAAATGAAAGTGTATACATGTTTCCCGGAGGGAAAGGCAAAGGCGCTCACAATGAGCTATGACGACGGCAAAATTCAGGATGAAAGGTTAATCAATATCTTTGATAAATACGGAATTAAGGGGACTTTCAATCTGAATTACGGCCTGATGGAATTAGAGCAGGACCCTCCCCGAATCGGGCGGGACAGAGTCAGGGAATTATATCAAAATCATGAGGTGGCGACCCATTGTTTGACCCATCCCACCATTGCCCGCTGTCCTCTGATTGAAGTAGCCCAGGAGATTGTTGATGACAGGAAAGGTCTGGAGGAACTGACAGGTAAGTTGGTGAGAGGACATGCCTATCCCAATGGCTCTTACAGTGAAGAGATTAAACAGTTGTTCCGTCAGCTGGGCATTGCCTATGGGCGTGTGGTGGAGACGAAAGCGGATTATGAATTGCCCAAAGATCCGCTGGAATGGCATCCTACCTGTCATCATAGAGATCCCGAACTCATGAAAAAGGCGGAG
>CAJUGT010000137.1 GCA_910586435.1 uncultured Acetatifactor sp. | reverse complement strand
TCCAAAGACGCAACTGCCAAACTTGTTTGAGCAGATGCGTCTTTGGACATTTGGCGAGCGAAGCGAACCCGAAAAACAGAAGGTTTTTCGGGTCTGTGCCCGAAGAATCGCACAAAATCATGGTACAATGTCCGCAAAGGGCAGAGCCAAGCGTCCAAAGACGCAACTGCCAAACTTGTTTGAGCAGATGCGTCTTTGGACATTTGGCGAGCGAAGCGAACCCGAAAAACAGAAGGTTTTTCGGGTCTGTGCCCGAAGAATCGCACAAAATCATGGTACAATGTGTCCATATTCTGGGCAGGGAGGCCGGCACAAAAGAGTAAGAAATCGAATTACAGAGGAGTATGATATGAACAGCAAGTTTTTTAATCTGAAAAAGGATAAGCAGGACCGGATGATAAATGCCGCTCTGAAGGTATTTGCCATGCAGGGGTATCGTCATGGCAGCACGGATGATATCGTCAGGGAAGCCGCTGTCAGCAAGGGGCTGCTGTTTCATTATTTTGACAGTAAACTTGGTGTGTACTGCTTTGTATATGATTATAGTGTCAGATATATGAACCTCGAACTGCGCTCTGCGGTTGGCAAGGGGGAGAAAGAGTTATTTGATGTGCTGAAGCGGATAGAATTTGCCAAAATGCGCGCAATGAGGGGGTATCCCTATATGCAGCAGTTTCTGAACCGTTCCCTCTGGGAAGACTCTTATGAAGCTCTTTTGGCAGTGGAGGAAAAACGAAACGCAATGGAAGATACATACACAGAGCTGGTGGGACAAATTGATTACAGTATTCTGCCGCCTTCTGTGGATGGGGAGAAACTGAGAAAAATGCTTGAAATTACAAGCAAGGGATTGATGACGGAGCGTTTTCAGGATGCTTCGTTCCAGCCGGAAATGCTTTATCGGGAAATCTGTGATTATTTCGATATGGTAAAACAGATTGTATATCGGTAAGCGGCAGGGACAGTCTGGCGCAGGGCAGTTCTCTGCCGCTTATCTCTTACAATACAATTTTCTGTTATTTGTCTCCTTTATAGGGGCCGTCAGCGGGATAACCGCCTTTCAGCTTCTGCATTCCCCGCTGGATGGCGTCTTTGGAGTCCTTCCAATCAGCGTCAGCGTTGCGGTAATCAAATTTTTCCACCATCCAGGCAACATCCTTGGACAAGCGATCCATATTGCGTTCCATGAGAGGAAGCATTACATGATAAAAGTCTTCTTTTTCGTTATTGGGCAGTCTTCCGTCCGCAGCTTCGCAAAGCGCGCCGAAATGAGGAAGGCAAAACCCCTTGCCATTCTTGACTTTCGTCCGAAATTCTTCGTCCTGATTCCACAGATAGAAAAAAGTATCCATATATCGTTGATAAGTCTCCGAAAAATGCTTGCATATGTAGCAGGAATTTTCCTTGTCATGTACCCAGGACACAATGGGATTGCTGCTTTCCGCAGTCTTTCGGAATTTGTCTTTGAATGATGTTTTCCCCGGTTTAAAATGGGAGAACTCCTTTTTCATTTCTGAGATGATTTTCAGATAATGGGTTTTCAGAATCCAGGCGTTGCCCAGGGTATTGCCATAATCAAACATTTTCTGGAAGTGGGCCTTACAGAAGCCTGCTTTGTCCGTCATCTCCCGAATGTCCGCCTCCATGTAGGAAGAGCCGCTGCCGAGGACAAAATCAATCAGGTCCTGTTCCACCTTTCGTTCAATGAAACAAAAAGGGCATTCATCGTTGGCGTTTACGGCATCATTTAACGGGATAGTATATAATTGTTCATTCATGCATATGTCCTTTCTTTCCCCTGTGAATTGTCACTGTTCTGCGTTGGTACAGGCGGGAAAATACCGGCATTTACGAATGTGGCCGTGAATGTCAGTGTAAGTTGTTACAACATTATAGTATCATTTGCAATGGAATAAATCAATAGCTCATATATTTTACATAAATGATACAGGTTTGTAACAATTGGTACGTAAAATTAAGGATTTTTTAGTTGTAAAGTCTGCGGATGCAGGATAGTATATAAGTATGGAAAGAAAAAACGAAAGATGTGATGGTTATGGTATTCAGCAGTGTGAAATTTTTACTCTATTTTCTTCCGATCTTTCTGATTCTGTATGGTTTGGTCCCTGAGAGAATAAAAAATCTGGTGCTTCTGGCAGGAAGTCTTATTTTTTATGCCCTGGGAGATGTGAAGAGCCTGCCCCTGCTTATGATGTCGGTTTTGGTCAATTACTTTCTGGGCCTGCGCCTGGGAAGCGGCAAAGGGAAAAGGACGGAAAATGCCCCAACAGGGCAGGGACAAAAGGGCGGAAAAAGAAAAAAGACGAATCATAGAAAATATGGGAAAAGCAGTTACGAAAGAAAGCGCAGGTCGTTATTTATCCTTGCTGTCCTGTTCAATGTGGGGATTCTGGCAGTGTACAAATATGTGATTCCTGGAATCCTTCCGTTGGGTATCAGCTTCTACACATTTCAGGTATTATCGTATCTGACAGATGTGTATTGGGGAGAGGAAGAGAAGGAGACATCCTTTGTATGTTTTGCTGCCTATATCGCAATGTTTCCTCAATTGGTGTCAGGACCCATTGTCAGGTATAATGAGGTGCGTAAAGCTTTGTACGCAAGAAAGTTTACTGCCAGGGGCATTCAGGATGGGCTGAAGTTTTTTACTTTAGGTCTGGTGGCCAAGGTACTGCTGGCGGATACGGTGGGCTCGCTATGGAGAGAGGTGGGGATGACAGGGTATGAAAGCATCTCCACGCAGCTTGCCTGGCTGGCGGCGATTGCGTATTCCATGATGATTTATTTTGACTTCTGCGGGTATTCTCTAATGGCCGTGGGACTTGGCAGGATGCTTGGCTTTGAACTTCCCATGAATTTTAAGACGCCTTATATGGCAACCACTGTGAGGGATTTTTATCGCAGGTGGCATATGACATTGGGAAGGTGGTTTACCAGATATATTTATATTCCTTTGGGCGGTAACAGGAAGGGCGTGTTTCGGACAGTACTCAATCTGCTGGTGGTATGGGTTTTGACTGCGGTGTGGCATGGAAGCACGGCAAACTTCATCATATGGGGGATGATATTGTGGCTGGCCATTGTGATAGAGAGGCAGCTGGAAGCGGCAGGATTGCTGCGGGTGCTGGAACAGGGACCCGGAAAAATGTTGCTTCACCTGTATCTTTGGGTGATCATTCCTATCAGCTGGATGTGTTTTGAAATAGTGGATGTGCAGGAGCTTCAGATATATCTTGGAAGGATGTTCGGACTGATTCCAAGCGTAAGTGCCAGTCCGGGAGACTGGGTCAGAGCGCTGGAAGCCTACTGGTGGCTCTTTTTAGCAGGGTTTGCCGCCTGCCTTCCCATTGTGATGAAGCTGTTTAAAAGATGGAAGGATACTTTGCCGGGAGCGATTATTTTGGCGGCGCTGTTCTGGCTTTGCGTCTGGAGGCTGCAAATGGTGGGTGATAACCCATTTATGTACCGCGGATTCTAATGGATAAAGACAGAAGTTTGTTTGGTATGGCTGAAGAGGTATGAAATGAAGAAAGTAAGAAAATGGACTTATCTGGGGCTGTTTTTCGGGACTGGAGTTCTGTATCTGTCCTGTGTGGACCAGTGGCAGGTGTACGCGAAACCGCTCACCCAGGTGAAGGGGTGGTATGATGAACTTAAAGTAGAAGAAAAGCTTTTGGCATATGTGGATAATGTGCAGGCTACAGGAGTGCCGTCCTTTATCACAGATAAAGAGGGAGAAGGGCAGCAGAGCACGGAAGGCGTGGGTATTCATGACGGGGACAACGCTGACGGAAACCTGGAGGGAGACACAACCCCGGAAGATGGAACGGGGAATGTGGATCTGCTGGGAGAGGCAGGGGAGTCAGGTGATGTAATGGAACCATCCGCACCCGCAGCCCCGGATACCAATGTGCCAACGACGGAAGAAAATCAACTGCCGGAGGGCGACGGAATGGAGAGCCAGTCCCCCGATTTCAATGGAGGCGACAAAGGGCCGGAAGATACAGAGCCACAGTATAGGACGGTGGAGGATGATTATTTTTCCGATGCAGTGTTCATCGGAGATTCCAGGACAATGGGATTGTTTGAATATGGAGGCTTGGAAGAGATATCTACTTTTTACTCTTCAAGGGGACTGACGATTTTTGAGATGTTTGACGCTGCTATTGCGTATGCTCCGGGCAGCAAGAAAAAGATTTCTGTGGAGGAAGCTCTGGAACAAAGCACATTTTCCAAAATTTACTTGATGCTGGGAATCAATGAGATGGGAGGAAATCTGGATCCCTTTGTGAACCGGTACCAGGAGGTGATTGATCACCTGAAGGAATTGCAGCCCGATGCCATTATTTATGTTCAGGCCATTATCAAGGTCACGGAGGAACGTTCCAAACAGGGCGATTACATAACAAATGAAGGGATAGAAATGAGGAATGAAGCCATATCACAGATGGCTGATAACGAAAAAGTATTTTACCTGGATGTGAATCCTCTCATCTGTGATGAATCGGGAGGGATGATTCCTTCCTATACCACGGATGGGGTGCATTTGAAAGCAAAATACATTGAAATCTGGAAAGATTTTTTGAAGTCTCACGCAATTTGTCTTGACGAATAACAGCTGGGATATTATGATGATTTCTGGTAATGCGGAAGAAGTTCCCGCATAGCTGAGAAATGTCATGTAGAAGCTGAAAACAGCATCCAAATGGATGCGGAACTGGAAGGAGAAAATCATGAGTGAGAAGTCAAAAAAGGATTTCGGTGAAAACGGCATTTATGATGCCAAATCCCTTGGTGTCCCCAAGGTGCTTGTCTTGGGGCTGCAACATATGTTTGCCATGTTCGGCGCAACCATTCTGGTGCCCATGCTGACAGGGCTGGATGTGTCCACCACATTGCTGTTCGCAGGGCTTGGCACATTGTTGTTTCATTTGATTACAAAGGGTAAGGTACCTGCCTTTCTGGGTTCTTCCTTTGCGTTTTTGGGAGGATACGCAGCCATTGCGCCTATGGAAGGTGGGAGCGGCAATCTGGAACTGCTTCCCTATGCCTGCTTCGGCGTGGCGTGTTCGGGACTATTATACCTTTTATTGGCCTTATTGATTAAAGTATTTGGTACGGGCAGGGTGATGAGGTATTTTCCGCCCATAGTTACGGGGCCAATCATTATAGCCATTGGACTTACGCTGTCTCAGTCTGCCATTGAAAACTGTTCGGCGGACTGGCTAATTGCCGTGGTGGCCATAGGACTGGTGATAATATGTAATATCTGGGGAAGGGGCATGGTGAAGATTGTCCCTATTATTATAGGTGTGGTCGGTTCCTATCTGCTGGCGGCAGTGCTGGGAAGGGCAGATTTCTCAGCCGTGCGGGAGGCGGCCTGGGTAGGGATTCCCATTCACTGGGAACGGACGGCATTCTGGGCGCTGTCTCAGGGGGATGTATCGCTTCTGATTACTTCTGTGATTACCATTATGCCAATTGCGCTGGCTACCATTGTAGAGCATATCGGAGATATTTCCGCCATATCATCCACCGTAGGGAAAAATTATATCAAAGATCCAGGTCTGCATCGCACCCTGCTGGGTGATGGTCTGGCAACCATTTCAGCGTCCCTCTTCGGCGCGCCTGCCAATACCACATACGGGGAGAATACAGGGGTTTTGTCCCTGACAAAAGTTTACGATCCTCTGGTGATTCGGATGGCTGCCATGTTTGCGATTCTGTTCTCTTTTTCACCCAAATTCGCCGCCATAATTGGATGTATGCCCACGGCAACCTGCGGAGGGGTGTCTCTGGTATTGTATGGCATGATTTCCGCCGTGGGTGTCCGGAATATTGTGGAGACCAGGGTGGATTTCTCCAAGAGCCGCAATGTGATAATTGCCGCTTTGATTCTGGTTCTCTCCATTGGAATTAAATACAGTTCCGCAGGAGCGGTGGGTTTTATGGTGGGAAGCGTCACCATCAGCTTTTCCGGTCTGGCAGTGGGTGCTCTGGCAGGAATTCTTCTGAATGCGGTTCTGCCGGGGAAGGATTATGAATATAATGATGACAATCCGGACCCTACGGGGGTTAATTTTGCCGTAAAGGGATGAGAGGCAGCAGTCTCCTCCTGGAAAGTCAAAATGTAAGAGGGCCCAATATACCACAAAGCGGGGCGTGCGGATGGAGTACTGGGAGAAAGGGATTGACATGAGAGTAATAGATATGCATTGTGATACCATATGTGAGCTTGCGGGCCGGAAGGCCCGTGGAAAGGCAGAAGGACTGAGGCAGAACAAAGGGCATGTGGATTTGCTGAGGATGCGGGAGAGCCGTTATATGTTGCAGAATTTCGCTCTGTTTGTGATGCTGGAAAGGGATGGTGATCCATGGGAGCAGGTATGCCGTCTCCATAGATGCTACATGGAAGAAATTGAGCGGAACCAGGATATACTGGCGCCGGTGCTGGGGTTTTCCGATATTGCCCGAAATGAGGCGGCCGGAAAAATGTCCGCCCTCCTTACCGTGGAAGAGGGAGGCGTATGTAAGGGGGAACTGAGGAAGCTTCAGGAGCTGTATGAAATGGGGGTCAGAATGATTACCCTTACCTGGAATTACCGCAATGAAGTCGGAGCCCCTAATTTTCATCCGGAACTGAAAAAGACCATGGGGCAGGCGCAAGCCCTGTGGAACAATGCGCCCACAGAAGAAAATTATGAGG
This sequence comes from uncultured Acetatifactor sp., assembly GCA_910586435.1. Classification (GTDB taxonomy): domain Bacteria; phylum Bacillota; class Clostridia; order Lachnospirales; family Lachnospiraceae; genus Acetatifactor. Next base: position 3,504 of record CAJUGT010000137.1, on the reverse strand, counting down.
CGGCCAGTGCGGCCTTTGAGTCTTTCTATCATACGCCCAATGTGACAGAGGGGCTATCCCCAAAGGGCAGGGAGATGGTGGAGGAAATGGAGCGGCTGGGCATGATTCCCGATGTATCCCATCTGTCGGATAAGGGGTTTTATGATGTGCTGGAAGTGACAAAGAAGCCCTTTGTGGCAAGCCATTCCAATGCGAGAACCATCTGTCACTGTGTCAGGAATCTGACGGACGACATGATACGAAAGCTTTCTCAGAGGGGCGGAATTATGGGGCTGAATTTTTGCGCGGATTTTCTGGAAGAGAAGCCTTTGGGAGTGAAAAATCCCGGGACCATCGCCTCGGTGGTAAGGCACGCAAAGCATATTGTGGCTGTGGGAGGCGTGGATGTGCTGGGGTTGGGAAGCGATTTTGACGGTATTGACACCAATGAGGAGCTGCCCGGTGTTCAAAGTATGGAAAAACTCTGGGATGCCCTTCATAAGGAAGGGTTTGGGGAGGGGGATCTGGATAAGATTTTCTATCGCAATGTGTTGAGGGTATATGAGGATACCATATAATTTATAGGAAAATATCGGCTGGCCGGTGACGCTCGTTGAGAGTGTCACCGGCCATTTTGCGCGCAGAAAAGGCCCATATGTATAAAACTATGGATGAGAGGAGAGAATATGTTAGAATTGCATCATATTTGTTATCTTTTTTTATGGGCATGAATCTTACTTTACAAGTTTGAAAAATGTTGATAGAATAGTTTTATTGTCATATTGTATCATTGTCACTATATTTTGTCAGAAAATGGTAATCTTATGAAAAAGAAGAAAAGTAATCATAAAAAATACAGATTTACATATATTAAAGTTACGGTATCTGTTTTGTTTATGGGGTTGTTATTTGTAAAAGGATACACACCATTTGAACAGACGGGGGAGAATTGTTTCCATGTACAGATAAACGGCAGGGATGTGGGAACTTTGGGGGATAAATCCCGTCTGGAGGAACTGTTGCGTCAGGCACGCCGAAATGTGGCTTCCGAGAGGGAAGAGATGGTATTTATGGAAGTTGACATGGCGGTTGTGGGCGAGGAGATACTGTGGGGAGATGTGGACGGAGAAGAGGAAGTGCTTCGGCGGATGGAGGAAGCGCTTCGTTTAGGTGTTTATGAAACCATGCAGCGGGCATATACCTTGAAGGTGAATGAATATATCATTAATCTGGCAAGTGTGGAGGAGGTTCGTCAGTTGTTGCAGACGGCAATTGACAAATATGGCGGTAATGGGAAGTTCACGGTAGAGCTGAATCATGACGAAGAACGGGAATTTAATGCCCTTACGGCCAAAGTATCTGCTGTTTCAGCTGAGAAAGATGAGGAAGAGCTGTCCTTTATGGAAGGGGGAATCCAGAATTTTCTGTCGGGGCTTACAGGGGCGGAAAGTATGCGGCAGGAGGGGGAAAACAAGGGATTTGATGAGTATGAGCTGGGGATACACACCATGGATTTCGCGGAGGAGATAGAAGTCGTGGAGGCATATCTGTCCCCAAGTCAGATTTCCTCACTGGAAGAGGCAATCAGCCTGGTGGTTATGGAGCAGGAAATGCCTTCCGTCTATAAGGTACAGTCAGGGGATACTCTGTCCCAAATTGCCATAAAGGTGAATATTCCCATGGATAAAATTGCGGAGATGAATGGCATGGAGGATATCAATGACATTAACGCAGGGGACGAGCTTCTTGTCACCGTTCCGGAACCGGAATTGTCCGTGAACCGGGTGGAGCAGAAATTTTATGAAGAAATCTATGATGCGGAAGTGATATATATAGACAATCCTAACTGGTATACGAATCATTCGGAGACGCGTCAGAAACCCTCCGCAGGGCTGCGCCGCATCATTGCGGATGTAACTTATCGGAATGAAAAAGAGGTAGGACGTGAAATACTGAAAGAAGAAGTGGTTCAGGAGGCTGTGGCAAAGGTCATTGAGAGAGGAACCATTGTTCCGCCCACCTATATCCAGCCTGTGAAGGGAGGCCTTTTGACATCGGGATTTGGCCCCAGGCGAGCGCCCACAGCCGGAGCCAGCACTTATCACAGAGCGGTTGACTGGGCAGTGCCCACCGGTACCACAATCTATGCTTCCTCCGGGGGCAGAGTATCCAGAGCGGGCTGGGTTGGCGGTTATGGCTATGCTGTCTATATTGATCATGAAGATGGGCGGCAGACCAGATACGCTCATTGCAGCAGAATATTGGTGACAGCAGGACAGAAGGTAAATCAGGGGGATAAAATCGCCCTCAGCGGCAGCACGGGCATTGCGTCGGGACCCCATCTGCATTTTGAGATGATAATCAATGGCAGACAGGTTAATCCCATGGATTATCTGGACAGATAGGAGTGCTGTGCCCTTTTGGGCTGCGATAAATCCTGTGAAGCAGGAAGATTTGAACGATGAATGGATGTTCGATTTACAAATTGGAAGAAATATGGTAACATGGCTTAGGCTTGAAAGATTAGCCTGGCAAAGAGATGGTGACAAAACGGTAATGGTCCGTGTATAATAGAAAATGCTGGCCTTAGGCAGAGGTAGAGATAGATGCAACAATACGCAATCAGAGGTGGAAACCCGTTGGTGGGAGATGTGGAGATAGGAGGCGCCAAGAATGCGGCGCTTCCGATTCTTGCCGCCGCAGCCATGACGGAGGAGACAGTATATATAGATAATATTCCTGATGTGTGGGACATTAATGTGATGTTGAAAACCATGCAGGACATAGGGGTGAATGTGAAGCGTATCAGCAGGCATAAGATTATGCTGAACGCCCGGGATATTAATAATTTAATTGTGGAAAATGAGGAGATAAAGAAGATAAGAGCCTCTTACTATTTGCTGGGGGCGCTATTGGGAAGATTTCGGTATGGTCAGGTGGTGCTTCCCGGAGGGTGTGACATTGGTTTCAGAGCCATTGATCAACATTTAAAAGGGTTCCGGGCTTTGGGGGCGGATGTTCTGATTGAGCATGGGCTGATTAAGGCCAAGGCGGAGCGTCTGCTGGGCGCGCATATTTATATGGATGTGGTCAGTGTGGGGGCTACGATTAATGTCATGATGGCCGCAACGCTGGCAGAGGGCAGGACAATCATTGAAAATGCCGCAAAGGAACCCCATGTGGTTGATGTGGCGAGTTTTCTGAACAGCATGGGGGCAAATATCAAAGGAGCGGGAACGGATGTCATCAGAATCAAAGGGGTGGCAAAACTTCATGGCACGGAGTATGCCATTATTCCGGATCAGATAGAAGCGGGCACTTTTATGTTTGCCGCTGCCATTACCAAAGGGGATGTGATGGTAAAGAACGTGATTCCAAAGCATTTGGAATCCATTACCGCAAAGCTTTTGGAAATTGGTTGTGAAGTAAAGGAAAGGGATGATTGTATTCGTGTGGTGTCCTCCAAACCTTTGATGCATACGCAGGTCAAAACACTTCCCTATCCCGGTTTTCCCACGGACATGC
>CAJUGT010000136.1 GCA_910586435.1 uncultured Acetatifactor sp. | reverse complement strand
ACAGCTACAAAGGCTGCTTTGATACATGGATTGAAATCCGTAGACGTATTTGTAAAGGGGCCGGGTTCAGGCCGTGAGGCTGCAATCAGAGCACTTTCCGCATGTGGTCTGGAAGTGGTAAGTATCCGTGACGTGACTCCCGTTCCTCATAACGGCTGCCGTCCTCCAAAGCGTCGTCGTGTCTAAGGAGAAGAATCCCAGGACAGTGTAGGGTGTGGTTTGGAAAAATATTGCGGTCGAAGGCAGAGAATCAAAGGGATTGTTGGAAGAAGGTATCGGTGGCTTAAGCGGTACTGTAAACAGACAAGAAAGTAGAGGGAATAGAAAATGGCAGTAAATCGTGTACCCGTATTGAAGAGATGCAGGGCATTGGGCTTGGAGCCTTCTTATCTGGGATATGACAAGAAGTCCAAGAGACAGAACACAAGAGCAGGCAAGAAAGTAAGTGAGTATGGTTTGCAGCTGCGGGAAAAGCAGAAGGCAAAATTCATTTACGGCGTTTTGGAGAAGCCTTTCAGGAATTATTATAAGAAGGCGGACAGAATGAAGGGAATGACCGGCGAAAATCTCATGATTATGTTGGAGACCAGGCTGGATAATGTAGTCTTCAGGATGGGATTTGCCAGAACAAGGCGTGAAGCAAGACAGGTTGTAGGTCATAAGCATATTTTTGTGAATGGCAAGGTAGTAAACATTCCTTCCTATCTGATTAAGGCCGGTGATGTGGTTGAAGTGAAGGAAAGCGCAAAATCCATGCAGAGGTATAAGGACATTCTCGAAGTAACGGGGGGCAGATTGACTCCTGAATGGATGGATGTTGATATAGAAGGGTTGAAAGGTACGATTAAGAATCTTCCGACCAGAGAAATGATTGATGTTCCTGTTAATGAAATGCTTATTGTCGAGTTGTACTCTAAGTAAAACATGACCAGGCTATAAAAGTAAAAAGTGTATACTTTTGTAGTAATAAGCCCTGCTGGCCTCTGAGGTCATATCGTTGCCATGTGGATGGCAGGATATGGCTTTAGAGTGCTTGTGTATCTAAATAAAAAAGGAGGGTTACCCGAGTGTTTGATTTTGAAAGACCCAATATTGAGGTTGCTGAAATTTCAGAAGACAAGAAGTACGGCAAGTTCGTGGTTGAGCCTTTGGAAAGGGGCTATGGCATTACCCTTGGCAATTCTCTGCGTAGAATCATGCTTTCTTCTCTGCCGGGCGCTGCGGTAAGTCAGATTAAAATTGAAGGCGTACTGCATGAGTTCAGTTCTATTCCTTGCGTGAAGGAAGATGTGGCAGAGATTATCATGAATGTCAAAAGCCTTGCCATCAGGAATAACAGTGAGACAAATGAAGCCAAGACTGCTTATATAGAGTTTGAAGGGGAAGGCGTAGTGCATGCTTCTGATATTCAGACAGATCAGGACATTGAGATCCTGAACCCGGATTTGGTAATTGCGACATTGAGCGGCAGGGATGCCAAGTTTTATATGGAGCTTACCATTACCAGAGGCCGCGGCTATGTAAGTGCCGATAAGAACAAACACGAAGATTTACCCATTGGTGTCATTGCTATTGATTCTATTTACACACCGGTGGAGAGAGTCAACATAAGGATTGAGAATACCCGTGTGGGTCAGATTACTGACTATGATAAGCTGACACTTGATGTGTATACAAATGGAACATTGATCCCCGATGAGGCAATCAGCCTTGCGGCAAAAGTGCTGAGTGAGCATTTAAGCCTCTTTATTGATTTGTCCGAGAATGCCAAGACCGCAGAGGTAATGGTTGAGAAAGAGGACGATGAGAGAGAGAAAGTTCTTGAAATGAGCATTGATGAACTTGAACTTTCCGTGCGTTCTTATAATTGTTTGAAGCGGGCAGGCATTAATACAGTGGAGGAACTGTGTAATAAGACTTCCGAAGATATGATGAAGGTGCGTAACTTGGGAAGAAAATCTTTGGAAGAAGTATTGTCTAAGCTGAAAGAACTGGGGTTGCAGCTGAATCCCAGTGAAGAGTGACAGACATTGCAATAAGGGAACAGGATAGCGGCGGGCGGTAAACCCAAAGAGTTCGCCGGCGGTTCATCTCAGAGTGGAAATTAAAAAAGCATTTGGTAAGTAAGTCCAAAGGGCGTGGCCGGATGTACCATGAATGGAGAAAGGGAAAGAAACAATGGCAAAGTATAGAAAATTAGGAAGAACTTCCTCACAAAGGAAAGCATTACTTAGAAATCAGGTGACTGCACTGTTGAATCATGGAAGGATTGTCACCACCGAAGCAAGAGCCAAGGAAGTAAGGAAGATTGCGGAAGGACTCATAGCTATGGCTGTCAAGGAGAAGGATAATTTCGAGACAGTTACGGTTCAGGCTAAGGTAGCGGTAAAAGATAAGGACGGAAAACGGGTCAAAGAAGTAGTGGATGGCAAGAAAGTAACCAAATATGAAACCGTTGAAAAGGAAATTAAGAAAGATTTACCTTCCAGATCTCATGCAAGGCGTCAGATGCTGAGAGTTTTGTATCCTGTTGTAGATGTGCCGAAGGATAATGCGGGCAGGAAGAGAAATACAAAAGAAGTAAATCTTGTTGAGAAACTTTTTTCTGAGTATGGACCTAAATATGTGGATCGCAATGGCGGATATACAAGGATTATAAAAATCGGACCCCGTAAGGGTGACGCAGCCATGGAAGTTATTCTGGAGATGGTCTAATCTTCCGGGTCTGAAGTCAGAACAGTATAATTTAGCTGAAGGGTTGCGATTTGTGTCAGCAGACAGGCGCTGAATGAAACTATAACATGTATCGGATATGGAAAGCGGGGAGCTAATGTGAGGAGCATTGGTTCCCCTTTTGAGGTATAAAATGAAAATGTTTCGATATAACAGGGATGATGTCAGGAAAACTTTGAATATGGCCTGGCCCGCAATACTGGAATCTTTTTTTACAGCCTTTGCGGGGCTGGTGGATTCACTGATGGTCAGTTCACTGGGTTCTTATGCGGTGGCGGCAGTGGGGCTGACAACGCAGCCCAAATTTTTGGGGCTGTCGCTGTTTGTGGCGGCAAATGTATCCATTTCGGCTTTGGTGGCGAGACGAAAAGGCCAGGGGAAAAGGCAGGAGGCCAATCAGATTTTTTCCACTTTTCTTATTTTCATTCTGGTCATGTCAGTGTTTATGAGTATTTTGATGGTGGTTCTTGCGGATCCGATTATTCGGCTGTGCGGGTCGGAGGAATTAACCCATGACAGCGCCGTAATATACTTTAAGATAATTATGGGAGGTATGATCTTCAATGTGATTCAGATGGGGATTAATTCCGCCCAGAGAGGCGCGGGCAACACGCGCATTACCATGCGTACAAATCTGGTATCCAACACGGTAAATATTATCTTAAATTATCTTCTGATTCAGGGGAACTTTGGATTCCCCAAGATGGGAATTCAGGGAGCGGCGCTGGCAACAGTTCTGGGAACTGTGGTCTCCAGCATTATGAGTGTGCTTTCCGTGTGGAAAAAGGATAATTTTGTGAGTATTCCTCTTATTCTACAGGAAAAAATCAAACCATCCATTGAGGCGCTGAAAAATATTATCAAGGTGGGGTATAGTGTTTTTGCGGAACAGGTATTGATGCGAATTGGTTTCATGATGACGGCAATTATGGCGGCGGATCAGGGAACTTACGCAATGGCGGCCCATCAGGTGGGAATGAATATCATGGGGTTATCTTTTTCTTTTGGGGATGGTTTACAGGCCACGGCGGTGGCGCTTATTGGGTACAGTCTGGGAGCAAAACAGCCTGAAAGGGCAAAAGAATATGGCCGAACCTGCCGTATGATAGGGGGCGTGATTTCGGTAATCCTTGCTGTTACATATTTTCTGGGAGCAGGAGCGTTGATGCGGCTGTTTTTTGTGGAGGAGGAGATTGTTGCCATTGGTGTGAGCATAATGCGGGTGATAATCTTTGTGGTAATCCTACAGATAGCGCAGGTGATTTATATGGGATGTCTGAGAGGGGCCGGAGATACTCTGTACACTGCCATTGCTTCCACCGTCAGCGTTACAATTGTGAGGACATTGGGTTCCTACCTGTTTGGATATGCCTTGGGATTGGGTATTACAGGTATTTGGATGGGAGTCATCGCTGACCAGCTGTCAAGATTTATCTTTGCCAATGTCCGTTTCCGGCAGGGAAAATGGACTGAAATCAAAATATAGGCCCTCATTCGGGTCCAATCTACCACAAATTAAGCAATTTTCAAACACGCTCTAAGGGGCGGACGGAAGAGATTTCTGGAAATGCTGGTAGTCTTTGCTGTTGTTCCAGTTCCCGCCCCAGGTAAATCCATGCTGTATGAACAATTTGTAACAAAGATCCTCCGAATCAATCTTGTAAGGAAAGGCGGAGGAACGGTTTGCATAGGGCTGTGCGCAGGCGGGCAGGATATTTTCACTTCCGTCCGGGCCATAAGTGATATAAGGGTTGTACAGAGGGTTGATGTCAACGGCCAGGCCATAAGCATGCTTTGACAGGCCGTTTCCTCCCACAGCCAGCCGATAATTAAAACAGGAAGTGTTATTGTCTTCCATGGAGGCATTGTCGTCCCCGTCATATTCATCAATCAACAATACTCTTTCCAACTGATATTCGTTTCGATACAATTCGTAAAAAATTTCACCAAGATCCTTTGCTATGGATTCGTTGCATATGAGCTCGCCCTCTGTGGGGGAGCCGTTGAAATCATAGTGCAAAATATGCAGATAGCGCAATTCCTCAAAGGTAATTTTAGGGGATTCAGCAGTTTCGCCGTCGGCCGGATAGGAAACGCCGGTCATGTAGCGGCGGAGCTTTTCCGAGATGGGCTCGTAATAGAAACCGTCAGCAAGTTCAATACGTTCTTCCAGCTGAGTATCCCCATTCAGGGATGCCCCTGTGAGAGAGGAGGGAATGGCGGTTGGCGCCGGGCTTGGGACAGGGGTGCTTTCGGAGGGCATGGGGGAGGTGGTATTGCTCCCGGAAAGGGTGCTGCCCCCGGCAGACATATCACTTCCTGTGTTGTCTTCGGATTGCGTCGCGTCGTCAGAGGGCACAGCGGCGGTGCTTTCACTTCCCGGCGCAGGGGTGGCGTTTTGTTCCATATACTCTATAAGGTTTAAGGAATTGCGTGAGGACAGCCGGGCCAGGCCGCCGGCAATGACAACAATGGCTGCCAGAAGAATAACCATTCCATAGATACTGTTCTTATTCATAATATACTCCTTTTTATCTCCATAATCATATCACAGGGCCAGCTTTTTGTAAATCCGCTTTGCAATAGAACCTGCCTTGGGGATATGTTTGAACCCATAGCGGCCTAACTGTGTTACTGCTCACTGGGTGTCACCGCAAGGCGTTTTCATGCGTCTTTTGCATGACAAACCCGAGGTTGCTGTGCGCTAAAACCTTGGCGTTTTGTGTGCGTCTGTTGCTGTGAACGGAGTGAACAGTAGCCTAACTGCCGCGAAACATTCTGTGAAATGTAAAAAGTGGTTGTAATTTGCTGCGTAATTTACTATAATGTGAATCGAACGCATTGCAGGACAGTGATGGGCATAGAACATAGAAGGATGTAGACAGAATGGGGATTGTCAAGACCGAAGATTTAGTATACGAATATATCAGACGGGATGAGGAAGGAAATGTAGAAGGCATTACCCGTGCCGTGGATGAAGTGAATCTGGACATCAGACAGGGAGAATTTATTGCGATTCTGGGGCATAATGGCTCTGGAAAGTCCACACTTGCCAAGCATATCAATGCCATTTTGAACCCGACGGAAGGGACTGTATGGGTGGATGGGATGGATACAGGGGAGGCGGATAAAGTCTGGGAGATACGTCAGACGGCCGGGATGGTGTTTCAGAATCCGGATAATCAGATTATTGGACAGGTCGTGGAAGAGGATGTGGGATTTGGACCTGAAAATATGGGAATTCCCACAAAGGAAATATGGGAACGGGTGGAGGAAAGTCTGAAGGCAGTGGGGATGTATGAATACCGCAGGCATTCACCTAATAAACTGTCAGGCGGTCAGAAACAGAGAGTGTCCATTGCGGGTGTTCTGGCAATGCATCCGAAATGCATTGTGTTGGACGAACCCACGGCCATGTTGGATCCAAGCGGACGCCGGGAAGTGATCAGAGCGGCAAGGGCGCTGAATGATGTGGAAGAGGTTACGATTATTTTAATCACTCATTATATGGAAGAAATCATTTATGCCAACAGAGTGTTTGTCATGGACAATGGAAAGATTGCCATGGAGGGAACTCCAAGGGAAATTTTCTCTCAAGTGGAAAAATTGAAAGAGCTGAGGCTGAATGTGCCGCAGGTGACACTGCTTGCTTATGAGTTGAAGAAAAGAGGTATTGGATTGCCGGATGGCATTCTTACCACAGAGGAACTGGCCGAGGCATTGGAACGCATAAGGCCATAAGACTGTTGAGAACCGGGGCTTATAAGCCATGGGATTGAAAAGAGGTTGCTGTCAGAACTTCGGAAAGGCGGTGAGGTATGTCGATTATTTTGGATCATGTAAATTATGTATATGGCGACGGTTCCGCTTTGGAAGTTAAGGCGCTGGATGATATATGCCTGCAAATACCTGACGGACAGTTTGTGGGGATTATTGGGCATACGGGTTCGGGAAAATCTACATTGGTGCAGCATATGAACGGGTTGCTGAGGGCCTCCTCCGGGCATATATATTTTAATGGGGAGGATATTTATGATAAGGACTATGACCTGAAGAAACTGCGTGGCAAAGTGGGGCTGGTATTTCAGTATCCGGAACATCAGTTGTTTGAGATAGACGTGTTTACCGATGTATGCTTTGGGCCGAAGAATCTGGGATTGGATAAAAAAGAGACGGAGCTGAGGGCGTTTGACGCGCTGCGTAAAGTGGGATTGCCTGTGGAACTGTATTATCAGTCCCCTTTTGAACTCTCCGGGGGACAAAAGCGGAGAGTGGCGATTGCGGGTGTACTGGCAATGAAACCGGAAGTGCTGATACTGGATGAACCCACGGCCGGGCTGGACCCCAAGGGAAGGGATGAAATTCTTGGCCAGATTAAGGAGTTACAGCAGGAGACTGGATTAACTATTTTGCTGGTATCCCATAGTATGGAAGATGTGGCGGAATATGTGGATAGGATAATTGTCATGAACAGGGGAAGTGTCTTGTTTGACGGACTGCCCAAAGAGGTATTTTCCCGTTATAAGGAACTGGAAGCCGTGGGGCTGGCGGCGCCCCAGGTAACATATATTCTCCATGAACTGAAGGCCAGAGGAATGGATGTGGATGTGAACGCTACAACCATCGGGGAAGCGGCGGAAAGTATACAAAAGGCATTGAAGTCTGTGTGATAAGGCCGCTTTAAAGCGGTGTAAAAATTATAAATGAGTTTGCTGGATTTGGAAAGGCGGATTAATTACAGAAAGCAAGGTAATTAACAGGAAAAATATGCTTAGAGACATTACGTTAGGACAATACTATCAGACAGAGTCGGTGATACACAGGCTGGACCCCCGAGTGAAATTGGGAGGAACATTGCTTTATATCATTTCTCTGTTCTTTTTTCATAATTTTCTCGGCTATGGGGTTGCGGCCATATTTTTGGCTGTTGTCATCAGACTTTCCCATGTGCCGTTTCGGTTTATGGTCAAGGGAATGAAGGCGATTTTGTTCCTGCTTTTGATTACGGTTGGGTTCAATCTCTTTTTGACGCCAGGGACAGTGCTTGTTTCTTTCTGGAAGCTGACCATAACAAAAGAAGGAGTCAGGCTGGCCGTTACCATGGCCATACGGCTGGCCATGCTGATTATCGGATCTTCCATTATGACTCTGACCACCACACCGAATAATCTGACGGATGGGATGGAGAAGATGATGAAACCGTTGAAAACATTCCATGTACCTGTTCATGAGGTTGCCATGATGATGTCCATTGCCCTGAGGTTTATTCCAATTCTTCTGGAGGAAACGGATAAAATCATGAAAGCGCAGATTGCCAGGGGAGCGGATTTTGAGAGCGGGAATCTGATAAAAAGGGCAAGGGCTCTGGTGCCCCTCCTGGTGCCTTTGTTCATTTCGGCTTTTCGTCGGGCAAATGATCTCGCCATGGCCATGGAAGCCAGGTGTTACCGTGGGGGAGAGGGCAGAACCAAAATGAAGCCTTTGATATATCACAGAAGGGATAAAATCGGGTATTTGTGCATTTTGATATATCTGGCGCTGGGATTCTTCATAGGGAGACTGTAAGCGGCAGGTACTGGGAGGGGATGACAGGTATGACAAATGCGGGTAGTGTGGCAAAGCGGGTGCGCATGGTGGTGGCCTATGATGGGACGAATTATCATGGGTGGCAGATACAGAAAAACGGAATTACCATTGAGGCAGAGTTAAACAGGTGCCTGACGGAACTGCTGGGCGAAGAGATTCAGGTCATCGGTGCCAGTCGGACGGATTCTGGTGTGCATGCTTTGGGGAATGTGGCGGTATTTGACACTGGGAGTCCCATACCTTCTGAGAAAATCTCTTATGCCTTGAATCAGAGACTTCCGGAAGATATTCGTGTTCAATGTTCGGAGGAGGTGCCGTCGGACTGGCATCCAAGGCATTGTGTCAGCCGTAAGACTTATGAATATCGCATTTACAGGGCGGAATTTCCCATGCCAACCAAAAGACTGTATTCTTATTTTACATACCATGCCCTTGATGTGGAACGGATGAGAAAAGCGGCGGAATGCCTTGTGGGCGAACATGATTTCAAAAGTTTCTGTCAGGCGGGCGCACAGGTGGAAAGCACTGTCCGGAAGATTTATACTATACAGGTGGAAGAGCAGGGGAGGGATTTGGTAATTCGCGTGTGCGGAAATGGATTTCTCTATAATATGGTAAGAATTATTGCGGGAACATTGATAGAAATCGGACAGGGAAAAAGGGAGCCGGATGCCATGCCATGTATTTTGGCCGCCGGGCGGCGGGAGGCTGCCGGACCCACAGCGCCTGCCCATGGATTGACGTTGGTGAAGTATGAGTTTGAACTGTAACGATTTTTCGTCAGGTTGGTGGCCGTAATCTCCTATGTTGCTTTTGGCAATTTTGGAAAAATAATGGTTGACATACTATTGGGGGTATAGTAAAATATAAAAATGTGACAACGATTCAAAATGTTCTGCCAAAGCCCCGGCGGAACATTTGGAAGATAGAAAAATAATGGTTCTGGAAAGTGTAGGAAGCAGCCGGACATCTGTGAAATATATTTAGCCGGGACAAGACGGAAAAGTAATATGGAGGAAGCATAATGAAAACATTTATGGCAAGTCCAGCTACCATCGATAGAAAGTGGTATGTAGTAGACGCTGCGGGTATGACTTTGGGACGTCTGGCGTCTGAGGTTGCTAAAGTATTGAGAGGAAAGAACAAACCTATTTTCACACCCCATATGGATACGGGCGATTATGTGATTATTGTCAATGCGGAGAAGATTAAGGTAACAGGCAGAAAACTGGATCAGAAGATATATTATCATCATTCCGAATATGTGGGTGGCATGAAGGAAAGTACCCTGCGGGAGAAGCTGGCTAAGAAGCCTGTGGAGGTAGTGGAGCTGGCAGTGAAAGGTATGCTTCCCAAGGGACCTTTAGGAAGGCAGATGTACAGAAAGCTTTTTGTATATGCGGGACCTGAGCACAAGCATGAGGCGCAGAAACCGGAAGTGCTGACATTCTAAGGGATAGGAGGAGAAGATAATCATGGCAAAGACAGAAAAGTACTATGGTACGGGAAGAAGAAAGAAATCCATCGCAAGAGTATATTTGGTACCTGGGAAGGGCGATGTTACAATTAATAAGAGAACTATGGATGATTATTTTGGATTGGAGACGTTAAAGGTAATCGTGCGTCAGCCTATGGCTGCAACCGATACTGCTGATAAGTTTGACGTATTGGTGAATGTGCGTGGAGGCGGCTATACTGGTCAGGCAGGCGCTATCAGACATGGCATTGCAAGAGCTCTGCTTCAGGCAGACGCTGAGTACAGGCCTGTATTGAAGAAGGCTGGTTTCCTCACAAGAGATCCTCGTATGAAGGAGAGAAAGAAGTACGGCTTGAAAGCAGCAAGACGTGCGCCTCAGTTCTCCAAGAGATAATTTTTCAACAATTTCAAAAGCGTTCAAAACCCTCGAAGTTCTATATTTTCGCAATGTCATTAACTTAAGGAATCTTTTACATTTAAAATTGTAAAAGGTTCCTATT
>CAJUGT010000135.1 GCA_910586435.1 uncultured Acetatifactor sp. | reverse complement strand
AGCGTGTATGAGAAAATATGTGATAAAATAACAGTTAAGTGAGGGTGTAAGGCATGGCTTGGAAGAGAGCTTTGGTTGTGGATGATGAAAAACTGATCGTGAAAGGAATCCGGTTCAGCCTGGAACAGGATGAGATGGAAGTGGATTGTGCCTATGATGGTGAGGAGGCATTGGAGTATGCCCGCAGCAATCAGTATGATATTATTCTCTTGGATGTAATGCTGCCAAAGCTTACCGGTTTTGAAGTCTGCCAGCAGATAAGAGAATTCTCTTCCGTTCCCATTATCATGCTCACCGCAAAAGGTGATGATATGGATAAGATTCTGGGATTGGAGTATGGCGCGGACGATTATATTACAAAACCTTTTAATATTCTGGAAGTTAAGGCAAGGATTAAGGCAATTATGCGCAGAACTGAGCCAAAGCGTCTTATGGGAGAGCCTGTTTCGGCCAAGACTGTGGAGTGTGGAGATGTGCGTCTGGATTGTGAAGGCCGCAGAGCCTTTATTGCCGGCAAGGAGATTGGTCTTACCGCCAAGGAATTTGAAGTGCTGGAGCTGTTAATGTTAAACCCTGACAAGGTATACAGCCGGGAAAGCCTGCTTCAAATGGTGTGGGGAGCGGGGTATCCGGGAGATGTACGTACAGTGGATGTCCATATCAGGCGTCTCAGGGAGAAGATAGAGCAAAACCCCAGCGAACCAAGGTATGTGATTACAAAATGGGGTGTGGGTTATTACTTTCAGAAGATAGGGTAAAATATTGACTCAGAAGTACATTGAGTCAACTTCGGATTCCATGTGCGCAGAAGCGCACGAAATTGTGGTAAAATATTGACTCAGAAGTACATTGAGTCAACTTCGGATTCCATGTGCGCAGAAGCGCACGAAATTAGGGTAAAATGTTGACCAAGCATATCAAGGAATTCATTGCAGGGATAGAATGACAGGAAAAATTTTGCAGGGACTGAAAAAGTTTCTTTCTTTGCGCAGCTTACAGGCGCGCTTCTTTATCATTATGTTGGTGGCGGGGATTGTACCGAGTATCGTGATGAGGTACGGAATATTGGCAAGTTATGAAGAACGATCGGTACAGAACCGCATTTCCAACGTCCAGAATCAGCTGATGATTGTGGGCAATCATCTTATCAGCAATAATTATTTTAATACGAAACCGGAAGGGTATAATGGCGGAGTGTCAAGAGAGGTGATTGACGCTGAACTGGGGATGATTTCCGACCTGTACGAAGGGCGGGTTATGATCATTAATTCCAGCCTGAAAGTGGTCAAGGACACGTATGGAATCAGCCAGGGCAAAACCATCATTTCCGAAGAAGTGATTAAATGTTTTCGGGGAGAAAATGTATCCAATTATGACAAGGAACATGGATACATAGAGATGACCACACCCATTATAGACACAAGCGCCAATTCCAGCGTAATTGTAGGGGTTATGCTCACCAGTATTTCCAGCGATGCCATAACCGCTACATTGACTGTGCTGGACAGGAAAGCCAGCATATTGGGAAATCTCATGTTGGTGGGAACCATGGCCATGGCAATTATTTTGTCCTTTTTGCTCACACGCCCTTTTAACAGAGTCACCGATGCCATCAATGAGGTGAATGCCGGATATAGCAATGAACGGATTTCCGTGCCTGATTATGCGGAGACAGTGCATATTGTGGATGCGTTCAACCAGTTGTTGGAACGGATGAGAGCATTGGATACTTCCAGACAGGAATTTGTGGAAAATGTGTCCCATGAATTGAAGACTCCCATGGCAGCAATCAAAGTACTGGCGGATTCCCTGCTGACGCAGCAGGATGCCCCGGCGGAACTCTACCGGGAATTTCTTGTGGATATTGCCTCGGAGATTGACCGTGAGAACAGAATCATTACTGACTTGCTGGCGCTGGTGAAAATGGAGAAGAAGGCCAGGGAACTGAATATTGTCTCTCTGAATGTGAATGATCTGGTGGAACTGATTCTGAAGCGTCTGAGACCTTTGGCCAGAAAAAAGGATGTGGAAGTGGTATTTGAAAGTATGCGTCCCGTAATGGCAGAAGTGGATGAAGTAAAGATGTCGCTGATTATGACCAATCTGGTGGAGAATGCCATTAAGTACAACAAGGAACACGGCTGGGTGAGAGTGGAACTGGATGCGGATTATCAGTATTTTACTTTTAAAGTAAGTGATTCCGGACTTGGCATTCCGGCAGACAGCCTGGCGCATATTTATGAGAGGTTTTATCGTGTGGACAAATCTCATTCCAGGGAAATCGGCGGAACGGGACTGGGACTTGCGATTACCAAGAGCGCTGTATTAATGCATCGGGGTGCAATTAACGTGACAAGTGTGGAAGGGGAAGGCTCCAGTTTCACTGTTAAAATTCCCCTCATATGTTCCACAGCGGGATGAGAACTACATTTTGAAGGTTCATGGTGGAGGGGTAGAATGCGTGATGGACATGCCGGGGGTGTGGGAAGTGGAAGAGGATTGGACGATATGGTGAGAAAAATATCCGCAGGGATTCTGGCAGTGTTCTGTGTGCTGCTTTTGGCGGCATGTGGGCAGAAGGATAAAATGGGAGAAAATATGTATCAGGTTTATTATGTGAGCAATTCCGAAACCAGGGTGGAAGTCCACTCCCATGAGATGCAGGCAAAGGAGCCGGAGGGACAGCTGGATGAACTGGTGGCATGTCTGTCCACAAACCCGGAAAAACTTGAATACAAAGCGCCTTTTGCCATGGGATTTCAGATATTGAACAGGAAATTGGAAGACGGAAAATTACTGATAGACGTAAACGCTGCTTATCTGGATCTGTCTGTGACAACGGAAGTACTGGTGCGTGCCGCCATTGTCCGTACTCTCACACAGCTTTCGGAAATCAGGCTGGTCATGATGACTGTGGAAGGGAATCCGCTTTATGACAACAGCGGCGGCACAATAGGGTGGATGAATTCGGATTCCTTCATCAACAATGACGGCAATGAAATTAACACTTATGAACTTGTGGGTATGAAGCTTTATTTTGCCGGAGAGGATGGCACGAAGCTGGTTGGGGGCTACCGGGAGAAGCATTATCCTACCAGTATGCTTCTGGAACGCTTTGTGGTGGAAGAATTGATTGCCGGCCCCAGCGGTCAGGTAGAAGGTCTGTATCCGTCTATTAATCCGGACACGAAAGTATTGGGGGTTACTACCAGGGATGGAGTCTGTTATGTGAATCTGGATGAAAATTTCCTGACAGTGGTAAACAATGTGTCTACGGATGTCTCTATATATTCTATTGTGAATTCCCTGTCGGAGTTAAGCAATATAAATAAGGTTCAGATACTAATCAACGGGGAGGTCCCATCCTCATTTACTGCGTCTACTTTTGAACGGAATTTGGATATGGTCACAACTTTGGAGAAGTAGGACACATGTTTCAGCGAAATGGATTTTTCCGGGAAGGTAGTGTCAAATGGGATATGAAAAACAGCAACGGACCGGACAAGCCCCGGGAGGATTTACTGACGCGCCTGGGGCAGGAAATTCTCCCGGATTCAGGGGCTTGGGAGGTAAGTTGCGGAACCAAAGGTAGAGGGAAGGCGAATGAAAAAGGTTTTATTTTTAGAGGATGAGCCTACCATCAGAGAAGTACTGACAGAGTATATGACCATGTCGGATTATGATGTAAAGTGTACGGAACGGGGAGATGCTGCCATAGAGCTTTTGAATAAAGAGAAATTTGATATGGCGGTACTGGATATCTGTGTCCCTGGGGTGGATGGATTTGAAGTGCTGCGGCATATTCACGAGAAATATCCTGCCACGGCGGTGATTATGCTGACTGCCCTGGAAGATGAGCGGACACAGGTGAGGGCGTTTAATCTGTATGCGGATGACTATATCGTGAAACCGGTTTCTCCAATTATATTGCTGAAACGGATGGAGACGATTTTAAGGCGTGTTTCCGGTGGTATGGGAAATGAGAACAAAGACGGACTGGTCTTGTGCGAAGAGGCTTATTGTGTTTTCTATCAGGGAGAGAAGCTTCCATTGACTTTGAGTGAGTATCTGCTGTTTCAGACGCTCTATCGGGAGCCAAACAGGGTATTTACCAGAGAACAGCTTATTCTGCGCATTTTTAATGAGGATTATATCGGTAATGACCGCATCATCGACGCGCATGTGAAAAATCTGCGAAAAAAACTGCCCTTTTCCTGTATCAGGACAATCATCGGAGTGGGGTATCAGTTTGACACTCACACCCTTTAGCGCTGCCTGGCAGCAACTTAAAATTTGGAGGAATAAGGTATGGGGCTGGGGCGGAAAAATCTGGTGTATAGCCTGGCGCTGGCCGGTGCTATGATGATGTTTTTGATAGGTTACTTTATGTATATGCTTCCGTCCCTGTATGTGGACTATACCATGGAACAGAACTTGCAGTCCGTCAGAGCGCAGCACAATGATTATGTGCGAACTGGCAGTTATGAGGGGGTGGCGGTGAAAAATTCTGCTGCCTGTTTTTCCATGGAAATTCTTATGGACGAAGACAGAATATTTGTGACAGGGAAATCTTTTTCAGCGGAAATCATTGTAAAAGAACAGCGGCTGCAAGGAATTTTGGAGCGATGCAGGAAGAAAATTGGTGTTCTTTCCGATTCTCATTTTGACATTAAGGGAGAATTGGAGGAACTTTCAGATGTCTTTACAGAGCTTATGGAGAAAGATTTTTGGCCCATAGAGTTCAGATTACTGAACCGCTGGGAAGAGGAAGAGTTTTTTAACGAGTCTGTAAAAGTACATTTCTATTCTGATCATATGTATATTATTGAGGCTGGCATAGAGGATTCCGAAAACCATTATACGAATTATATTGTCTTAGAACAGAGGGAGGGCAGTATTGTTTTTACTCTTCTGCCCGTGGTGGCGCCGGATATGGATGAAATCAGACCCGTAGTGCTTCGGAGTCTTCCCATGCTGGGGGCTGTGATTCTGTTTATGGTATTACTGTTTTCACGGATGTATTCCCGTGGGATTGTGATTCCTGTTGTGAAATTGGTGCGGCGGGCGGAAGAAATGAAATCTGACCTGGACTCAATGGGAAAGATTGGGGCATATGCCAAATGTGCCATTTCCGGAACGGGCGGAAAGAAAGAGTACCTGGCAAGTGAGGCGGCAGAACATGAACAGAATGAGATAAAAGAGCTGGGAACCACGCTGGAAGACTTCTATCAACAGATCAGGGAAAGTCTGAACATGCTGGAGAAGAAAAACAGAGAATTGGAGGAGGAGAATGAACGACAGGAAATTTTCCTGAGAGCTTCTTCCCACCAGCTGAAGACCCCCATTGCCGCAGCTCTTTTGCTGGCGGATGGCATGATAAATGAGGTGGGCAGGTACAGGGATACAAAAATGTATCTGCCGAAAGTGAAAGAGCAATTGCTGTCCATGAAGAAGATTGTGGAGGATATTCTGTACCTGAATCATTGTACGGAGAACATTCACCCTCAGCCAATGGATGTGGAAGAATTGCTCAGGGAAAGACTTCGGGCTTATCAGATTCCCATTGCCGAGAAGGATATCTTGGTAGAATGGAAGAAGAATGGGGGATTGACAATTGTTGCGGATGAACTGATACTTTCACAGATTTTGGACAATCTTCTATCCAATGGGGTGAAATATACCCCGGCAGGAGGGCGGATTGGGATTAGCATATGCCAACAAGAAAAAAGGAATGAAATCAGAATAGAAAACTTTGGTGTAACAATACCGGAGGATTTACTTCCGCACATCTTTGAACCCTTTGTCAGCGGCTCTCATGGGCCTGAGTCAGTGGGAAGCCATGGTCTGGGATTGTATATAGCTTCGTATTATGCTCGAAAATCAGGATTTTCTCTTCAAATCTATAATGGTGAAGACAGCGTTGTGGCGCTGCTTGGCACCAATATTCTATGAAAAGATGATTTATCTGTTCTTCATACGAAATTCACATGAATCTGATAAGATAATATGACAAGGGCACTGAAACGAAGGGATGGAAGAATGGAAAGACAGGCCCGAAGGGAGGAAATCTGTAATCTATGTTGTTATCTATTGAGAATCTGGTTGTAAAGTATGGGGCGGATATTGCTTTGGATATTCAGGAACGGATTGTGATCAATGAGGGAGATCGGGTGGGAGTGATAGGTTCCAACGGCGCAGGGAAAACTACCCTGACCAAGTGCATTCTGGGACTTGTGCCCTACCATGGTATCATACAGACAAGGCTGGCGCCGGAACAGATGGCGGTACATATGCAATTTAACGAATATACCGATGCCATGCCCACCAGGTATGTTATGGAAGCAGTGCTCGGAACCAAAATATCCAAAAATAAAAAGCTGCGGGAATTGATTTCCTATTTTGAATTCGAGGATTGTCTCAAGAAAAAATATACAAAGCTTTCCGGCGGACAAAAACAGCGCTTTACCATTATTATGGTTATGATGCAGGAGGCGGAACTCACTATGTATGATGAGGTTACTTCCGGGTTGGACTTTGAGACAAGGCAAAAACTGGTGGAAAAATTGGTGGAATGGTATCATGACAAGAAGGAGAGTCTGCTGATTGTGTCCCATTATTATGAAGAATTGGAACAATTGGCGGATAGCCTCTTGATTCTGGACAAAGGCCGTGTTCTCGACTATGGCAGAAAAGATGATTTATTCCATAAATACTGCGGCAGAGCAGTCATTGTGGCGGAGAAAAATGACAAAAACCTGAAAATTCTTGAAAAGTTTCAAACATTGGCCTCTCCGGCCCATTTGCTTGCCGTTTCCTGTGAAAGCGAGGAGAAGGAAAGCGAGATTGCAGGCCTGCTTTTGAAAAACAATGTAAACTACAAAAGAAGCAACAATGACATAGAGATGATTTATATTAATGCTAAGGCGGAAAAATGTAACGCATACTGAAATCAAAGACCCCGCTGCAAGCAACGGGGTATCAAGCTTGCAACGCCCCAAGGGGCGGGGTATTTGACCCTTGCGGCATTCGCCAACTGTCCGTGCAAGCACGGCCGCTTGGCTCATTGTCCGCGGGAATAAAGGGTGATGTTAGGGCAAATATTTGCAAGCTCTTGGTCCAAAAATAAGAGATGGGAGGTAGGGCCGGAGAAAACAAACCGGCCGGACAGGAAGATGGAAAAAGAAGATGAAAAAAACAGGAAAAGAAAAATAAAAAATCTGATTTCCGGACAGATGTTGTTGTTTGAGTTTCGCAGTATTATGGGTAATCCATATGTCCATATTTTTGGAATGGGAATGCCTGTTATGATGGTCATAGTGATATGCCGTGTGGCGGCGTCACAGATTCCGGACGAAGCAATGCTGGCGGAAGCCATAACGGCAATATTCCTGGGGATTGGAACGCTGATTCCCATGGCTACAGTGCTGGTGGGATACGGGGTAGCCAGAGCCAGGGATTTGGAAAGAGGAATTCCCTTGAGGATGGAACTGTTCGGCATCAGAACAGGAGTGACATTGTGCAATAACGCATTGGCGGAACTTGTATATATGCTGATAGCATTTGGCATATATTTTGCGGTTGGATTTGGCGTTTTGGGTGTGGAACAGCCCCAAATCAGGGGAATTATCAGTTACCTGGGATGTATTCTTGCACTGAGCGCAATTATGTTTTGTCTTGCTTACGCCATTTCATCCTTTCTGAAGAAATTTGGTTCGACTTATTGTGTGACGATGTTTTTGTACTTTGGACTTATGATATTTGGCGGAATGATGGGAATCACCTATGACAATATGCCGGAAGGGATGCGGGTAATCGCGCAATTGCTGCCCATTACCTATATTAACAGAGACTT
Organism: uncultured Acetatifactor sp.; assembly: GCA_910586435.1. GTDB lineage: Bacteria > Bacillota > Clostridia > Lachnospirales > Lachnospiraceae > Acetatifactor. The sequence goes on along the minus strand of CAJUGT010000135.1, from coordinate 2,464 downwards.
TTATATGGTGTGGAAGGGGGATAGTTACAACTTTGTGCCAATGTTGCAGTCATTCCTTTTTTGGGGGGCAGGTACGGGAATACTGTTGTTTATTGCGCTGAAAAAGACCTCCAGGAAAAGGCATGGGGTGGAACTATGAGACGGCCTTTGCTGGCAGCTGCGCTGTGTGTGGTGGTAATTGCGGCGGCGCGGCTGCATACAGAAAAGGCATCCAACGTACCTTCTGGGTACATCAGTACGAAATCGCTGGAAGCCTCCTGTGAGCTGCTTGTCACAGGACAAGTGTATCAGAAGGATGAAAATTCTGTTTATCTCAAAGCTGTTTCTATATCCGATTCAACTGCCAATGGGCAGTCAGCCGGAACTCTCCGGCAGGAAACTCGTTTCAAGGAAAATGGCAGGACATATGACCTGGCAGAAAATCTCATATTTGATGTGGATGCGGCATCGGAATTTCCCTTGGGGAGTTGGGTGACGCTTCGTGGCGTTTTCCAGCCTTTTTCTTCCGCGTCCAATCCGGGGGAATTTGACGGGGAAGTTTACTACAAAACCCTGGGGATTGGAGGAAAATTAAAGAAGACTTTCGTTCTGACCAGGGGAGAAGGCGTGTGGCCTGTGCGGGAATGGTTATATCAGATGAAGACTCTTTGTAAAAAGAGACTGTATGATGTGTTTTCTGAAAAAGACGCGGCGGTTATGAGTGCGCTGCTTCTGGGGGACAAAAACGATTTGGACCATGGGATGAAAGATTTGTATAAAAAAAGCGGCATACTGCATATATTCAGCATATCTTCCCTTCATATTACCATTATTGGCATGGGGCTTTATCAGCTCCTGCGAAAAGGCGGAATCCCTGTTTTGCCGGCGGCTGCGGCAGGAGGTATCCTGTTGGTAATGTATGGATGTATGACCGGGTTCGGTGTGTCAGCCAGCAGGGCCATCGGAATGTACCTTTTGAGGATGCTGGGAAAAGTACTGGGGAGAACTTACGATATGCTGACGGCATGGGGAGTGATGGCTGCGGTGATGACAGCAGGAAATATATATCTTCTTCTAAACGGCGGCTTTTTGCTTTCATTTACTTCCGTATTGGGAATCGGAGTGGTATATCCGGCGCTCTTTTCGGAGAAAGCCCATCATATGGGAGATAGAATGGGCATGTCAAAGATACGGAGAACTGGAATAAAGTGGAGTGGTAAGTTTTTAGATTCTCTTCGTCAGTCCGCCATTGCCAGTCTCTCCATTACATTGACCACGCTTCCTGTGCAGCTGTGGCTCTATTATGAAATTCCCGTGTATTCTGTATTCTTAAATCTTCTGGTTATTCCGCTTTTAAAACCCTTGATGGTAACAGGAATATTGACATTGGTTCCTGGAATGGGATTCCTGGCAGGAATGGATGGTTTGATTCTGAGATTGTATGAGTTCTTATGTGAGTGTTTTGCCAGGCTTCCTTTTCATACCTGGAATCCGGGCTGTCCTGCCATTTGGCAAATAGTGGTGTACTATATCCTTTTATCCGGAGTGGTAGCGATTAGGTACCATCAAAAAGAAATGAAGAAATGTCAAAAGGGAGGAAAAGGCGTTAGTGTGTCTGTGCTTTGTCTGCTGGTTGTGGTGATGGGTATCCGTCCGTCTGCTGCGGACAGTGTGACTTTCCTGGATGTAGGGCAGGGAGATGGGATTGTGGTCAGAACGGCTTCCGGTCAGACATATCTTTTTGACTGCGGAAGCAGCAGCCGCAGCAATGTGGGAAAATATGTGCTGATGCCCTATTTGAAGTATCATGGCATTCATACCATTGACGCCGTATTTATCTCACATCCGGACAAAGATCATGTGAATGGTGTGTTGGAGCTGTTGTCTTTGGGTGCTGAAAACGGGATTTTGGTGAGACAGTTGGTGCTTCCGGCCATTGAGGAAGAGGAAAGGGAAGAACAGCTGGGGGAATTGCGGCAGGCGGCAGCGAAAGCGTCTGTGTTACAGGGAAGGCTTCTTTCGGTAAATTATCTTTCGGCGGGAGAAGCTTGGGATTGCGGCAGCGCCGCATTTCTTTGCCTGCATCCGGAGGCGGGATTTGTCAGCGAAAGCCCTAATGGGTATTCGGAATGCGTATATGTGGAATTTCGAGGGAAGCGTGGAAGAGACTGTGAGAAGTGGACATTGCTTCTCACGGGGGATGTGGAAGGCAGAGGAGAGAGCGAGTTATTGGAGGAACTAAAGGAAAGGGGAATTCGTGACATTACAGTGCTGAAGGCTGCCCACCACGGTTCGCGGAATTCTTCTTCCGAAGCTTTGCTTAGCCAGACTGCTCCAAAGCTCACGGTGATTTCCTGTGGCAGAAACAATTCTTATGGGCATCCTCATAGAGAGTTGCTGGAGAGACTGGAACAAATAGATACGTACATTGTGCAGACAATGTACGTATCTATTTGTTCCAGTCTCTCCAGCAACTCTCTATGAG
>CAJUGT010000134.1 GCA_910586435.1 uncultured Acetatifactor sp. | reverse complement strand
CCCAGAGACACTAAGTAGTGTCTCATGAAATTTGCTCTCGTGCGCCTTCGCAACCCCACCTGTCCAGCGAAACATTTATCATAAATGGCTTGACATTTCTTAGCTGGACTATTTAAAGTTCCGTCTCTTTTATTCCAGTCCCGTTTTTGCACTTCGGTGCCCCTATGAGGGAAGGGTTATTCAGCCGCTTTTGCGTCTGAAAACCCTTCTCTGTGTCTGAAAGACACATTGCGCCTCCGCTCCGAGACTGTTTTAAATATCCTCTTGACATTTCTTAGCTGGACTATTTAAGTTCCGGCTCTTTTATTCCAGTTCCGGCTCACTCAAAAACAAATAGTTCTTTGAGATAATTTTTCTCCATTAAATGGTTATATTGCAGCATACGATACTGCCTGACCATATCTTCTTTCTCCAGCGTCTCCACGGTGTACCTGGAAATTACCGGGTAATTTTTCTGGAGCTGGAGCAAAAATCTGTAATAGGGCGGCAGTTTGACTCCTGCGCATTCCAGCAGCGCCGCTCCGAGGTAATTGGCGCTTAAATCCCCATATTCCGGGAATTGTACATCGTAATTTGCCCATATCACATAGGGGGTAATGTACATCAATGCCCGCTGTTCCTCTTCCGAGAGCTGGCTTCCCCGAAACATGGCATTATAAAAATCATCATAAAGCTTTGGCTGGTGGTCTCCAAACATACATATGATGGTGGGTTCCTCTACCTCCTGAAAATACTCCACCATCATCTGAAAAGCATTGTCTGTCAATTTTATCAGATTCAGGTAAGTATCCACATCATAGAGATAGCCCGCTTCCTCCGCAGGTACATCCCCCAGCTTTTTCACATTTAATATAATATCCGTATTTCCGTAATAAGAAGCGTGATTCTGTATAGTCACATCAAAAAGGAACAGCGGCACGCCTTGTTCTTTGTGCTCAAACTGCCAGATGATTTCATTAAAATTACACTCATCCGAAAGAAAATTACCCACATACAAATATTCCGTTTCAAACCTGGAAACATCTATAAACCGTTCAAACCCCAAGTAACGATAAACTTTCTCCCTGTTCCAAGTCTCAGCCGTGCTGGGATGCATGGCCATGGTGTGATACCCCTGCTCCCGCAAAACTCTTGCCACGGAGTACATATCATGGTTTACCTGAAGCTGATACGGGATGGCTGCCGGCGCAAGAAATGCCAGGCTATCCCCTGTCAGCACCTCAAATTCACTGTTTGCAGTCAATCCGCCCAGGATTTCCACAAAAGTATTCCCCTTGACACAATTATCCGTCAGAGCGTCATAAAAAGGCATAAACTCCTCTGAAGTTTCCAGATTTCCCAGGATACGCAAATCAGACCAGGCTTCATTCATTATACAGATAATATTGGGAAGTTGCTGGTCCAAAGTATTCTTACACGGGTACTCATCCTGTATGTCGTTCACAATGCGCAGCAGTTCCTCTTGAGAATAGCCCTCCGGTTTCTTCATGGCCATTTCCTGCATACTGACTCCAAAACTTACCAGAAAGCCATTCAGAGACTGATTCTCTGAAAGATTCCAGTAATGTCCCTGTATCTCAAACTTTTTCAGATAATCCGACACATTCCAAAACAGGTAAAAACCGGCAATACCGCACAGGGAAGCAGCCGTCACTGCCATGTGATATTTTTTCCCTCTCATGGGAATATCGCACCAAAACCCCCAGGCAATAAAGAAGCAGAAATACAGAATACTGTACCACAATTCACTGTCCATAGTAAGATGGTAATTATTCAATACGGTGAACGCCGTCCCCGTTGCCAGCAAATCATTTACACTCAGGCTTGCCCCACGGAACAGACAGACATAATAATTCACAATTGTAATGATCAGCAGCGCAATATTGCCAATTCCCAGAGCAAATCGAATCCGTTGAAAAAAAAGCAGGAAAACCGCGTAAATAAACAGGATAATAAAGACATTCGCCAGTTTCACGCCCTCTCCAATCCTGCTCATATCATGAACCGGCAGTTCCATACGCTGAAAAATTTTTATCGGGGCAAGGAGCAAATAACATCCAAGCACAGGGACTGCGGTATACCATCGGTCAGGCCTGGGACAGACCAAAAGCACCCCCGTCCCCAGACTAAGCACCACATAGATAACAAAGCGTTTATTGAATCCATCATATAAATAACAAGATGACACCGTCAACAGGCTGGCTGACACCAGAAGCGCCAATAGAAGCCTGATTTTCCTCTTTCGGAAGTTTCCTACATACTCTTGTATCTCCTGAATTGTAAACACCTTTTCTCTCCTCGTATCTTCGCCGTGAACATCTATTATTTCACACTGTACAGGAAATCAAATGTCCACCACTTCCGCTTCAAATACCGGTCCCTCCGTACAAATGCGCGCATTGCGCACATTGGAATGCTCCTCGATTTCTTTCGTTCTGGCCACACAGCCCAGGCAGGCCCCCACGCCGCAGGCCATACGCTCTTCCAATGAAATATACGCTTTCAAATGATGCTCTTTGGCGTATTCCTTGACGGCCCGCAGCATGGGCATCGGCCCGCAGGCAAATATAACATCCGCCTCCAAAGCGTTCTCCTTGATGGCATTCAGCACATTGCCCCGGGTTCCGACACTCCCGTCCTCCGTAGCCACATATGTCCTGCCGTATTTTTCCAAATCCTCCCGCAGGAAAAGTCCGCTGTCCCTGTATCCCAGGACAGCCAGTTTTTCCCCTTCAAGACATTTGGCCAATTCCACAAGGGGCGGTATTCCAATGCCGCCCCCTATCAGGAGGCTTCGCTTCCCTTTTCCTTCCTCCACAGGAAATCCATTGCCCAGATTCCCCAGCACGGAAATGCAATCCCCCTCCTGATATCCGGCAAATTCTCTGGTCCCTGCTCCCGCCACACGGTAAACAATCCGCAGCGCTCTTCTCTCCCTGTCAACCTCACATATGCTGATTGGTCTGGGCAGAAGAGTGCTTTTGTCCCTGGGATAAATGCAGAGAAACTGCCCCGGTGCCGCCTCCTCCGCCAGCGAAGTCTCCATCCACATATCATAGATGTCCGTGCCAATCTCCTTCTGTGAAAGTATAACTGCATTCTCTTTTCGCTTCATCACTATGCTCCTATTCCGGTGTCGTCTCTGCCTTGCAGCGCCGGGCGCTTCCATTCGAGACTGTTATCGTATTATGATTTCCACAATGCCCTCAACCCATGAATCCTTCTTCTTCCATAATGGGAAGAACCTTTCCCCCCGCTATGGTTTTTACTGCTTTGCCCCGCAACCTCCAACCCGTAAACGGCGTATTGGAGGCTTTTGAAAGATACTCACCTGGAATGACTTCTGCCCTGGAATCAATCAATATAATGTCCGCAGGCCCTCCCTCTGCCAGATACCCCGCATCCAAATGGTATAAATCGGCGGGATTGGCGCTCATCAGACGCAGCAGCTGACACATGGTAAGATAACCTTCTGAAACCAGTTTCGTTATCCCCAGGGCCAACGCAGTCTCCAGACCAATGATGCCGCTGGGTGCTTCCGTCAGGGGCTTTGCCTTTTCCTCCCTTGTATGCGGCGCATGATCCGTGGCAATAATGTCAATAGTGCCGTCGGCCAGCCCTCGGATGATTTCCTGCCGGTCTTCCTCCTCCCTTAAGGGCGGATTCATCTTTGCCATCGTGCCATACGTCACTGCCGCCTCTTCTGTCAGAGTAAAATGGTGCGGTGTGGCTTCCGCATGAATATTGCCGCCTTTTTTCTTCGCCTGTCTCACCAGCTCCACCGCTTCCTTTGTGCTGATATGCTGAATATTCACAATAGCCCCTGTCTCAATGGCCAGGCGCAGATCCCGTTCCACCAGACCAATCTCCGCCTCCCTGGGCGAACCGCCAATGCCATAAAATTCGCTGGCTTTTCCTTTGTGAATACCGTTATTGCTTATGAGCCGTGGATCTTCTTCATGAAAGCTTAAAGGCAAACCCAGCCTTGCCCCATGTTCCATGGCGCTGCGAACCAGCGATTCCTCCAGCAGAGGCACGCCGTCATCCGTGAATCCCACTGCGCCTGCCTGGGCCAGTTCTTCCATGGGCGTCAGCTCCCTGCCCCCCATACCCAGGGTCACATTTGCGCATGACATCACATGAATGCCTGTTTTCTGCCCCTTTTGCACTACATACTCCAAAGTTTTGAGATTATCTATGGCCGGCTTTGTATTGGCCATCATCACAACGGTGGTAAATCCACCCTTTGCGGCTGCGGCTGCGCCGGTGAGAATATCTTCTTTCTCCGGGAAGCCGGGGTCCCTGAAATGAACATGCACATCCACCAAGCCCGGCGCCACCAAAAGCCCCTCCGCATCCACTACATGGCATCCTTCCTCCGGTTCTTTAAGATTTCTGCCTATTTTCCATATCTTGTCACCTTTTGTCAAAATGTCATATTTTCCCTCTATGCCTGATTTGGGATCTATCATATATCCGTTTCTTATCAATAACATACACGCCTTCTCCACAACTTTTCATATGCCAATATATTTTGCACGCTATGACAAAAATATCAGAGTCATTTCATGGTATTTTCATCTAAAAAAATTCTAGCATATGAAATATACTGTGTCAATGGCTGTCCTCCACCAGCACAAGTCCTTTTGGCGTCAGTTCATACACGGTATCACACACCTCCCCAATATACTTTCTGTCATGGGACACGCTGATAATTGCCCCCTTGTACTCCTGTAATACTTCCCTGATTACCGGCCCGGACAACGGGGAAAAGTTACGTGTCGGCTCATCCAGAATCAGGACATCCGCTCCTGACAGACTCATTTTCAGCAGCAATACCTTTGCCCTCTGTCCCCCTGACAGTTCCGCGATGGTATGGCTTACTTCATCTGCCGTATACTTCATAGAGCCTAAAAAAGTGCGGATTTTAGTAATTTCCTCCTTATCTCCGGTGTGACACAGATATTCCACCGGCGTTTTGTCCATATCCAGTAACTCCTCATAATTTTGAGACATATATGCGGCATGAATATCTTTTCGCTCCAAAAGGTCTTTTGCGATTCTCCGCAGCAAGGTGGTCTTTCCCGCTCCGTTTCTGCCGGTTATGCAGATTTTTTCGGCCCCTTTGATGATCAGATCAATGTTCTCAGCCAGCATTTCTTCCGACTCCCGAGCTGTCAGTCTGTCCAAATGATACTCCAGAATGACTTTTCCGGCAGGCATACGAATATTCTGCCCGAATTTAAAGAAAATAGCCTTCTCCTCTTCCGGCATTTGTGTCATATTTTCCGCTTCCCTGTCAAATCTTTTTTCCATGGACTTGACAGCTTTCATTTTCTTTTTTAACAGCCTTCCTCCCGAAGGATTCTGCCTGGTTATGGTTTCCAAATCATATTCTACCTTCTGCATAATTCGCTGCAACTTGTCCCTTCGGATTTCCTCAGCTCTTTTTTCCTCCTCGGCATTTCGCTGCTGATTGCGCATTACGGCATTTCTGTGATTGATATATTCCTCATATGGCATTCGAGCCACCGTATATCTGCACTTTGTCTTCCTGCGTATCTGCTCTAAATGTATCACCACATTGGCCGTCCGTTCAATCAGGGTTTCATCATGGGAAATAAACAGAAACGCCTGCTTAGACCCCAGAATAAATCTTTCCAGCCATTCCAGCGTCTGGGCATCAATGTCGTTGGAAGGTTCATCCAATAACAGTATGGTTGGCTTCGCCATCATAAGCCTGGCCATTTGCGCTTTTACCTTCTCCCCGCCGGAGAGCGTACACATTTTCTGATCCCCGTAAAAGAAATCCACAGGAAGAGACAAATCCGCAGCCAGTTTCCCCAAATCCTTGGGCTCCTGTCCCCAGAGCAATTCTTCCTCCGTAAAAAATTCATAGACACTCTTATCCCTCTCGGCTGACGGAAGTTCCTGGGGCAGATAGCCAATCTTTTCCCCTGTGTGAATACACTCACCCTGTGCCTGAGCGTAATCGCTCACCATTTCGGGCGCATATATCCATTTCAGCAAAGTGGACTTGCCGTTTCCTTCTTCTCCAATCAATACCGCCCGGTCGCCTGGATTCAGAGTAAAATTAAAATCCTCCACCATGACTTTCAAATCTTTTTTATGTGTAATTGTCAAATTTTTTATCTGTAACATGAAATCCTCCTATTCCAGTGCCCGCTTGCGGGAACTTGTTTTGGCCTCCGGACATAAAAAAACCGCTGTCCTGACAGGTTGCCCGGTCAGACAGCGGATTGCGCTACCCTCCATGTCCGCTCCCATCCGTAGAAAGAGCCATCGAAAGACGGCCTGCGGATGCGCACAGACATATGTTTATATAAATATATTTATATAATAAGAGGTTACGAAAAACGGCTGCCCTGTCCGGTACACAAACTGCCCCTCTTTTTAAGAGGGTAATCATACCTGTAAATTGGTACTGCTTTGTGTTGCCCTGGGCAATCCGGTTTTTCCCTCCAAACTGCCCCAACAAGGTTATTTCCGCATTTCTGTTCCCTCACCTGTATACACTCTCTGGTGTATTCCTTTCCTCAGATAGATTTTATCCTTCCCTACTATAACACACTCCATTTTGTTTTGCAATACCCAAAACCGAACCTTGCCTGCCTTTGGGCAGCGGTTCTGTAACAGTTCAGACAGGTCACTGAACTGTTACGCGGTTCTCTCAACAGACAACCAGCTGCCCACCGGTACATCGAACCTCCAAAGCCCCATAAAATGACACAAAAGGCGGTTACGGAAGCAATACTTCCCACATCTCACTCAAAAGTCACTGTCTGTTCCAGGAATTCTGTCTTAATCACAATATACGGGTAGGAGGAAATCTTATTGCTTTTCTCGGAAGCCTCCGGCCCTAAAAGACTGGTGCTGACACAGATATTGGTATCTGTCAGATACAATTCATTTACCGCAATGCTATACCCCCCTGTCTCCTGCTCACCATAGCCAATACATATGTACAGATTCGCATTGTCCGTGTAAGTAATCTGAAACGGCTCTTTCTTCTTCTCTTCAATAATGGTTTTCAACTGCTGGGGTATTTTCTCCTCCCCAAGTACTGTAAATTCCAGATCCCGCAGTTTAATTTTCTCTTCGCTGAGAAGGGTACAGCCGGTGACGGACAGCACACAGGCAAGCATAATGCCAAACAGGCAGGCTCTGACGGCAATTCGTATGTTTTTCAATGTGTAACCTCTCTTATATTTGCTGTTTATTTTATTCTATGTACAGCTTTCGTTTTCTATGCTAAAATATGGGAGAGATACAACTGGTAGCTTACAAACAATAACGAAACGTAAAGGATGTGCCACGCTATGATTCGACTGATTTTTGCCGTTACTTTCCTGTTCTCCTTTCTCCTTCTGGGAATTCCCGTACTTTTGGTGGAATGGCTCATTGGGAAACGCAATCCCGGTCTGAAAGACCAAAGTTCCAAAGCCATTGTCAGCTGGGGCTTCCGCTGCATCGCATTCCTCACCGGCACCAAAGTCATAGTCAGGGGAAAGGATAACATCCCCGCCGACACTGCGGCCCTTTTCGTGGGCAATCACCGCAGCTATTTTGACATTGTGCTCACCTGCCCCGTTTTTCCTTCTGTAACAGGCTATGTGGCCAAAGCGGAAATGAAAAAATGGCCTCTGCTAAATACCTGGATGAAGAACATCCACTGCCTTTTTTTGGACAGAGATAATATCAAAGAGGGACTGAAAACCATACTGACCGGCGTGGAAAAAGTGAAAAACGGAATTTCCATATGCATTTTTCCCGAAGGCACCCGCAACAAAGAAAACGACACCTTCCTCCCCTTCCATGAGGGCAGCTTTAAGATAGCCGAGAAGGGCGGAGTCCCCGTGATACCAATGACAATTTTGAATTCCGCCGGCGTCTTTGAGGACCATTTGCCCCGAATTAAGAAAACCACTGTGGTCATAGACTTTGGAGAACCCATTTATATCAAAGAACTGGACAAAACTGTCAGAAAAAACCTGGGTACCCATGTGAGCGGAATCATTTCGGACAAATATTTCCAATTAAAAGAAGAGTTCAAACTATAAACCAACACGTTTGAACCAGTGCTCCATCCGGTCCCTGGAAATAACTACTCCCCCGGCTGCCGCAAATCACAGGGGAGCATGACTTATACCGCATCCGCCTGCGGATGAACTGTTCCCAGTTTCGCATGTCCATACAGTAAAAAACATGATACAAAGAGGTTATTATGGAATATACATTTATCAATCTGGTTTGGCTCTTTTTTATTTATTCTTTTTCAGGGTGGTGCATTGAAGTATGCTATGCCGCCATCTGCCGAAAGCAATTTATTAACAGGGGTGTGGTCAACAGTCCGCTGTGCCCCATATACGGTGTGGCTTCCACTTTATTCGCCATTTTTCTTCCGGAGCTCACCGCAAATCCCTTCTTTCTCTTTTTGGGCGGGCTTTTGCTGGCTACCACATTGGAATATGCCACCGGCATGATAATGGAACGAATCTTCAGGAGAAAATTGTGGGATTATTCCCAGATAAAATATAATCTCAGCGGTTATGTTTGTGTGCGCTATTCCCTTCTCTGGGGCCTGTTGGCATTGCTGACCATGGGATTTGTCAATCCAATTTTATGTGGTATCCTGGAAATGATACCCCGCCCTGTCACACTTGTCATCCAATGGGCCATGTCCGTTCTGTTACTCCTGGACTGCATCACAACGGCCATGACCATTCTGGGCATGAACGTGACCGCCAAAAGACTTTCCCAATTATCTCAGGGAATGCAGCACACATCAAAACTGCTGGAAAACAGGCTCACTGCCACGGTTCGGAAGCGTATGCAAAGGTCCTTTCCTTCCATCGCCGACGAAGCCATTACAGCGGCCTCCTTCCCCCTGAAAACGGAAACGAGGACCTTTGCCCAGGGATGCAGTTTTTATAAGCTGGCGTCACTTTTCTTCATCGGCGCTTTTCTTGGCGATATTACAGAAACCATTTTTTGCCTGGCAACCATGGGAATACTTATGAGCCGCAGCAGTGTGGTATATGGCCCCTTCAGCATTGTCTGGGGACTTGGCTGCGCGCTCTTAACGCTTTTCCTCTATCGCTACCGCCACAAAAGCGACCGCTATATCTTCCTTGCAGGCACTCTCCTGGGCGGCGTCTATGAGTATGTATGCAGTGTATTCACGGAGCTGGTATTTGGAACCATGTTCTGGGACTACAGCGGATTTGCGTTCAACCTGGGCGGACGCATCAACCTGCTATATTGCTTCTTCTGGGGCATTGCCGCCGTGGTATGGCTGAAACTGATTTATCCTATGCTGTCAAATCTGATAGAAAAGCTTCCCATACGCACCGGTACCATTTTGTGTAACTGCATGATTGTCTTTATGATATTTAACATGGCCATTTCTTCCCTGGCCCTTGCCAGATATACGGAACGCCATACCATGCCAGACGGCTCAACACCTGAAAATGCCCTCACCGCGTTTCTGGACGCTCGCTTCCCGGATGAAAGAATGGAACGCATCTACCCCAATGCGGTGCTTGTGGAATAACCTTCCAATATTTTAATACATTTTATAATTCCTTAAGTTCAAAGTCAAACTTTAGACACATTTTCCATGTATGATAGATACATAAACAAAGGAGCTGTGGGGTTTTAACATTGGAGTTAGGGTTCTGTCAGCTTCGACAAACAACAACACTGCTTATGCAGTTTACATATACCTTTTCTCTTTCATGTTATCCCTTAAAACAGGAGTCCTGACAATGTCAGGGCTCCTGTTTCACGCAGGGGCTGCGCTTCCCCGCCCCATTTATCTATTGGCTTTCCTCATATGGCAAAGCAATCCGTACAATCAATTTCCCGGCTTCATATGCGGCATTTATGCTTCCCCCCATCTGTTCGGTCAGCGCCCTGGCAATGGATAACCCCAATCCAGTGGATCTTCCGGAAGCTTCCACCGTATAAAAACGGTCAAAAAGTCTTCCCACCCTCACCTCATCCAGCTGAGAGGCATGGTTGGAAAATATAACTTCCCCCTGGGCTGACAGCACAATCTCCAAATCCCCGTCACTATACTTAATGGCATTGCCAATCAGATTGGAAAATACCCGGGACAGGGATTTGCGGTCCAGCTGCCTGACAATCCTTTTCTCTGTCAGGCGCACCACCGGAAGAATTCCCTTTTCCCGCAATGCGGCGTAATACCCCACAATGCATTCTTCCAGCAGCCCATTTACCACAACCCTTTCCTCGACGCTGTCCTTCTTCGGCGCTATCACCAGAGAATACTGAAACAACTCTTCCGTAAGCTGCCGAAGGGACTCCGTCCGGTTTCTGATGACTCTAATATATTCTTCCGCCCTATCCTCTTCCTGACATGTTTCCAGTAAATCCAGATATGCGCAAATCGCCGCC
>CAJUGT010000133.1 GCA_910586435.1 uncultured Acetatifactor sp. | reverse complement strand
AGGGTCAAATACCCCGCTCCTTGGGGCGTTGCAAGCTTGATACCCCGTTGCTTGCGGCGGGGTCTTTGATTGGCAAATGTTTTCGGCTGCGAGTAGAAATCGCGCAGGAAGGATATTAGGATGAAAAAGAACAATGCGATAGTGATTTTGCTTTGCGTTCTTCTGATTCTGGCCGGTGTCACATATATAGACATTTTCGGCGTGAATCCGGAGGGGGAGGGAAGCGCTTCTGACATTAATCTGGGTCTTGACCTGGCGGGAGGAGTCAGTATTACTTATCAGGTGGTGGGTGATGAAACCCCCAGCGCCACCGACATGAGCGACACTATTTCTAAATTACAGAAACGTGTGGAAAATTACAGTACGGAGGCGATTGTATATCAGGAGGGTACTGACAGGATTAATATTGAGATTCCCGGTGTCAGTGACGCCAATATGATTCTTCAGGAGTTGGGAAGGCCCGGGACATTGTATTTTATCTCGCAGACTGACCCGGAGGGCAATTTGAATTACAGTCAGCAGGGAATTCAGAATCCGGACGGCAGCTATGGATATACGTATGTGCTGAATAAGAGCATTGATGTGTTGCTGGAAGACGGTTCCATTTTGGTACAGGGCACTGATGTAAAGGACGCCCAGGCAGGTTCCACCAGAACAAACGATTCCCTGCAAAATATGGTGTATGCGGTAAACCTGACCATGACCGAAGAGGGAAAGGAAAAATTTGCCCAGGCTACACAAAATGCCTTTGACAAAGGGGAAACTCTCGCTATTTACTATGACGGCAGTATTATCAGCGCTCCCAGCGTAAATGCGGTAATCACGGACGGCAATGCGCAGATTTCTCCTATGGAATCTTATGAAAGGGCTGAGAACCTTGCTTCAACCATCCGAATCGGGGGACTGAAGCTGGAACTGGAGGAACTGCATTCCAAAGTTGTGGGTGCGCAGCTGGGCGTGGAAGCCATTGATACCAGTTTAAAGGCAGGTGCCATAGGGCTTGTTCTTGTGATTATATTTATGATAGTGGTATATCTTGTGCCAGGTGTGGCATCGGCCATTGGATTATTGTCATATGTGGCGCTGGTAATCTTACTGCTGAACGGATTCGACATGACTCTGACGCTGTCAGGAGTGGCGGGAATCATTTTGTCCATTGGTATGGCGGTGGACGCGAATGTGATAATCTTTGCCCGTATCCGGGAGGAACTGGCATTGGGAAAAAGTGTCAGAAATGCCATAAAAAGCGGATTTGACAAGGCCCTGTCCGCCATTGTGGACGGCAATATCACTACATTGATAGCGGCGGGAGTGCTTCTTTTGCTGGGACCTGGTACCGTAAAAGGATTTGCCCAGACGTTGGCATTGGGTATTGCGCTTTCCATGTTTACGGCTCTGGTGGTGACGAGATATTTGATATACGCCTTTTATGCGTTAGGACTGAAAAGTGAGAAATTTTATGGTGTCGCAAAGGAACATAAGGCATTGGATTTTCTGTCCAAAAAGGGAATTTGCTTCGGGATTTCTCTTGTGCTGATTGCGGCTGGTTTCATTGTTATGGGAGTAAACAAGGCATCTGTGGGGGATGCGCTGAATTATAGCCTGGAGTTCAAGGGGGGGACGGCTACTACGGTTACGTTCCAGGAGGCCATGACCTTGGAGAGCGCTAATTCCCAGGTTGCGCCTTTGATTGAGGAGATAGCCGGAGGGGCTGTGCAGATTCAGACCGTTCAGGATTCTAATGAAGTGATTTTTAAGACAAGTTCTCTGAATATTGAACAGAGAGAAGCACTGAATAAAATGTTTGTGGATGAGTTCGGTGTGGATGAGAAAATGATTACTTCGGAGACCATCAGTTCTACCATCAGCAGTGAGATGAAGTCGGATACCATTATTGCGGTGGTGGTGGCCATTCTCTGTATGCTGGTTTATATCAGGATTCGCTTCAGCGACATTCGTTTCGGTGTGAGCAGTATTATCGCCCTGCTCCATGATGTGCTGGTGGTGCTGGCTTTTTACGCAGTGGCCAAGGTGTCCGTAAGCAATACTTTTGTGGCCTGTATGCTGACAATTGTGGGATATTCTATCAATGCCACCATTGTAATTTTTGACCGTATTCGTGAGAACATGAATACCAAAATCCATGGAGAAGAGTTGAAGGAAGTGGTAAACAGAAGTATTACCCAGACCATGTCCAGGAGTATTTTCACTTCTCTGACCACATTTATTATGGTTGCGGTATTATATGTGCTGGGAGTCACAAGTATCCGTGATTTTGCGCTTCCGTTAATGGTGGGAATTGTATGCGGTACCTATTCTTCCATTTGCCTGGCAGGCAGCATGTGGTATGTGTTCAGGGTGAAATTTGTTCCGAAGGTTAAGAAGGAAGGTTAAAGAAAGTTCGTGGCGCTCTTCAGGGTGCTGGAAATGTGATTAGAAGAGCAGAACATATGGAAGAAATTTCGTATGTTCTGTTTTTTACGCACAGGCTTGCGCAGAGGAAGGTAAACTTTTCTTGCTTGATTGTGGCAGTTTTGGGGGAAGAAGCATGGGAAGCGTTTGTTGACTTTCATAGAATCTTATAGTACGATTACATAGGAAAAATGTGGATGACGGATAAAGATATTTTCTGACTTTAAAAAGGGGAATTTGTGGAACCAATGAGAAAGCGTTGTATTTGTAACAGGGAAGGGAATCGCAATGGAAAAATGGTATGTGGCGACGAAAAAGGCGGATTTTGACGCATGGGCAAGAAAATTTCAGATTACCCCGGTGCTGGCCAGAGTTCTGCGGAATCGTGATTTGCTCACAGAGGCGGAGGTGGAGAAATTTCTTCACGGTACGCTGGAGGATTGCTATTCCCCCTGGCTGTTAAAAGACATGGACAAAGCAGTGGAAGAGATTCTGGATGCCATAAAAGAGGGAATCCCTATTCGTGTCATTGGGGACTATGATGTGGACGGCATTTGTTCTTCTTATTTGCTTACAAAGGGATTGCAGATATTAGGCGCACAGGCTGACACCGCCATTCCCCACCGGATTCATGACGGTTATGGTCTGAATGACCATTTGATTGAGGAGGCAAAACGGGACGGGATTGGTATGATTGTCACATGCGACAATGGGATTGCGGCAGCGTCGCAGATTGCTTTGGCGAGAGATTATGGCATCAGGGTTATTGTGACGGATCATCATGAAGTGCCCTATCAGACGGAGGAGAGGATTGGGGGCAGGAATTCTGAGGACGGGGAGTCAGGCATACGTTCCGAAGCAGGAGAGTCCGCAGAGGAAGGAATGGCAGGGAACCCTTTCGCAGGGCAGTCTTTAGAGGATGGAACTGCTGCGGGAGTCACATACCGGCGAGAGCTTCTTCCGCCGGCGCAGGCGGTGATTGATCCCAAACGGGAAGAATGCGAATATCCCTTTCCCGGAATCTGCGGCGCCGTGGTTGCGTATAAGCTGATAACGGCATTGGCGGAGAAGACAGGGAGTGTGGCCTTGAAGGAAGCCATGGAAGAACTTTTGGAATTTGCCGCTCTGGCAACGGTCTGTGATGTGATGGAACTGAAAAATGAGAACCGGATTCTGGTAAAGGAAGGGCTGAAGCGCCTGAAAAAAACAAAAAATCCCGGATTAAAGGCATTGATGGAGGTCAACGGTATAGAACCGGACAGGTTGAGCGCCTATCATTTAGGATTTATCCTGGGCCCCTGTCTGAATGCCACAGGCAGGCTGGACACGGCAAAAAGGGCTCTGGAACTGCTTCAGAGTCAGACACGTGTGGATGCCATGAGTGCCGCAAGAGAATTAAAGGAATTGAATGACAGCAGAAAAAATCTGACATTGCAGGGAGTGGAGGAGGCGGAAGCCTATATTGCCAGTCGGCATATGGACAAGGATAAGGTCATGCTTGTCTTTTTGCCGGATGTACACGAAAGCCTGGCGGGGATTATTGCGGGGCGTATCAGGGAGCGGTATAACCATCCGGTTTTTGTTCTGACCAGAGGGGAAGAGGGGGTAAAGGGTTCCGGCCGTTCTGTGGAGGGATATCACATGTATGAGGCCATGACGGAGGTGAAGCAGTATTTCACCAAGTTTGGCGGACATGCCATGGCAGCCGGTCTTTCCATGAGAGAGAAAGATATGGAAGAACTCAGAAGGGAGCTGAATCTCAGGTGCAGGCTTACCGAAGAGGACTTTATACCCAGGGTACATATTGATGTTCCCATGCCTTTGGACTATGCCAATGACAGGGTGGCTGAGGATCTGGAATTGTTGGAACCCTATGGTGTGGGGAATCCGAAACCTCTTTTTGCGCAGAAAGAATTGCTCTTTGTGTCCGGTACCAAAATGGGGGCGAACAAAAACTGTGCCAAATATCAGGTACGCACCCCGGGAGGGGCCCAAAAACAGCTGGTGTTTTTTGGAGATTTGGAGAAATTTGGTTCTTTTCTGGATGAAAAATATGGAGTGGGAAGCGAGAAAGCTTTGTATGAAGGCAGGGGGAATTGTCGTGTCTCAGTGGTATATCAATTGGGCAAGAACACATACAGGGGCAGGACGGAGCTGCAATATGTGATGCAGCACTATTCCTGATACATTTTTGAGTTCGAGAAGGCCGGAATAAAAAGGATGGGAATGGTATGGTTTTGACAGTGACGTTGAATCCCGCAGTGGATAAAACCTGTGAACTGGATACTCTATTGCCGGGAGAAGTGAATCGCCTGGCAAAGAGTGTCAGTGCGGCGGGAGGAAAGGGCATCAATGTGACCAAGGTATTGCGTCAGTTCCATATGCCTGTGTCAGCGGTGGGATTCTTAGGCGGCAGCGGAGGAAGGATGATAGAGGACACCCTGGAGGAAATGGGGGTGGAATGTCATTTCACCCAAATAAAGGGTGACACCAGAACCAATGTGAATATTTTGGCACAGGACGGGAGCGTGACGGAGATTCTGGAACCTGGTCCGGAGATAGACACAGAGGAACTGAAGGATTTCAGAAGACAATTTATGGGCTGTCTGGAAAGGTGTGAGTGGGTGGTGCTTTCGGGCAGTGTGCCCATGGGGGTACCAAAGGATATTTATGGGCAGCTCATAGAAGAGTGTCATAGAGCCGGAAGAAGAGTTTGTCTGGATGCGTCGGGAGAACTGCTGCGGGAAGGTCTCAAAGCGAAGCCCCATGTGGTAAAGCCAAACAAAAAGGAGCTGGAATATCTGGCGGGAAGGCCAATCCAGGGCTATCAGAATCTTGCTGCGGAGGCAAAAAAGATAGTTGAAGGTGGGATTGGGAAAGTGATTCTGTCTTTGGGAACGGATGGGCTTATGTATGTGGACAGCCAACAGGTATTGTATGAGCCGGCAAGGAAAGTTGAGGCTGTCAATACGGTGGGCTGCGGTGACACGGTGGTGGCGTCTCTGTGTATGAGCGAGTTGGGGGGAGAAGAACCGGATGTGCTGCTGAAAAAAGCCTCGGCCATGGCAGCGGCGAACGCCTTGACCCGGGAAAACGGCAGGATTTTGGTGGAACGGTATCTGGACCTTTTGTGACATGCCAAAAACTTTATTTCCGCGGGCAATGAGCCAAGCGGCCGTGCTTGCACGGACAGTTGGCGAATGCTGCGAGGGTCAAATACCCCGCCCCTTGGGGCGTTGCAAGCTTGATACCCCGCCCCTTGCAGCGGGGGCTTTGATTGAAGATGCCGCAAGGTGTGGGAGAGGTTCCGGGAAGAATGACATAAGACAAAGAAAGCGGATATGACACAGGAAAGACGTGGAACAATGATGATAGATTATAGGATGATAAAAGCGGAAGAACTGTCGGAAGACTTGTTTGGGGAATTCATAAGGCATCAGAATGTGACAAAGTGCTGGCGTAAGGTGGAGGGAAGCTGGCAGATTATGGATATTGCCTTTGTGGATGACTGGAATCAGGAAGATTATGAGCAGTTGACGGAATCCCTGAGGAACATCATTGCCCTGGGAGGGATGGTGTACGGGGCGTTTCAACAAAATGTTCTGAAAGGTTTTGTGGCCGTCTCCGGCGAACTGTTTGGCACAAAGCAAGAGTACCTGGATTTGGCGGAGATTTATGTATCGGAAGAATTGAGAGGCCAGGGCGTTGGGACAAGGCTTTTTCAGAAAGCCGGGGAATGGGCAAGGGCAAAGGGAGCGAAAAAGCTGTATATTTCCGCCCATTCCGCTGTGGAAAGCCAGGCGTTTTATAAGAGACAGGGCTGTGTGGAAGCCAGAGAATACAGTGCCAAACATGTGGAAAAAGAGCCCTGTGATTGCCAGCTGGAATGTCAATTGTAGATTGGAAAATACTCTGAGGAGTGAGGTGTTATGATTCTTTTAGATTTAATTTACGATTTACTTATAATTTGAACACAGAATAAACACATTTTGCCTGTAAGATGATGTACAGATAGTTGATGAATGATTCACTATCTTCCCCCTCATAAGAACGAAGAGTCTCGGCGGTATGCCGGGGCTCTTTGTTTTTTCCGCAAATGTCAGCAGGGCTTTCTTTTAAGAGTTTTATTATAAAATGAACACAGTTTAGACACATTTCCTTAGTAAGATAATAACCAGATAGTTGATTAATTCACTATCTCCCCCCTCATAAGAAAAGCAAAGGAGTTCTGGTTTTCCAGGACTCTTTTGCTTTTTATGCGCAGGCCCGTGCAATAGAAGTTTGCCGCTAAAGCGGCGCACGGGCCGCGCGGCGAGTAGGGGTGAAAAGCCTTCCCTACTTGATTGTACAGGCCCTTGGAGAGGAAGTTTGCGCTTTGCTTTTACAGTTTTGCGGCAGGCACCATGTTTTTGGCGGTTTGTCAAGGGGAGGGTGTGAAAAAATAGGGGTGGTAGAAAGTCGTAATTTAGAGTAGAATAGTATAGAAAATGTAGCGGATAGTAAGAGGGACTTATGAAGCTGCTGAAACTATTAGAAGAGTTGGAGTATGATTGTATATCCGGAACAGGGGAAGATAACTCTGCGGAATTGGAGATTACGGGAGAATTGCCTGACAGAGAGATTACATCCCTTGTCTATGATTCCAGGTGTGTCTCAGAGGGCAGCCTTTTTGTCTGTTTGGAAGGCGCTTTACATGACGGGCATGATTTTGTATCATCTGCGGTTCAAAAGGGAGCGGCCGCAATTGTGGTGTCCAGGCCGGTTACAGGTTTGGAAGGAAAAGATGTGGCGGTAATCAGGGTAAAAGATACCAGGTATGCGCTGGCCTATATCTCTGCCGCCTGGTTCGGCCATCCTGCCAGGAAAATGAAGGTGATTGGCGTTACCGGCACGAAAGGGAAGACCACCACCACATATCTGGTGAGAGCGATTCTGGAACAGGCCGGTTTCCGTGTGGGGTTAATCGGCACCATTGAGACAATCATCGGGGATAAGCATTTTCATGCGGAAAACACCACACCGGAGTCCTATCTTTTGCAGGAAAATTTCGCGAAAATGGCAGAGGCCGGGATGGAGGCGGTGGTGATGGAAGTGTCTTCCCAGGCGCTGAAACTCCATCGCACCCAGGGATTTGTCTTTGACTATGGTATCTTTACAAATCTGGAACAAGATCATATCGGCGCAGGCGAACATGCCAGTTTTGAGGAATATTTGGGGTGTAAGCGTCTTTTGTTCCGACAATGTGCGGTGGGTATCGTAAATGGCGATGATGTCCATCAGGAACAGGTTTTGGAAGGGCATAGCTGTGAAGTTGAGACATACGGGTTGGGGGAGGAATGTATGCTTCGGGCCGGGGAACCGGTACTTATGCATACTCCCGGCGAACTTGGTGTGGCTTTTCATGTGTCAGGGCTGATGGATTTGGATGTTGAAATGCCGTTCCCCGGCCGTTTCAGTGTCTATAACGCCCTGTGTGCCATTGCGGTATGCAGGCATTTCAGGGTGGGGATTCCTGCCATAAAAGAGGGTATCAGAACGGCCAGGGTCAAGGGGCGTATCGAAAAAGTGGAAGTGCCGGGAAAGTATACCTTGCTGATAGATTATGCGCATAATGCCATGGCATTGGAAAGCCTTTTGACTACGCTGCGGGAATATCATCCCAGGCGTCTGATCTGTGTGTTTGGCTGTGGCGGAAACCGTTCCAGGCAGCGCAGATATGAAATGGGGGAGGTCAGCGGAAGACTGGCGGATTTGACGGTGATTACTTCTGACAATCCCAGATTCGAGGAACCACAGGATATTATTGAGGATATTAAAATTGGTATGAAGAGGACCAAGGGTTCCTATGTGGAGATTTGTGACAGAAGGGAAGCTATCGCCCATGTCATTTCTCGCGCTGAGGACGGAGATCTGATTGTGCTGGCCGGGAAGGGACATGAAGATTATCAGGAGATAAAAGGAAAGAAGTACCCCATGGATGAAAGGGAAATCATCCGTGAAATTCTAAAGCAATAAATTTTTTGTGTCCCGCTAAGAAATGTCAAGAGGAAATTTAAAAAACAGTCTCGGAACGGAGGCACAATGTGTCTTTCAGACACATGGAAGGAAATTTCAGCTGAGTTCTTTGCAGATGGAATTTTCTTCCCTGGTGAGGGTGCCGAAGTGCAGAGACGGTACTGGAATAGGAGGCAAACAGTGAAAGAGCTTTATGCGGATGTAATAGTGGATATTTCCCACGAAAAACTGGATAGACCATTTCAGTATCGTGTACCCAATCATCTCAGAGAATCATTGGAGACAGGGGCATGTGTCATGGTGCCTTTCGGAAACGGCGATAAGCTGCGAAAGGGGTATGTGATCAACCTGGGAGACGACTGCAAATTTGACCCTGCACGGACAAAAGAGATTCGGAATATTGTGCCGGGAGGTGTGGGGGTAGAGGGCAGGATGATTGCGCTTGCGGGATGGATTAGGGAGAATTATGGTTCTACCATGATTCAGGCTTTGAAAACCGTTTTGCCGGCGAAACAGTCTGTGAAAAAGCTGGAACACAAAACCATATGGAGGCTGGCGGACAGAGAGGAAGTGATTTCCCTGCTGGGAGAGAGCGCCCGAAAGAAGCAAGTTGCCAAAGAGAGACTTCTGAGGGAGCTTGTGAAACAGGAATCCATACCGTATGAGTGGGTTACGGGAAAGCTCTGTGTCTCCCCCCAGACAATCAAAAGCCTGGAAAAGGCGGGGGTGGTCCGTGTACAAAGTGTTCAGACGTTCCGGAATCCGGTTCGGATGGAGTCTGCCGAAGAAAAGAAAAACGTGTTAAGTGAAGAACAAATGAGAATTGTGATAGCGGTGGAGAAGGACTTTGAAGAGGGGCGAAGGGGAACTTACCTTCTTCATGGCATTACCGGAAGCGGAAAAACAGAAGTCTACATGGAATTGATAGAGAAAATGGTTGCCAGGGGGAGGCAGGCAATTTGCCTGATTCCGGAAATTGCGCTCACATACCAGACACTGCTTAGATTTTACAGGCGTTTTGGAGACAGGGTCAGCGTCATGAATTCCACACTTTCCCCTGGGGAAAAGTATGATCAGTGTCAAAGGGCCAAAAAGGGAGAGATAGACGTGATTATCGGTCCCCGATCCGCATTGTTTACTCCTTTTCCGAATCTTGGGCTGATTGTCATTGATGAGGAGCATGAGGGCAGTTACAAAAGTGAGTCCACACCCAAATATCATGCCAGGGAGACGGCGGAGGAGGTGGCAAAGCTCCATGGGGCCAGTGTGCTTCTTGGCTCCGCTACGCCCTCCCTGGAGGCATATTACAGGGCACAGAAAGGGAAATATGGTCTGTTTCAATTAAAAGAACGGCTGACAGGAGGAACACTTCCCAAAGTACATACCATAGACTTGAGAGAAGAGCTGAAGGAAGGAAACCGTTCCATATTCAGCAGAAAATTGCAGGAGCTTCTGGCAGACAGGCTTGATAAGGGGGAGCAGAGTATTCTTTTTCTGAACAGAAGGGGATATTCCGGTTTTGTTTCCTGTAGAGCCTGCGGTCATGTGATGAAATGCCCTCATTGTGACGTTTCCCTGTCGGAGCATAACAATAGCAGATTAATGTGTCATTATTGCGGGTATAGTGAGGGGAAGCCCACGGTCTGTCCTCAATGCGGATCAAAATATATCAGCGGTTTTCGGGCGGGAACCCAGCAGATAGAGGAGAAGTTAAGGGAGATGTTTCCCAGGGTGCGGACATTGCGCATGGATGCGGATACCACCAGAACCAAGGACAGCTATGAGCGGATTTTATCCGCGTTTTCCAATGGAGAGGCGGATGTGCTGATTGGTACCCAGATGATAGTAAAGGGACATGATTTTCCCAGAGTGACTTTGGTAGGGGTGCTGGCGGCGGATTTATCCTTAAGCGTGAGCGATTATCGTGCGGCAGAGAGAACTTTTCAGCTTCTGACACAGGCCGTTGGAAGAGCAGGCAGGGGGAAGCTTCCCGGGGAAGCAGTGATTCAGACCTATCAGCCGGAGCACTGCGCAGTGGTTCGGGCGGCGCAGCAG
>CAJUGT010000132.1 GCA_910586435.1 uncultured Acetatifactor sp. | reverse complement strand
CTATGCACCAGCCTGCGAAAACCCGCCGTTGTCTTTAACAGTTCCAGCATACTTTCATCCGTAACATTGCCCACAATACGGGCACTGCTTAAAATCCTCTCACCGTCCATATGTAAGAACTGAATTCCTCTGCCGTCCGGCTGTATGGATCCTGCAATCTCCTTCTCCCTCATGATATAAAAACCATTTCGTTTCTTCTGTGGGTCCTTGGGGGCCTTTGGCCCTTCTTCACATCTTACTGTTTCCTTCGTCTGCATCTTGTTGCCTCCTAATTTTAAGTCGCTGCCAGGCAGCACTAAAGGGTGTGGTACCTTCGCACCCCCCACCTGTCCAGCTAAACATTTCTTAGCTGGACTATTCCAATCGCCATTTATGGCGATTTGTCCCGCTTGCGGGAACTTGTTCCGGTCTCTGCATTTCAGCGCTCCTGCTTGGGTAAGGGTTATTCAGCCGGATTTATTATTGTTTCACTGCTCCCTTCCCAAGCCTTACCTGCCATCTCCAAAGTCCCCTTCCAGTACAAAATTATCCAGATAGAGAGAGCTTTCCAACTCTGCGGCAGCCTTTAGTTCAATCACATTCTGCCCTTCTTTTAAGGTAATTTCCTGCTCACAAATCGCCCAATCACTATAAGAAGGGGTGCCTTTCAATGAAAGATCCGCTGCCTTTTCTCCATTGACATAAAGGTCGATGGCATCTGTATCCTTCAACACAGCATATCGGAGTTTCAGAAGGAACACACCTTCCTTGGGTGCATTGACTGTATCTCTCACCGCAGCCGCAGCTTTTGTTCCGAACTTCAGATAGCCCTGCCCCTGAAAATGTGTCACACCCGTGCGGCAGCCGTTCTTTACATTTTCCTCCACATTCATGGTGTCAAAAAGTTCAGCCTCATATTGGCGGGGACCGCTGTAAAAAGCAGGCGCCTCCGGCGGAGTTATGACAGCGCTCTGATAGTCCGTAAGCCGCTCCTTTGCCGTTCCGGAGCATTGAATGGTCAAATCCACAGGGCCATTCTGTCTGATGGTCAGGGTAAAGACACCGTCCCTCCAGTCAGAAGTAATCTCGCTTGCGGTCTGTCTCTCTCCTCTGTCCTGATAAGTAAATGTGGGCTCCTGGGTGCTTCCATATATCGTTATGATATTTTCCTTCAGCGCCCCATCTTTTTCATCAAAATTGTTCAGATAAAAGTCTATGTGATCAGAATATTCTCTAATAATACCCGACGCATATCTGGTATAGGAAAGTCCGATTTTTTCACAGGTATTATACTGACAGCCCAATTCTCCCCGGGCCACGGTTTCCGTTTTGTAGGGATTATATGTAACCCATGTATTTTCCAATCGGCCCGCATAACAGTCACCCGTATATTCTTGCGGAAACAGCCGGTTATATACCTCCTGTTTCGTCTTCACATTATGCCATCCGTTTTCAGCCGGCGGCCACTGGGGCACCAGGTCCGATTGATTTATTTGTATCTCAAAGGATTTGGCCAGATCATCCCGCAGCTCATATACTACCGGAATGGAGGGGTAGCGCCCTGTACTTTTGTAGAAGGAATGGTTATCCCTCAGATTGCCGTCCTCTTCCATACGGTACAATCCTTCAAACAAAGTAGCCGGCGTGCTATATTGCTCATCGTCACTGCCAAATTGCACATCGTTGATAATCACAAGTCTTGTCCGGTTGATTACTTCCTCCCTATCGGGAATCCTTATGGTTCCGTCCAGCACCTTGCGGAACATATCCACCGCAACATTGTCAAATTCCGGAAGCCTCTCCCACCCCCGCTGGGCATAGCCGTCTTCTCCTACACTCAGGGGCAGCTCTCTGAAATCCGACACCCATATCAACTCTGGTCCGTCCACCACGGTCATACCGTTTAGAGCAAAGCGCTCAAAATTCACTGCCAGCGAAGTGGAAAGCCTATATTCCTCCTGCTTGTCTCCTTCTGAATCCGTCCAGCCTGACTCATCGTAGCGGACACCGAAATTCCCACAATACCCGGAAAGCCATGTCCCCAGCACAAGGCTTTCCATATCAAACAGATAGCTTGTCTGAGTATATTTTTCACAGAGAATATAATTGCTGGAGTATTTTCCGCAGGCATCCGCAAAGGCAGGTACTTTTTTCGTCATTGCCATGGGATTGATACCGGGACTCCACTGATTGCCGCACCAGCTGACCACAAGATAACCGCCGTACTTATCTCCCAGTTCCAGGAGCTTTGCGAAATGCTCATAACGCTCCTCGGGAGTAATCGGAAAATCTGCCGATTCAAATCCCCAAAACTGCTCACAGTAATTATATCCTATAAAATTCGGATAATCTCTGTAAAACTCGGCATATATGGTATCCTCATAATCCGTGGAGGCATCATAGTCCGGGAAATGGCTCTGTCCCCCGCTTGACTGCTGAATCATTGCCCACACGTTGTTCTCGGCGCATGTCCTGAGCCATGACTTTGCCGTTTCATAACCGTCATGTACCATCAGCCATTCATGATTTTCACTGTCCCATGAAATGGACAGGGAAATATTAAACACCACATAAGGAAGAATGTCCTCTGGAATCAAATCAATGATTTTCTGAGGATCTGCGTAATTCCATGTGTCAATGTGAACAATCCACATGGGCTGTTCGGGTGATATGGGCCGCCGTAAAGTGGATGTATCCTTATCTTCCCGATTGGTTCCCTGTCCGCCGCTGCCTTCTTCTGATGAGTTCTGTTCATTGCCTTCGCTGGATGCCTCCCCCGGATTCTGAGATTCCCCTGAACTCTGGGCTCCGTCGGATGCCTCCCCCGGATTCTGAGATTCCCCTGAACTCTGGGTTCCGTCGGATGCCTCCCCCGGATTCTCAGTTCTCTCCTGCGTGGTTCCAGTGTCCGGAGAACTCCCGTCTCCCGTCCCAATCGCCGCATCCTCCCCCCTGCCGCAGGACGTAAGCATCAGCAAACAGGCCATGCCGCAGACACACATAACTTTTCTCACATGATTTTCCATCCCCAAAACATACCTCCTATTTTAAGTCGCTGCGCGACGGCACTAAAGGGTGCGGTTCCTTCGGCGCACACACAGGAGAGACAAATTTCATTCGGAAGTAATCTCATGAAATTTGCTCTCGTGCGCCTTCACAACCTCACCTGTCCAGCTAAATTTTTTTAATAAATAGATTGACGTTTCTTAGCTGGACTATTTTAAGTCGCTGCCAGACGGCACTAAAGGGTGCGGTTCCTTCGGCGCACACAGGAGAGACAAATTTTATTCGGAAGTACCCAGAGACACTAAGTAGTGTCTCATGAAATTTGCTCTCGTGTACCTTCACAACCTCACCTGTCCAGCTAAATTTTTTAATAAATAGATTGACGTTTCTTAGCTGGACGATTCCAATCGCCATTTACGGCGATTTGTCCCGCTTGCGGGAACTTGTTCCGGTCTCTTCAATACGGTGCCCTGACCTGGGCACCTGCGTTTCGAGACTGTTTTTAAATTTCATTCCGGGTGCCTTCGTTTCGGAACTGTTTTTAAGCAGAAACTTGTGCCCCTATTAAGGAAGGGTTTTCATCCGCCACTGCGTCTGAAAACCCTCCCGCTCGCCACACAAAACCATCCCTATGGCACAGGCGGACAATCAACAGATGAAATTTACTCCATTTTTATCATACCATCCGCACTCTAAAAAATCTCTTTAGGTATTGCTAATTTCTGGTTATATATTGCTCTTTGCCCGCCTGAGTTGTTCCCGGTATCTCTCCTGCTTACAACGTTTCTCCCCGTATGAAACGTTCCGCTTCTCCCGTAGTTTGCAGCTGCCCATACAGTCTCTCATAAAAATTCCTGTGCATTTCCAGTAACTCCAGCCACATCTTCCTTGCCGTCTCCGTACCGCAGATTCGACTGTGGGAACTTTCTGCCAATTTCAGCCTTTTCTCACAGATTTCCATAACCTCCGCCGCCGACCGCTGGCCAATATCATGATACCCCCAAATACACATGCGCATGGCATCACTGCGGTCTATATCATCCGCATCCCGCACACTCAGCTCAAATGCTGTTGCTTCCGGAGGCAGATTATCCACTCTATCGTGAATCAGCACTGCTGTGCAAATGCTTGTCCCCAGAGGTTCCTCAAAGCCTATCCTGTTCAAATACTGCCTGGTTATGTATGCACCGATCTCGGCATGACTATTCAGCTCCTCCAGGCTCCTGCATTCAGGATAACCCACATCATGCAGCAGACATGCCATCATAAGCGGAACCTCCGGCAGAGACTCCTCTCGGGCAATTCTTTGCCCGATTGCCGCCACCCGAAGAGAATGCTCATATCGGTACAGCATATCATATCTATCCTCTTTCGGCTCCAGAATGCTTCTCACCAGCTCCAGAGTTTTCACAAGTACATCTCCCCCCGGCTGCTGCTGTTCAATAATTTCCTTTACTCGTTCTGATAAAACAACTTCCATTTTTTCCTATGCTCCTTTACATTTGCAGAATAACGATTCCAGCTTTCACTCCCTGACTCCCGTTCAAATGAAGAATCAAAGAATGCCGTTTCAACCTACATGAGGGTAAATGAAAGCAAACTAACATTTCCCCCGCCCCGATAGGTCAGATACAGAGCCTGCTTTCCATCCGGTATCTGTACCGGAGCCGCATATTCCTCCCATACGTTGGCAGATTTTACCTGAATCTGCGCCAGAATCTCCCCGTCCCAAGAGGTGCGCACCTCAAAACACCCGTGGGCATATCCCCGGACCTTAATTCTGATTTCCTTTACCTCATGGCAGTCAAAATACTTGAACCCTGCCGTGGCGGAATCCTGTATATTTCCTATGTATCCGGGTTCTTCGTCCCCATCCCTTCCGTCCTGCATGATTTTGGGGAAACGGTTGTCACCCACATATACAGATGGAATATCCCGGAATAAATTGCAGGCAATGTAAGCCGGGTATTCTCCCCGCCCCTCCAGAGGTTTCCCGTTGAGTCCGCAGGAAGTCAGCTCTGCCTGCATAAAGCTCCCGTCCTCCAATTGTTCCAGCTTCTCTGCGCAGCCCTGACGACTGTACCATGTGCCATTGGTGTGGCGATGATAGAAAATATACCACTCCCCTTCTATTT
The DNA here is from genome assembly GCA_910586435.1 of uncultured Acetatifactor sp. GTDB lineage: Bacteria > Bacillota > Clostridia > Lachnospirales > Lachnospiraceae > Acetatifactor. The sequence continues at coordinate 5,443 of CAJUGT010000132.1, read as the reverse complement.
TCACAATGCTTCCATGGTTATTGGCCCCATACGCCATGGGCAAGTCCGCAGGCTTGTAAGTATCAATATGAAGATCACAGTTGCTCACCAGCACTCCGCCGTATACAAAGTCCCGGGTAGGATTTTTACTAGTGGCATAACAGAGCTCATGCATGACAACGGAAGAATACACAAAATAATAAGTGTCCCCGCTTTTTCGGATGGAAGACGCTTCAAAAAACTCATGTCCCTCAAACCCTGTCCCCTTTCCATATTCACATCCGGGAACTATGAATACCGGCGCCTCTTCTATGGTGAGCATATCCGGCCCAAGCACCGTAGCCATGGCCCCGCTTCTGCTTTTGTCCCCTCTTCCGCAGAAACCTGTATAGAGATAAGTTCTATTCCCCTCCGTCAATACACCTGGATCAAACTGAGGCTGGTCCCCCTCCCGCTCTCCCAGTCTGACGCCGTCCTGATAATGAACATACCCATAAAATTCATACCTTCCCCCGGGAGTATCGCATACCGCCACCGACACAATGGAAACATGATCCAGCACATAGTAAAGATAGTACCTGCCGTCCGGCCCCTGTGTCACATCCGGCGCGTAAAGACACATTTTGCCTTCTTTGTTAAGCGGGTCCTCATCCTTGGGGTATATCACCCCTTCATATCTCCAATTCCCCAGATCATTTACCGGAGCGGACCAACATACATAATCCCCCATACAGAATACATACCCGTTATAGAAGTCATGGGAACCATAGATATAAACCCTGTCACCAAACACATACGGCTCCCCGTCAGGTATATACTCCCATGAGGGCAGATACGGATTCAACGCCTGTTTTTTCATACTTTCCTCCTTGATTTTACTTCACACAATCTCATAATTTTACTTCACACAATCTCCTAAGCCAAGCTGCTGACTCTTGAAGGATGCCGTATTCTGGCATTCTTCGGTGTAATATTTAGATTTCCCTGGCAAAACATTCTGCTATGAGCCTTGGCAATTCTCCTCACACAAACCTCTCAGCACGATATACTCTATTACTAATATAACTAATTTGTCTCTCCCAGACAATGACATATCCTATAAAAAAATTGATGTATCCTTAGATACATCAATTTTTCGTTTGCCGATTCTCTCAGGTCAGAAGTCCTTTGCCTCAATCGTCGCTTTAATTCTTCTGACGCCTGCCGAAGACGCTTCCTCCTTTATGATTCTGAAAGCTCCCAGTTCTCTGGTGTTTGCCGCATGTGGACCGCCACAGATTTCTTTGGAATAACCGCAAATAGGAATACTATCTAAATTTTCCTGTTTCAGCAGACGTATTACCCGGCGGATGAGCCTTCTCACGATATATCCCTGCTTGAGCCAAACGCCTTCAACTGACCTTTGGGTTAAAACGGTTAATCCATGCGGTTGACGCATCCATAGCAATACGGCAGGCATTCGTCTGATCCAGCGCATTCAGCATTACAAAATCATGAATGGTACCCTGTACCCGCAAGGCAGTTACCTCCACGCCTGCGCACCGAAGTTTTTCACCAAATGCTTCTCCCTCACTCCGCAAAACATCCGCCTGACCATTTATTATCATAGTCGGGGGAAGACATTTCAAACTATCTATGCCCGCTCGAAGAGGAGACGCGGTTATCTGGTTTCGCTCCTCCATAGAAGTTGTATACTGCCGCCAAAACCATTTCATTCCTTCCCGATACAGATAATAATCCACCGCAAATTGACAATAGCTTGGCGTATCAAAGCAGGCATTTGTTACCGGGTAATATAACAGCAGCTTCTGAATACACGGGCCATGTCGCATGGCTGACATAAGCGCCATGGCAATTGCCATGTTCCCGCCAACACTGTCGCCTGCAACTGTAAGCGCAGTATACTCCACCGTGGGAAAGCAATCTTCCATGATTTCCCTGCTATGAGAAAGGATAAAATAACACTGTTCAATTGCCGTGGGATATTTGGCTTCCGGCGATAAACTGTATTCAGGGAATACAATGAATGAATTTGTCCTTGCCGAAAGTTCTCTGACTAACTTTTCGTGAGTATGAAAACTGCCAAATACCCAGCCTCCGCCATGAATATAGAATATCACATTTTTTATTTTTTCACCCTTGGGCACAATAAAATATACCGGTATACTGCCCCACATACCGGTGTTGATACACTCCGATGATACATCGGCGGGATATTTGTATACGGGTGAATCCTGGGCTTCCTCCAATACTTTTCTTCCCTGCTTTGGTGGCATCTGAAAAATCAGCGGGGGCACAGCGCTTTGGTTGCAGACTGCCTCTGCGGCAGGGTCCAATGGCACACATCGTCTCATATATCATTCTCCCTTTTTGAAATGACTGGTTTCTATTATACTATGCTGCATCTTTGATTTTGCATATCTGTCAAGCCCCCTTCCGCACAAAAGGACCAGCTTGACCTGAAGATGATTGGGATGTACCGGACATTTACATGACAGAAAAACACAGCATTTATGTAGGCATATCCCTTACTCTGGTAACAGTTCAGCAATGCAGAAATGATTGTACAAATTGCCCATGGGAGCTTGCTCACTAAGGGCAACTTGTACAAGTATTTCTATATGGCGGACGCCCGACATAAAATAAGTTGCCGGCAGCCATATTAATTGTTGACAAAAATGTATATTTCGGCAACTTATGAATGGCATGGCTGAACTGTTACTTAATCTGTATGAAATTTACACTTTGGAAATTGCATTTTTGCTGGCATTTTGTATAATAGAAGTATATTGGGACGCACATACCTGTGGCTTTGCATGGAACATCTGGAACGGCAATTGTAAGCCAGCTCTGCGGCGGAGTGCCGCTGACAAAAGAGACGATTGCTGAATTAAATCCCAAATATAGTAAATGGCTTTCAAGAGGAAAAGAAAATGACAATGTTTGAAGATTTTAAAGGAGTATTAGACGGAGCAACAACAAAAATTTCTCTTATCAATCCGGATGAAAAGGCTGTAGCCCATCTAAAAGAGATTTACCCCTTTCATAAGGAAACATTTTTCGGTGTTGTATTATCTAAAACAGGGGGAATTGTAATTGACAATTGGATTCGCATATACGGTTCCGGGAAATATGATTTTTACAAGAAAAATACCTCTTTATCAGAATGGGGCGCATTGATTGTGGCTGAAGATATTGTTGGCGGACTTTTTTCGTTGGATGGCAATGGCATTATCAATTACTTTGCCCCGGATTCTCTGCAATGGGAAAGTCTGGATATAAAGTATAGTCAGTTTATACAATGGGCAATGAGTAAGGAGCGGGTGGATAAATATTACGAAACATTTCGTTGGGATGGTTGGGAAAAAGATTCCGCAATGCTTTCTTCTATACAAGGTATTATCTGTATCCCGCCGCTTTGGACAAAGGAAAGTAAAACTGGCTTTTTGACTAAGACTGCGCCCATGCATGAGATTTTAGGGCTTCAATTAGCGTTCTCAAAAGAATTATAGCAGTATATTTTAGAACGCCTAAATACGCATTATCTGCGTGAAATGGAATTATTTCCGTCCAATATATCTTCGGACTTTGCTTTTGTACACCTCGTACTCTGCCCCAAATGTTTTAGACAAAAACATTTCTTCCTGTAGTATTTGCAGATGAAGCATTGTCACAGCAAACACAGAAAATACCAGCAAGACCCAGTTGAAGGCTATCAGCAGCAGACCTGCATAAACACAATCAAAGGCTAAAAAGGCGGGATTTCTGCTAATGCTGTAAATCCCGCTGGTAATGATTTCTGTTTTATCGTTTTCCGCTATGCCAGCCCGCCAACTGTCTTTCATTGTTACAACCGATACAGTAAAAAGAATATCTCCGATAAAGCCAAGAACCACACCCACCGCAACAAGCGTCTGCGGCAAATATGGGGGAATAAAAAGCAGGCTAAGGACTTCTGCTGCCACCACGGAATAAGTGGCTGTTTTCATAGTCAGCTCAATGTAGAATATTTTTGTTTTCTGCTTGCCTTTTGCCATTTGGTCTGTCTGTATGCCTTTTCTTTTTTGCAGTATCATCTTTCCAATGTAGACTGCGTAAAACTCAGCAAGTATCAGTAATCCTATAATTTTCATCATGTTCCTTTCTCATAGGCACAATGTCTTTCATAGGACCAGTATATCACACAAAAACAGATTTTTCTACAGGCTGGCTAAGAAAGCTTTCTCCCCGTCCTCTGTATTTGAACCTTTACAGGAACCTGTGTCCTTATCTTCCCCGACTTTTTTATCCAACGTGCTGGAAAACAGCTTTGAAAGGGTATCAGAATAGCTGCCGTTACTTGTATATGTCGTCCCCTTAACCCTTGCCGCCGCATTAGCCGCAGCATTGCTGAGGCTACCCGCCTTTTGGGAAATCTTATCGGCAAAAGAACCCGTGCCGGTAAACAGCGACTGTAAGGTGGTAACATTGGCTTCCTTTAAGGCATCTTCATCCAGCTCCAGTTTATTGCCTTTTCCTATGGTAATCCCAACCTGTGAAAGCAGTTTTTCCACACTGTCCGTTATGCCTGTCATCCACATTGCATTGCGGAGTACGTTTTTCGTATCGGAATCGCCTGCCTGCCCCACTACGGCGTTATAATCCTCAACAAACGATTTTACCGCCTTTGCAATGGAATCCCAGTCATAATCCTCCGTCTCGGTTTCTTCCCCTGTTTCCTCATCTTTTTTCTTAATCTTCTTTTTCTCCCACAGGGAAGCATCGTTCAGGGCATCCGCTGACTTTTTAAGGGAATCTGCGCTTGACCGCATGAGCGCCAGTTTCTGCCTGCTGTCCCCAGACATGGACGCGTTTTCCGCATCCTGTTTTGCATAATAGGCTTTCAGCAGCTTTCCGTAGCTTCCGTTTTTAATAGAGGCATAATCTGAAAGCAGGTTGCTGGAAGGATTGGCAGTCCCGCCCACAAGGGCAGAAAAATCATAACATGTATCATAATTTGGATAGTTGGCATACTCATTAAAATTAACCCCTGACATAGACTTTCCCTCCTATAAACGAATGTCCACCGACACATAGGGCATCGGCTGCTGTGGTGTGGTCTGGGCTGCCGCCGTGTCACTGGAAACGGGAACATCCGATTGCGCAGTTACACTTTCTCCCTGAAATGCGCTTCTTCCATTTGCATCTGTACTGGACACATTTTCATCTGCATCTTTACCATTGACGGTCTTTGGGTCCTTATCCTCCTTTTCTTCTCTGCTGTCCGCCTTTGCAGCTTTCTCCATTGTCCTGCCTGCGTCTGCCAGCGTGGAAAGCTGAGAAGATTCCGCTTCCGATGCTTTTTGTTCTACCTCGGCAAGTTCTTCTTCCTTTTTCTGTGTATCGTTTCCCCTGGCCTGATCCAGCTTAATTTCAGATTGCAGGATTCCGGATCTTCCTTCCATTTTTGTTGCCACGCTGCCCT